>MVZH01000143.1 GCA_002068325.1 Lentisphaerae bacterium ADurb.BinA184 | reverse complement strand
CGTGACGCCATGAACGAACACCTGCTGCTGGAGAACGTGCGCGGCGTCCTCGTCCGGCTCGAGGAGACCATCATCTTCGCGCTCATCGAGCGGGCGCAGTTCCGCCGCAACGGGCGGGTCTATGTGCCCGGCGCCTTCGGCCCGGCCGTCGGCGGCGAGAACCTCACCGGCTACCTTCTGCAACGCACCGAGATCATCCATGCCGGCATGCGGCGCTACACCAGCCCCGACGAGATGCCGTTCTTCCACGACCTGCCCGAACCCCTGCTGCCGCCCCTGCGCTTCGACGAAAGTCCGCTACGCCCCAATGCCGTCAACATCAACCCGCGCATCCGCCTAACCTACGAGGCCGAGATGGTGCCGCTGCTGTGTCCGCCCGGCGACGACCAGCAGTACGGCTCGACCGCGGTCTGCGATGTCGCCTGCCTCCAGGCCCTGTCCAAACGCATCCACTACGGCAAGTTCGTGGCCGAGGGCAAGTACCGGCGGCAGGAGTCCGCCCTGGCCCCCCTGATCGCGGCCGGCGACGGCGCCGCCCTCTGCCACGCCATCACCGACCCGGCCGTCGAAGCCGCCGTCCTCGAACGCGTCGAGCGCAAGGCCCGCAACTACTCGCGGGAGGTGGCCGGCGAAGGCGGAGAGGATCTTCCGGACCGCATCCGCGAGGTCTACCGGCGCTGGGTGATCCCGCTGACCAAGGACGTCGAAACCGAGTATCTTCTGGCCCGGAGGGCGTGAGGCATGTCGGATGTCAAGACGGCTATACGGCTGGCCGTGGTCGGCCACAACCCGCTGTTGTACCTGTGCACCACCGAGGAGGACCGCGTGGTGGGCGTGCTGCGCGAGCTGGCCGCTGAGCCGGGTTCCGGCCTCTCGGAACCCCGCCTGTGGAGTTGCACGCACGGGCTTGAAGGCGTCGAGGGCGGGGCGGCGATGACGGATCCCGCCGCGGCCCTCGCCGCCGTTGCCGCTTTCGAGGGGCCGGCCACCTGGGTCTTCGCCGACCTCGCCCCCTTCATGCAGCGGGTCGAGGTGGCGCGGCGCCTGCGCGAGTTCTATTTCGCCGCCCGCGAGAAGGGCGACCGCCGGATCGTCATCATCGCCCCCGAAACGGTCGTCCCCGAAATGGTGCGCAAGGAGGTCCACCTCATTGATGTCCCGCCGCCCGACGAGGACGCCATCGGCGCCGAGATCGAGCGGTTCCGGCGCGACCACCCCGATTGCGGACTCCGCACCGAGGACTGGACCGAGGTGCTGCTGGCGCTCAAGGGCCTGACCCTGGCCGAGGTCGGGCACATCCTGCGGCGCGCGGCACGCGGCGGGCAGGCCACGCGCGAACAGATCATGGAGGCGCTCTTCGCCGAGAAGGAGATGCTCGTGCGCAAGGCCGGCTACCTGGAGTTCTGTCCGCCCCGGCTGAAGCTCTCGGATCTCGGGGGTCTGGACAACCTCAAGGACTGGCTGGAGAAGCGGCGTCGCCTCTTCACCCGCGAGGCCATGGACGCCGGCGTGCAAATGCCGAAGGGGCTGCTGATGATGGGGGTCAGCGGCTGCGGCAAGAGCCTGGCCGTGAAAGTGATCTCCTCGTTCTGGAACCTGCCGCTGTTCCGGCTGGACATGAACCTGATCTTTTCAGGCGCCTACGGCAACCCCGAATCGGCGTTCCGCGGCGCCCTCAACACGGTCGAATCGGTGGCCCCGGCCGTGCTCTGGATTGACGAGATCGAGAACAGCCTGGGCATGGACGAGAAGAGCGGCGTCCACATCGCCTCACACATCTTCTCGGCCTTCCTGACCTGGATGCAGGAGAAGCCGCCGCTGGTTTTCATCGCCGCCACCGCCAACCGGATCAGCGCACTGCCGGCGGAGATCATCCGCAAAGGCCGCTTCGACCAGGTGTTCTTCCTCGACCTGCCGGCCGACAGCGAGCGCGCCGAGATCTTCCGCATCCATTTGGCCCGCAACGGGATAGACCTGGCCGACGTGGACATGAACATCCTCACCATCATGACCGAGGGCTGGAACGGGGCGGAGATCGAGCAGGCCGTCATCGCCGCCCGCGTCGAGGCGTACTACGAGAAGCGCAAGGCGACGCAGGGCGACCTGAGCGCGAGCATCGCCCGCATCGTGCCGCTCTCACAGACGATGGAGGAGCAGATCAAGTTCATCCGCAGCTGGGCGTTCAGCCGCGCCATGCCGGCCTCGAAGTTCGGCAAGATGAAGCGCCGGCTGGTGCAGTAGGGCAGGGGGCGGATTGCGCGCCGGCCTACCGCAGCTTGACCAGGATGACGAAGAGGAAGGGGGTGAGGAACGCCTGGACGAGGACGAAGCGGATGAGGACCTGCGGGTTCGTCCAGTGCAGCTTGGCCCGGCAGTGGTCGTGGAGGGGGAACCGCACGGCGTGCAGCATGCGGACAATGACGTGGCGGGGGGCGGCCAGCGGGACGGCGCCCTCGGCGGGCGTCACGCGGGCGGGCGGCGTGATGTCGAACCCCAGCCGGCGCAGGCCGCGCAGCAGGATCAGCTTCAGCAGGCCGGTGCCGCCGTTGACCAGGATGACAGGCGCCACCGCCAGGATCAGGAAGGGATTGCCGGAAACCAGCACCGCCACCCCGATCAGCAATCCGAGGAAACGCGACCCCGCGTCCCCCATCAGCAACGCACTGGGCTCGGCGTTGTGCCACAGGTAGCCCGCGAAGGCGCCGGCCGAGGTGAAGGCGAGGATGGACCAGGCGGCGCCGCGCACGTTGTGCGGCACGAGCAGGTACCGGGCCACCTCGCGGTTGCCGACCACGACGTAGAGGAAACCGCCCAGGTAGAAGAGCGACAGCAGCGTCAGCGACCCGGCCAGGCCGTCAACGCCGTCGGTGCAGTTGGTGGCGTTGATCGAGAACCACAGCACCGCCGTGCCGATCAGCACAAACAGCCAGGCCGGCACGGAAACCACGCCCTTGACAAAGGGGAACCACATCGGGGTCTCGGTGCCCTGGCAGAGCATCAGGCTGGTCAGGGCGGCCACGCCAAGGTCCATGGCGCCCTTCCGCCACTCGCTCCATGGCGTCGGGCTGCGGTCGTCCCAGTAGCCGGTCAACATGCAAAGGATCAGGCAGAGGCTCACCGACACTAGGACGGGATGCCACGGCAGGACTAGGAAGAGCCACGGCAGGAGGAGGAGGACGACGAGGTAGCCGCCGCCGGTCGGTTTGCCCTTGGCGGCGTCGGCCTGGGCGGCGTGGGCGCGCCGGCGGTCACACGGCAGGGCGTGCCACAGGCGGGGCAGCAGGAACCACGTCGTGAGGGCGGCGGTGGTGGTGCCGACGGCGATCAGGACTGTGTAGGCCCCGAGCAGGCGGAAGGGACCCCAGACATGATGGGACAGGAACGGGGCGAGTGCGGGGAACATGACGGACCATCCTCTCTTGAAGGCTGTCCTGCGCGCGGCCAGGCGGCAGAGCAAGCCTTGGCGAGATCACTTTGCGACGGCATGCGCAGGAAGGCGCGGCAGGGGGCGAGGCACGCCCCGGCCCGGGCGGCGCATCCAGCCCATCCGGCCGGCGTTCCGCGGCGACCCTCGGCCTGCCGGGGACGCGGTGCTGGATAACCCCTCAACCCAGGCGGCCATCCGGCCGGGTCTGCGCCCACGACCTGCCAACGGGCCGACCCACCCCTCCCGTCGCCCCCGGCGACTTCAACTCTGCGACATACGCTTGACTTTCTCCAGGATCGCCGGCCGGGCCGCTTCCATGACGTCCTTGACGTCGGCGTAACGGAAGGTGCGCTCCGCGAAGGTGCGCCGGGCCAGGCCGCCGAGAAACCTCTCCTTGAATTCCGCGGAATAGGCGCCGTAAATGTGGTAGCTGTCCGCCAGGTGGACGTAACGGCCCAGGCGGACGTCGCGGTCGGTCAACTCCGAGATGCGGGCGGCGATGCGCAGCTGCAACTGCGTCAGGGCGAACATGTTCATGAAGGCCGCCTTGTACGCGTCATTCGAGCGGAAGCGCGCATTGGTGCTCAGGTAGGCGACGCCGCCTTCGTCCGTGAGCCGGCACCACAGGCTCTGCAGGCAGGCCGGGTCGTCGCAGCCATTGTCGTCCCACACCTTCCAGGTGATCGCCTGCGCCCGGCGGGTGTAGCTGGTCTCGGCGAGTTTGCGGGCGATGGTCTCGATCTGGTCGAACGGCTGGTTGATGCCGGGCACGGTGTAGGCGAAGAGCCGCTCGTGGTAGGTGTACTCCCAGCGGGTGTCCTCCGGATTGGCGGGATCCCGCACGAGGTGATCCTTGATGCCGTCGGTCACCTCCATGACGTACTCCTGGAGGTCCTCCAGCCCGCCCGGAAAATCCTTGTGGATCATCGGCTCGGCGGTCGGATCCTCGACGGTGATCAGCATGGTGGCGTCCCGGCTGGCCGGGTCAGTGGGCTTGTCGTACATCGTGCAGATGTCCGTGCCCGACTGGTAGAGCGTCACCAGCGAGTTCTCCCACGCCTCGGCAAGCCCCTTGCCGCGGGCATTCAGAACCGGTATGCCGTACATGTCGTCCTCCTGCGCCACCGCATTCCCGCCGGCCGCCCTGACGCGCGGTCCGCCGTGAGCCGCACGACGGAAAACCAATGTAATGGACAGGCCGGGGCTGGCAAACCGACCGCGGGAAAAATTGTGCCGTTCAGGGCACGGTCGCGAAGGGCGCAAGGGGGCCGGGGGAGTGCACTTCGCAGACCTCGCACTCGCTCACCACGGCAAGGATGGGGCCATGCCGCAGCCAGGCGATGAAATCGAGGACGTCGGCGGACTCCCCCTGGACGAGGCATTCGACAGTCTCGTCGTCGGCGTTGCGGATCCAGCCGCGCAGTCCGCCGTGACGCCCGGCCTCGCGACAGGCCGACCACCGGAACCCCACCCCCGTGACCGCTCCGCGCACGACAACACGGTATGTCTTGACCGCCATGGCGAATGCCTACGTTGCTGGCCCCAACCTGGATGACTCACTCCTCATCCCCGTTGCCTCTTTGTTCATGCATGCCTCAGGCGAACGGTTCCGCCGGGCATGCGAGGCCGCCGTCGTCTCGCGCCGCCCGGCAACGGTTTGCCCGACTATATTAGCGCCATGAGTGCGCCGCGGCAACTCACGGAAATGCGGTTGCCCGACCTGGGCTACAATGCCTACCTGTGCCGCTACTCGGAAATCGCCCTGAAGGGCCGCAACCGGGCGAGCTTCGAGCGGGCGGCGGTGGCCAACCTCAAGCGCCTGCTGGAAGGCCTGCCCCTGTCGGTGCGGCGCGAACGCGGCCGCGTCTTCCTTCAGCCCGAGCCGCCCGGCGACACGCTGACCGCGGGCGTGGTCGAGGCGCTGCGGCGGCAGACCGCCAAGTGCTTCGGCCTGGTCTCGGGCTCGCCGGCCTTCCTCACCGCCCCCGAGCTGCCCGCCATCGAGGCCGCGGTTGACCGTTCGTTCGGCGCTGTCTGCGCCGCCGTCGCCGCGCAACTGGGGGAGGGGATGCCGATCCCCTACGCGATGCGCGCCCGGCGCAGCGAGCATCGGCTCGGCATGACCAGCCGCGAGATCGAGATCCACTTCGCCGACCGCCTGTTGACGCGCCACCCGTGCCTGCGGGTGAACTTGGACAACCCGCTCCTGCGCGTCGAGGTCGAGGTGCGCCGCGAACACGCCTTCGTCTCCTATGAACGGTTTCCCGGGCCGGGCGGCCTGCCGGCCTGCACCGCCGGCCGCGTCATGGTGCTGCTGTCCGGCGGCATCGATTCGCCCGTGGCCGCCTATCTGACCATGCGGCGCGGGGGCGCGGCGGACTTTGTGACCTTCCACAGCGCCCCCTACACCCCGCCGGCAACCGTCGAGAAGGTCGCCCGCATCGTGCGCATCCTCCGCGAGTTCCAGGGCGAGGGGACTCTCTATGCCGTCAACCTCGCCGAACCCCAGAAGCTGATCCGCGACCGCTGTTCGGAACGCTTCCGCACCGTCCTCTACCGCCGTCTGATGCTGCGGGTGGCCGCGGAGCTGGCCCGCCGGCGCGAGGCGGCCGCCCTAGTCACCGGCGACAGCCTCGGGCAGGTGGCCAGCCAGACGCTCGCCAACCTCGCCGTGATCTCGGCCGCCACGCCCATGCTCGTCCTCCGGCCTCTCATCGGCGCCGAGAAGCGGGAGACGATGGACCTGGCCCGCAGCATCGGAACCCTGGCGATCTCCGAGGAGCAGGTACCCGACAGCTGCACGGTGTTCGCCCCCGCCAACCCGGTCACCAAGGCCCCCCTGCCCCTCGTCGAAGCCCAGGAACGCCGCCTGCCACCACCCGATGAACTGACCCGGCTGGCCCTGGCCCAGACCACCCGCGTCAACGTGGACACACTCGAGACCGGCCCCCTCCCGCCCGACCCCGCGGCCGCCGCCGACACGGGACGCGACTGACGCCATGCCCGCCGTCCCCAAAGCCGAATTCTCCCTCCAGGACGCCCCCAACTCACCCGGCGTCTACGTTTTCCGCAACTCCTCCGGCGACGTCATCTACGTCGGCAAGGCCAAGGCCCTGCGCCGACGCCTCGCCAACTACTTCCAGCCGTCGCGGGCGCGCACCGCGGACATCAAGCTGAGGTCGCTGATCCACAGCATCCAGTCGGTCGAAATCCTCCCCGTGCACAGCGAGGCCGAGGCCCTGCTGCTCGAATCCCGCCTGGTCAAGCAGTTCAACCCGCGCTACAACGTCGAACTGCGCGACGACAAACGGTTCCTCGTCGTCGCCATCGATTTGAACGACCCCTTCCCACGGCTGGTGCTCTCACGCCTCAAGAAGGACGACGGCCGGGCCTACTTCGGCCCCTTCCCACGAGCCCGCGTCCTGCGCCAGACCGTGCGCTTCCTGTCCACCTACTTCGGCCTGCGCACCTGCGCGGCGGCACGGCCGGACGAGGCGGCGTTCCGGCACTGCCTGGACAGCGTCGTGCGCCTCTGCTGCTGCCCCTGCCAGGGGAAGGTCTCGCCCGAGGACTACCGCGTCCGCGTCGAGGGGCTGCTGGCCGCACTGCGGGGGGACGTCGGCGAGATCGTAGCCCGCCTGGACGCCGACATGAAACGCCTGGCCGGGGCACACAAGTTCGAGGAGGCGGCGCGCGTGCGCGACACCATCGAGAACATCCGCTACGTCTGCGACGTCGAACGGCGCCGCTCTTTCGAACGGGTGGTGCGCGCCCCGGTGCGGACCCCGCAGGACGCGGTCGCCGCCCTCCAGCAGGCGCTCGGCCTGGCCCGGGCCCCCGAGACCATCGAGTGCTTCGACATCTCCAACATCGGCGGCATCCTCGCGGTGGCCAGCCTGGTCTGTTTCCGCCAGGGCCGGCCGTCCCCCAAGGACTACCGGCGGTTCCGCATCCGGACCGTCTCCGGCGCCGACGACTTCGCCATGATGGGCGAGGCAGTCGGGCGGCGGTACGCGCGGCTGCTGGCGGAGGGACGTCCCCTGCCTGACCTGGTGGTGATTGACGGCGGGGCAGGGCATGGGGTGGCCGCCGTGCGGGCGCTCCTGGGCGCGGGGGCACCGCCGCTGCCCGTCCTGGGGCTGGCCAAGAAACGCGAGGAAGTCTACCTGCCGGGCCGCGAGGCGCCGCTGACCCTCGACCGCCACCATCCCGGACTCCACCTGCTCCAGGCCGTGCGCGACGAGGCCCACCGGTTTGCCCTCCTCTACCACCTCACACTCCGGCGCCGGCGCACGGCCGAATCCATCCTTGACGATGTCGAAGGCGTCGGCCAGACACGCAAGGAACAGCTCCTCCGGGCCTTCGGCTCTGTGGCCGGCCTGCGCCAGGCCACCCCCGAGGCCATGTGCCAGCGGGTGCCAGGGCTGGGGCGCGACGTCGCACAGCGCATCGCCGACACGCTTGGCCGCCCGCGCTTGATCCCCGCGGATCACAAGTTATAGTACGCTTCCTTTTTTCGCGGTCCGGGCATTCGCGAGGCGCACGGAAAGGCTGTGCGCTCCCCGGACGGCCGTCAAAACGCGTTCGAGGCAGCAGAGGGTGCGCAGGACTATGACCAACCAGGCGAGAAAGACCGTCAAACCCGGCCGCCCCGCCAAGGGTGGCGCCCCCGCCAAGCCCAAGAAGGCCGCGGCCGCCCGCACCACGAAGAAGACGGCGCCCGCCGCCAAGTCCGCCAAGACGGCCAAGGCTTCCGTCCGCAGACCCGCTCCTCCCGCGCGGCGCCCCGCCGCGCCCCCGCGCAAGGCCGCCCCCGCCGTCAAGACCCGGCCGCCGCAGCCCCCCCCTCGGGCGGCCAAGCGCACCGCCGCGAGTCCGGCCGCCACCCCCAAGGCATCCTCGACGACGACCGGCGGCAAGGTCGGACTCCGCCAGCTGATTGACGCCATCCCCGAGTTCCGCGGCGCCAAGCGCAAGCGCTACGAGACCCTCATCCAGCTGCGGGACGAGATGATGTCGCAGTTCCGCGACCTGTCGGACGCCTCGCTCAGCTACCAGAAGGAGGCCGGCGAGGATCTGGCGGATATCGGCAGCGAAAACTTCGCCCGCGACCTCAGCCTGGCGCTGATGAGTGCGGAGGGCAGCAAGATTTCGTTGATCCAGGACGCCATCTATCGCCTGATCGAAGGAAGCTACGGCACCTGCATCGACTGCGGCGGCCACATCTCTGAAGCCCGGCTTGACGCGATTCCGTACGCCAAGCTCTGCGTCAACTGCAAGGAGGCGCGTGAGAAGGAGGAGGAGATCCCTGCCGAGGAGGAGGTCGAGGAGGAAGTGGTCGAGTAGGGCAGGGGGGCCGCGTCCTTCGTCCAGCCGGCGCCGGCATCCGGAGTCCGCATGGTCGTGAACCGAACGACGGTCCCATCCTGCGCTTCGCCGGCAGCCCCGGCCTCGGCCGCCCGCCCGTCCGCCCTGCTGTCACGCCGCCCGCTGGCGCTCCTGATCGTCCTGCTGCTCGCCGCCGCGGATCAGTGGAGCAAAGATGCGGTCTGCCGCGGGGTTCCCCTCTCCGGGCAGGTTCATCTCATCCCCGGGTGCCTCAGCCTCGTGCATTTTCGCAACACCGGGGCGGCCTGGGGCCTGTTCCAAGGGTTGTCGCCCGTGTTGGCCACCGTCTCCGTCGCCGTCCTGGGGTTCATTGCCTGGCGTTACCGGCAACTGGCCGCGGGGCGGGTGGAACGCGCGTTCGCCCTCCTCCTGGTCGCCGGCGGAGTCCTCGGCAACTTCGTGGACCGCGTCCTCCGCGGCGAAGTCGTGGACTTTGTGCGCGTCTACTACCGCTCCTTCGAATGGCCAGCCTTCAACCTCGCCGACTCCGCCATCTGCTGCGGGGTGGCGCTGTTCCTCTACTCGTCCATCCGTCATCCGGATCCCGACCAGGCGCCGAATGCCAGGCCGACCAGCCAGACCAGCCCCGGGCAGTGACGGCGGCCGGGACGCCCCCACGCACATCCGCGCCCTCGCCATCCTCGGGCCGACCGGGTCGCGCAAGAGCGAAATCGCCATCGGCGTCGCCCGAACCCTCGGCGGTGAGATCATCTCCTGCGACTCGATGCAGGTCTATCGCGGAATGGAGATCGGCACCTGCGCCCCGCCCGCCGACCCGTCCCCGGACGCCGTCCCGACGCACCTGGTGGGGTGCTTGGACATCCGCGAGCGCTACGACGCCAACCGCTTTGTGCGCATGGCCGGCACGGCCCTGCTGAACGTCGCCGGGCGGGGCCGTGTCCCCATCCTCTGCGGCGGCACCGGCCTGTACGCCAAAGCCCTGATCTACAACCTCGGCCTGCAACCTGCGGACCCCGCAACCTTCGCCGCCGTCTGCCGTGAAGCGGCCTCCGCCGACGGACTGGACCGGCTCAGCCGCGAGCTGCTGGCCGCGTCCCCCGACACCCCTCAGGCGATCCTGGTCAACCCGCGCCGCCTCATCCGGGCCGTCGAGATCCTCCGCCTTCGCGGGCATTTCCCCGCGGATCCTCCGGCCGGAGACGGCAGCCCGCCAGCCTGTCCCTGCGCCGTTTTCACGCAGTTCGTCCTGTTGCCCCCGCCGGCCGAACACCGCGCCTGGCTCCGGCACCGGACGGGCCAGATGCTGGCCGACGGCTGGGTCGCTGAGACGCGCCGGCTCCTCCATGAAGGGCTGCTCAAGACCCCAACGGCCTACCAAGCCCTCGGCTACCGCGAGATCGCCGCCTTCCTTGAACAGCCCGGCTCAAGTGCCGACGCCGGCAGCCTCACCGAAACGCTCATCGCCCGGACTTGGGCCTACGTGCGGCGTCAGCGAACCTGGTTCCGCCACCAGCACCCCGGCGCGGTCTTCCTCCCGCATCGCGCCGACACGTCCGTCGCCCAGCTGGCCGCGGCCATCGTGGCCGTCTTCCGCCAGGCCAAGCCTTGACGGAACGCGCACCCCGAGCCTTGCCGTCCTGACCCCTCCGGCCCGCAACCGGGGCAGGGCACAACCGGCGTCGCACATCCGCCCCGGTTGTCCACACAGGTTATCAACAGGTTGCGGATTGGAACTCTGCAAGTCATTAATCGCCAATGTCTTATAACTTGGTGACGGTGGTGTCACGGGCACCTAGAGCTATACATAAGATAGATTATGCGACGTTATATGGGACAAACCAAAAGGTTCGAAATCCTGCCTCTCCGAGACCTTTTCGGCACCCCCCGTTGCCAGCCGCCCGCCGGCGTGCTATCCTGTCCCCCGGCACCGGCCTTCCGCCGGTTCCAGTCTGCAGCGTCCGCACACCAGCCTTGGCAATCCCCGCAATCATGGAACCGCAATGACGTACCGCGACGGCCTCAAGATCCATTGTCCGGCCTGCGGCTTGGACAGCGTGGTCAAGACGGTCACGAAAATGGACGGCTGGAAGGCCGCCGGGCGTTTCTTTGTTTGCGCGCTGTGCGGCAACACGCTCGGTCCCGCCGCGGATCCCGGCGAACAGACCAACAGCCGCTCGGAGGCCGCACGCGCGGCGGCCGCCCGGCTCCTGGGCGGGCCGGAGGAAGACGACGGGCGCATCCGCATCCGCCGGCGCCTCGAATCCACCACCCGCCGGTTCTGCAAGGATTGCCGGCATTTCTTCCGGCACCCGTTCAAGACGACCTGCCTGTTGCACGAGCGCGAGGTTGACCCCATGGGCGACTGCCCGTCCCACGAGCCGCGGCCCGCGGCGGCCAATCAGGACGGCAGCGCCAAGGGCACTTCCGCATAGTCGCCGCGGCACGGATGCCCGTCGGCGTGGCGCAACTGTGTCGGCGCACCCGGCCCTGGCAGGAGGCAGACCGCGGAGGAACGGGTTCCGGCCCGTACGCCGTGCATGCAGAGTGTGTCGGCGCCCGCCTGGCCGTCGGCCCCATGATCGGCGCAGATCGCCTCCAGCGGGGCGAACCCCTCGACGGGAGCCTGTTTTCCGGCGGCTTCGATCAGGGCCAGCGCCCGGGCGACCCGGGGGTCGAGGCGGTCGTCGGGAACCCCGTTTCCGATCACATGCCAGCCGGGTGTCAACGGCGTCGCGACC
>MVZH01000142.1 GCA_002068325.1 Lentisphaerae bacterium ADurb.BinA184 | reverse complement strand
CGTCGGACAGCTCCTTGGCGAACGTCCGCGAGCGGGCGTCGGCGCCGTAGCCGGCGCGGCCGATCTCCAGCGAGCGCAACGCCTTCTGCAACGACTGCTTGAAGGTGCGCCCGATGCTCATGGTCTCGCCCACCGACTTCATCTGCGTGGCCAGGGTGCTGTCGGCGCCGGGGAACTTCTCGAACGCGAAACGCGGGATCTTGGTCACCACGTAGTCGAGGGTCGGCTCGAAGCAGGCGGGAGTCTCGCGGGTGATGTCGTTGCGGATTTCGTCCAGGGTGTAGCCGACCGCCAGCTTGGCGGCGATCTTGGCGATGGGGAAGCCGGTGGCCTTCGACGCCAGGGCGCTGGAGCGCGAGACCCGCGGGTTCATCTCGATGACCACCAGCCGCCCGCCCTCGGGATCCACGGCGAACTGGACGTTCGAGCCGCCGGTGTCCACGCCGATGGCACGCATGACCGCGATGGCGGCGTCGCGCAGGCGCTGGTACTCGCGGTCGGTCAGGGTCTGCGCCGGGGCGACGGTGATGCTGTCGCCGGTGTGCACGCCCATGGGGTCGAGGTTCTCGATCGAACAGACGACGACCACGTTGTCGCGGCGGTCGCGCATGACCTCCAGTTCAAACTCCTTCCAGCCCAGCACCGACTCCTCGACCAGCACCTCGTGGGTCGGGCTGAAGTCCAGCCCCCGGCGCACGATCTCCTCGAACTGGGCGGCGTCGAAGGCGATGCCGCCGCCGCTGCCGCCCATGGTGAACGACGGCCGGATGACGACGGGGAAAACGGCGCCGATCGCCTTCTGGGCGGTCCACGCCTCCTCCATCGAATGCGCGGTGCCGCTGCGCGGCACGTCCAGCCCAATCCCCAGCATGGCCTGCTTGAACTGCTCTCGGTCCTCGGCCTTGGCGATCGCTGCGGCGCTGGCCCCGATCAGCTCCACCTTGTAGCGGCTCAGCACGCCGGCCCGCGACAGCTCCATCGCCAGGTTCAGCGCGGTCTGCCCGCCCAGCGTCGGCAACAGGGCGTCGGGGCGCTCGCGCCGGATGATCTCGATCAGCACCGGCGCCGTCAACGGCTCGACGTACGTGCGGTCGGCAAACTCCGGGTCGGTCATGACCGTTGCCGGATTGCTGTTGACCAGCACGATCTCGTACCCCTCCTCGCGCAGCGCCTTGCAGGCCTGCACTCCGGAGTAGTCGAACTCGCACGCCTGCCCAATCACGATCGGGCCGGAGCCGAGGATCAGGATCTTCTGGATGTCGCTACGTCTGGGCATCGCCGCCTCGCCCCACCCCTCCCGCGCGTCACGAAGACGGCCGGAGAGGGTAAACGCAAAATATAGCCGCGCCGGCCGCCGTCTGCCGCGCCGCGGCATGGAAAATGGCGCACGGCCGCGGTCGTTGGGGGTTCCGCCGGAGAGCGCGACAGGCACTCGCCGGGGCGCCGCCGTTGGACAAACGAGGTTCGCGTGCTATACGTTACCACAGTCGGCGCGACCCGGCAGACGACCAAGCGCGCGCCGCCCGATGCGCAGAGTGCTGCAAATGAGCACGTTCGGGGGAGAGGAGGACGCACCTCCAACAGACAAAGGCCGGGAGCTTGAGGAGTGTCGAGGCCTTGGCCACTCCCGACCTGTTGCGGGGGTGATGCACGCCATGCCAACCCGCGCCGACATCCCGCCGATCAACGAAACGATCGCCGACGAGCGTCAGAAGTGGGCCCGCCACTACGGGGCGCACCCCTATTTCACGCGCCGCTCGGCCTCGGTGGTCAGGGCGTACCTCGAACGCTACAGCCAAGAGGGCGACACGGTGCTGGATCCGTTCGGCGGATCCGGGGTGACGGCGATCGAGGCGTTTCTCCTCGGGCGGCACGCCATCCAGAACGACCTCAACCCGCTGGCCAACTTCCTGGCCCGGGCCATTGCCGACACCCGCCTGCCCAGCCTGCGTCCGCTCCAGGCGGCCTTTGCACGGGTTGCCGCGGCCTGCGAAGACACCCTGCGGTCGCTCGAAACCGCCTCCGATACCGCCGTGGCCGACACCCTGGCCGGGCTGCCTCTGCCCGAGAATATCGCCCTGCCGCGCACCTCCGACGCGGCCCGCTTCCACGACCTCTTCACCCCGCGCCAACTGGCCGCCCTGGCCGTGCTGAAACGCCAGATCGACCGCGAGCCCGACGAACCCGCCCGGCTGGCCCTCCTGCTCGCCTGGTCGGCCACCGCGGCCAAACTCAACCGCACGTTCATCTCAGCCCAGGGACGGGCCGCCAGCCGCGGCGGCGCCAGCATCTCCAGCATCTACCGCTACAAGGTCGCCAAGGCCCCGGTCGAACTCCCCCTGTGGGAAACGTTCCGCGGACGCCACCTCAATATCCTGGCCGCCAAGAGGGAAATCCTTGAAACGCGCGACCACTTCAACCGCAACCGGCACGACGGATGGCGCCTGGACAGCGATCAGCATTTCATCGTCATGGCCGAGGACGCCGCCACTCTCGCCGGCCCCGTGCGCCCCGAGTCGGTCGACTATATCTTCACCGATCCCCCCTACGGCGCATTCATTGCCTACCTTGACCTGTCCACACTCTGGAACCATTGGCTGGGGTTTCCGGTGGGGGCCGCCAGCCGTGCGAACGAGATCATCGTCGGGGGAGACCTGGGCCTGAGCGAGGAGCACTACCGATCCCGGCTGGCGGCCAGCATCCGCGCCTGCCTGGAAGTCCTCAAGCCGGACCGGTGGTTCTCGGTGGTCTTTCAGCACTGGGACGTGCGGTACTTCGAGACCATCCTGCGCACGGCCACGGGATGTGGCGCCGAACTGCGGGCCGCGGTGACCCAGGAGCGCGAGGTGATCTGGTCCATGCACAAGAAGAAGAACCGCGAGAGCGTGCTCGCCGGCGAGATGATCCTCACGTTCTACAAAGGCGCCGGCGAGAGGCGCGATCGCGAGATGCGCGAGGCGCAGCCCTGTCTCCTGCACGAGCTCCTGGACACCATCCTCCGCGACGACCCGGCCGACGAGATGACCAGCCAGTACCTGTTCAACCGGCTGGTGCTGGCGGCCTGGCAACGCCAGTCCCTGAGCCAGCTCAGCGTCCCGCGCGAAGCCTTCTCCCGCGAACTTCAGGCTCGCGGCTGGGCCTATGACGAGCGGCGGCACGTCTGGCGCAAGCACACGCCCGCCGCGGACACGTCCATGCCCCTCTGGGAGGCGTGACGGTGTGGATTCGCCGGTGGGAGGCCGTCCCGGACTGTTCCGGTGCCGCCGCTCACGGTGCTGGTGGCAGGGCCTGTTCGAGGGCGCGGACGGCCTGGTCGGCGCCGGCCGGGGTCGAGGCGAGGATGAGGAGGCGGCGGCGCAGGTGGGGGGGCTGGGCGTCGTCGGCTTGGCGTACATCAAAGCCGTCGGTATTGCCGTAGCTGGTGCCCCAGGTGGTGTGGTTGTCACGGCGGAATTCGCGTTCGCGGGTCAGCAGGGCGACTCCCCGTTCGCCGCCCGGCCAGGCATACGTGGCCGAGAGGCGGCCGGAGACGATGGCCGGCGCTTCGCCGGTGTTGTACGGCCACGTCGAGTCGAGCATGGCGACCGCGTTGTTCGTCCATGCGCTGCCGATCAGCACATCCGCCGGCGCGGCCTGGTACACGATCTGGAAGCCTTCCTGGCCCTGGATCTCGAAACGGCCGTCCTCGGCGGTGACAGACGCCTCGATCCCGGCGGCCTGCCTGAGCCACGCCGCCACCCGTTCGGCCGCCGCGCGGTACGCCTCGTCGCCATAGCAGACGGTCAGCCGTCCGCCACGGCGACCGTCGAGCCAGCCGCGGATGCGGTCCGGCTCCACGACACGCGTCGGCGGCAGGGCCGCCCCGGCGCGGGCCACGCCCTCGACCCGGCCGGCGACGGCCGCGGCATCAACGCCCGCCACCCCGTCCCCCTCGAAAACCTCCACGGTGTCGGTCCGCGACACCGCGAAAATCCGCCCCTCGGCCGGCGGCACCGTAGTGCGGAAATTGACGCCGCCGGCGTCGCGCTCGACGTGCACGGGCATCCCGGCCGCCACATCGTAGACGCGGCGCACGGCGGGGTCGTTGATGCGGATGCGCAGCACATGCGGCATCATCCAGAACTGCACGGTTGCGCGCTCGCCGGCGTAGGCGCTCTCGCGATTGGCGACGGCCAGGTAGCGCGTGCCCACGCCCGGCCGGTCGCGCCAAGTCAGCTCGGCGGCGTAATCCATGTCGTCGTGCTCCTGGACGATGGCGTGGCCGGGCCGCGGGTCAAGATAGGTGCGGGTGACGAAATAGTCGCCGGCCTCGGCCGCAGGGCCCTTGGGGTAGGAGAGGCTGCTGACGGCGGCCTCGAAGCCCTGCAGGCGGTGGCGCCATCCCTCGGGGACGGCGAGCTGGCGGACGTAGCCGAGGCGGTCGAGGTCGTCGCGCAGCCAGCGCACCATCTCGATGATCTGGCGGTCGCGCGCCCATCCGTTGTAGATCTTCCCGAAGGCGATGCTGGTCCAGTCGGCAAACAGGATTTCATTGCCGTAGGGGTAGCCGAGGGTCTGGGCCCTGCCCTTGCCGAAAGCGTTCTCGACGATGGCCGGCTCACCGCCGCCGAAGCGGGCGACGACGGCCGCCGCCGCGGCCGGTGCCAGGGCCTGGAAGGGCACGTCGTGCTGGCCGCGGCGCCCTTCGACCTTCCGGGGGTACCCGGTGTCGGGCTCGGGCACGGGCTGGTACTTGCCGCTGTGCAGGCCGCGGTTGACCGTGGTCTGCAGCCAGGTCCCGGCCACGCCCGTCTGCGTCAGGGTCACCGCCTGGCCGTCGCGCACCAGGCGGTCGCAGCCGAGGACGTCGGCCAGCGGCCCGGGGCGGGTGCCGTCGGCGCCCGGCACCAGGCTGGCGATCAGCAGGCCGCCGCGCCCGACGAACTCCCGCACCGCCGCCGCCTGCGCCTCGCCCAGCACCGCCGCCTGCGGGAGGATGAGCAAGCGTGCGCGCTCGGGGACGCCGGCCGCCAGCCGCTGCTCGCTCAACACGTCGTAGGGAACCTTCAGCGCGCTCAGCGCCCAGCCCCAGCCGACCAGCTCGCGGTGAGGCTGGAAAGGCGCCACCCCGAAACTCGACGAGGGAAGCGCCAGCACGACGTCCGCCGGCGCCACCCGCGTGTTGGCCACGGTCGGCCCGAGCCGATGGGCCTGCCGGAACGCCAGCCAGCCATTGGTGATCCCGGACCACTGCAGCTGCCGGTCGTTCCACGTCATGATCTGCGGAAAATACCCCCAGCGCAACGGCCCCTCCGGCCCGAACCATCCGTCCGACCACAACCCGTCGCGCAGCAGCGACGTGAAGAAGTTGACCGACAGCATGGTGCCGAACCCGTACTCGCAGTTCTGGTGGAAGAAGGGCCCGGCGGCGTCGCGCGTGACGGCGCGGCCCCGCGCGGTTTCGAGGGCCGCCGCCCGCATCAGATCCTCGAAGAACGGAGTCTCGCTGGCCACCCCCGGTATGTCCACCACCTCAGTCAGCCCGACGCTGCGCCACTCGTGCGCGCTCAGATCGGTGTCCACGAAGTGCGCCTCGCCGTCGGTGACTTCAAGGTCGAGCGGCACCGGGGCGAACGCCGCCCGTGCGATCTCCGCCACCCGGCCGTACTGCTCGACGACGAATGCCCGCAGGTCGGCGCCGGCCGGCGCGCGCCAGTTGCGCTGGGCGTGGAAGACGTCCACCGTCACCGCCAGAATCCGTTCGCGGTAGCCCTGCTCGCGGCAGTGGCGGCCGACGGCGGCGACGTAGCGGGCGAACGCCGCCCGCGTCGGCTCATCAGCCAGGTTGACGGCCCGTGCGTGATACCACTCGCCGTCGCGCGGGATCGGCCCCATGAAATCGTGCGCGAAGGTGCCGCCGTTCAGCAGGAAGTCGGCCTTGCCCTGGTCGTCGCGGACCACCGACTCGGGCCGCTCGGCCAGCAGCCAGTCCGGCACACGGCCGCCGAACGTGGGCAGGACGAGCTTGACGCGGTACCCGTACTCCGCCGCCAGCGCCATGAAACGGTCCAGCCGGCTGAAATCGTAGCGCCCCTTCTCGGGCTCGATCCAGTCCCAGCGCAGGATGGGGTCCTTGGGCACCAGGAAATCCACGCCGATCATCCGTCCCTTGTCCAGCTGATAGCGGATGTCAAGGCGTTGCCGTTCGTTCCACAGGCGTTCGCGGAAGCCCTCGCCCGGCTCGATGTTCGTGCGCCAGCCGACCTGCACGCCAAGCCGGCGCATGCGCTCGCGGACCGGGTCGCGCCAACGCCGTCCCGGGATCGTCTTCACCACCAGCCCGTCCGCCTGGCCGGCCGCGCGCAGGGCGGCGACGGCCTCCTCCCGCCGCGCCGCAATCCCGCGACAGGCCGTGAGAACCTCCGCCGCCACCGGGCCGAGCTCCTCGCGCAACATCGCCAGATCCCCGGCCGCGCCCGCCGTGTCGCCGCAGTCGGTGGCGGCCAATAACGAAGAGGCTCCGTAGTCCAGCGGCTTCAACGTCTCGTACAAGCGCAGGTTCCCGCGGTCCAGCGCCTCGATGTCCGCGACATCGCCCGCTCCGGAGAGGGCCGCGTTGCGCAGGTCATGCACCTCCCACATGGCGGCGCCGAGCAGCATCCGCACTTGTTCGATGTCCTCCAGCAGGCGCATGATGCCGGCCCGCCCGGCCTCCTCTTCCGCCGCCGCCCCGACTCCGCCGGGGCCGGAGGTCAAGACCGCCGCGGCCGCCACTCCCAGCCAGATCCGCCACGTGCGTGCCATGGGCATCATCTCCATATCGTCGCCGCCCCAGCCGGCATGCCGCTACCGTAGCCCCGCCGACGCGGGCGGCAACCCGGCTTGACCGCGGCCGATTCGATGATACAGTTTATCAAAAACTGGAGGTCCACCCGTGCCACCGACATCCCGGCAAGCCGCCGCTCAGGCCCGCCCCCGCCGTTGCCGCCCCGGTTTCGCCGGCCCCGCGCCCGATTTCGCCGCGCTGGCCGCGTCCCTCGCCGGCCACGGGCTTCGCACAACGGCGCCCCGGCGGGCCCTGTTCGCCCTGCTCGCCGGACACCCGCAGGGCATCACCGTGGCCGAGGCGATCGTCGCCATGCGGGACGCCGGCATCGGCCAGGCCACGGTGTACCGGACGCTCGGGCTCTTTGAAACGATAGGGATTATCTACTGCGTCCACGGCGCCGACGGCCGCCACCGGTTCATCCCATGGCGCCCCGGGCACATGCACGCGCTGGTCTGCCGCGTCTGCGGACAGGCCGTCGAATTCGACGCCTGCGGCCTGCAGGTGCTGGAACGACTCCTCGCCTCCGAGACGGGGTATGAGATCGAAGGCCATCACGTTGAGGTCTTCGGCAGGTGCCCGGCCTGCCGGACACGGGCAGGCGGAACGTGAAGACGACCATGCTGAAGCCAGGAATCCATCTGCAGGGCGGCCGGGGGGGCGCGGCGCGACGGGAAGCCGGCCCCGTCGCGGCGGTCGGCGCACGCCTGTGGCGCCTCGCGCCTGCACTGGTGGCGACCGTCGCCCTGGCCCAGGCGCCCGCCGCCCACGGAGGCCCCCCACCGCCGCGCATCCTGTGCTCGACCTTCCCCATCCACCAGATCATGCGGTACGTGACCCAGGGCCGCGCCGGACTCGAACTGTCCCTGCTCCTGCCGGCCGGGCTGGGGTGCCCGCACGACTACGCCCTCACGCCGCAGGACTTGCGCCGGATCGGCGACGCCGACGTCCTCGTCATCAACGGGCGCGGCCTCGACGAATTCCTCGGCGCCCCGGCGGTCAAGGCCCACCCCCGCCTGACGGTCATTGACAGCGCCGCGGGCCTCGAAACCGAGGGCGATGGCGGTCCCGAACTCCATGACGACGAGGCGCATGAGGGTGAGGGGGACGAGGGCCAGGACAGGCACCACGCCCACGCCGACGGCAACCCGCACCTGTTCGCCAGCCCGCGGCAGGCCGCCCGCCTGGCCCGCAACCTGGCCGATGCCCTAAAACGGCTGGACCCCGACGGCGCGCAACTCTACGACAGGAATGCACAAGCCTTCAGCGCCCGGCTGACGGCGCTGGCCGGGGAGTTCGCGCGCCTGGGCCGGACGATCGGGTGCCGCCGTGTGGTGGCCCAGCACGACGTGTTCGAGTTTCTCGCACAAGACATGGGAATGGAGGTGGTCGGCGTCGTCCAGCGGCATCCCGGCGAGAACCCGTCGGCGGCCGAGATGCTGGCCCTGGTGAAACGCATCCGGGCCACGGGCGCGCAGGCGGTGTTCATCGAACCGCAGTACGCCGCCGACGTCGCCACGACGGTCGCCCGCGAGGCCCGCGTGCCCGTGGTGGCGCTCGATCCGCTGGCGACCGGGCCCGACGAGGCCCCGCCGGACTATTACGAGACGGTCATGCGGCGCAACCTGGACGCCCTCCGCAAAACGCTGGGCGGGCCGTGACATGCCCCTCGAACCCGCCGCCATCCCCGCCGTGCGCTTCGATAACGTCACCGTCACCCTCAACGGCGTGCAGATCTTGGACGGGGCGACCGCGCACGTGCCGCGGGGCAGCTCGACCGCGATCGTCGGCCCCAACGGCGCCGGCAAGACAACCCTCCTGCTGTGCCTGCTGCAGCAGGTCTCCTACGGGGGGCGGATTGATGTCCAACCGGCCGCCGACGGCCGCCCGCCGCGCCTCGGGTACGTGCCGCAGAAGCTGGCCTTTGACCGCGGCATGCCGCTGACCGTGCTCGAATTCCTGGCCATGGGGTGCCAGCGCCAGCCCCTCTGGCTGGGCCTGCGCCGCCGTCACCGCCAGCGGGCGGCCGACCTCCTGGCCTCGGTGCACGCCGGCGGCCTGGCCCGGCAGCCGGTCGGGGCGCTCTCCGGCGGCGAACTCCAGCGCGTGCTCCTGGCACTGGCCTTGCAGCAGGATCCTGACCTGCTGATCCTTGACGAACCCACGGCCGGCGTGGATCTGCGCGGCGAACAACTCTTCTGCGAGCTGCTCGAAGGGCTGCGCCGCGAGCGCGGCTTCACCCAGCTCATGGTCAGCCACGACTTGGCGACCGTCATGGCCCATGCCAACCACGTCATCTGCCTCAACCGGCATGTGGCCGGCGAAGGCCCGCCGCACACGGTGCTCACCAGCGCCGTGCTGACCGCCATCTTCGGGGCGCACATGGGCCTCGTCGCCACCCAGGCCGTGCCGCACACCGGAGACCACGGCGACGGCTGCGAGGGCCACGGCCATGACTGAATTCGCCGCCGCCCTTTTCGACGCCGTCGGCCGCCTGCTGCCGTTGCCGTGCATGCAGGCGCGCTTCATGCAACAAGCCCTCGTCGGGCTGCTCCTGTTGGCCCCGCTGGCCGCCGCCATGGGCGTGCAGGTCGTGAACTTCCGGCAGGCCTTCTTCTCCGACGCCATCAGTCATTCCGCCTTCGCCGGGGTGGCGATCGGGCTGCTGCTCTCGATCGATCCGCGCTGGACCCTGCCGGCCTTCGGAATCCTGGTCGGGCTGGGCATCGTCTGGGTTCAGCGCCGCAGCACCCTGTCCGCCGATGCCGTGATCGGGGTCTTCTTCTCCGCCGCGGTCGCCTTCGGGCTGGCCGTGGTCAGCCGCGAGCGCGGGCTGGGGCGCGACATGCAGCGCTTCCTCTATGGCGACATCCTGACCATCGGTCCGGGCGAGATTGCGGCGCTGGCGGTGCTGGCGGCGGTGCTGATGGGGTTCCAGATCTTTGCCTTCAACCGCCTGATCTACATTGGCCTGAACCCGGTGCTGGCGCAGATCCACCGTGTGCGCGTGGCCTTCTACCAGTATGCGTTTGCGGCGCTGCTCAGCGCGGTGGTGGTCTTCTCGGTGTCTGCGGTCGGGGTTTTGCTGGTGACCGCGCTGTTGATCGTGCCGGGGGCGGCGGCGCGCAACCTGGCCCGCTCGGCCGGGGGCATGTTCTGGTGGGCCCTCGGCATCAGCCTGGTGTCGGCGGTCGCCGGGCTGCTCATCTCGGCCCAGGAGTGGGCCCGCACTGCCACCGGCGCCACCGTCATCCTCTGCGCCTGCCTCTGGTTCGCCGTGAGCGCCGCTGTCGCCGCACGGCGCCGCCGGGGCGTCGCCCGCTGACAGCGCCGCGCACCGGCCGTGTTCCCGCGGCCGCGGCGCCCCGCGACGAGTTCGTGAAAACACGGCGTTTTCGCGAACTCCGCAACCGCCGCCGGCGTCGCCCGCTGACATCGCCACCCGCCGGCCGCGTCCCCCTCGCGTCGCCCCCCCGCTGCGGCCGCGGCGCCCCGCGACGAGTTCGTGAAAACACGGCGTTTTCGCGAACTCCGCAACCGCCGCCGGCTTCGCGTGCATTGGCAGGCCGGCCGGGCCGGAGGACGAGGCAGGAGAAAAGGAAGCGCCCCGCGACGCAGGGCCGCGGGGCGCCTCTGACCGGAAGGCCGGTCGCCGGAACGATGCCGTCCCAGCCTTACATCATGTCATTGTGCATGCCATGGCCGCCGGCGGGCGGCGGGGTTTCCTTCTTCGGGATCTCGGTGATCAGGCACTCGGTGGTCAGCAGGAGCCCGGCCACGGACGCCGCGTCCTGGAGGGCGGCGCGCTCGACCTTGGTCGGGTCGATGATGCCGACCTTCAGCATGTCAACGTAGTTGCCGGAGACGGCGTCATAGCCCATGTTGCCCTTCAACGACTTGACCTTCTGGACCACGACGGCACCCTCTTCGCCGGCGTTGTTGGCGATCTGGCGCAGCGGGAAGTCGCAGGCCTTGCGGATGATCTCGATGCCGATCTTCTCGTCGCCGTCCGCGACTTTCAGGTCGTCCAGGCAAACGGCCACCGCGCGGATGAGGGCGACGCCGCCGCCGGCGACAATGCCTTCCTCGACCGCGGCGCGGGTGGCGTGCAGGGCGTCCTCGACGCGCGCCTTCTTCTCCTTCATCTCCGTCTCAGTGGCGGCGCCGACATTGATGACGGCCACGCCGCCGGCCAGCTTGGCCAGGCGTTCCTGGAGCTTCTCGCGGTCGTAGTCCGAGGTGGTCTCCTCGATCTGCTTGCGGATCTGCTTGACGCGGCCGGCGATCTTGTCCTGGGCGCCGTTGCCCTCGACGATCGTGGTGTTTTCCTTCTCGACCGTGACGCGCTTGGCGCGGCCGAGCTGGTCCATGGTCACCGACTCCAGCTTAATGCCGAGGTCTTCGCTGATGCAGGTGCCGCCGGTCAGGATGGCGATGTCCTCGAGCATGGCCTTGCGGCGGTCGCCGAAGCCGGGGGCCTTGACCGCGCAGCAGGTCAGCATGCCGCGCAGCTTGTTGACCACCAGGGTGGCCAGGGCCTCGCCCTCGACTTCCTCGGCGATGATCAGCAGGGGCTTGCCGTTCTGGGCGACTTTCTGCAGGAGCGGGAGCAGGTCCTGCAGGCTGCTGATCTTCTTCTCATGGATCAGGATCATGCAGTCTTCGAGCACGGCTTCCATGTTCTCGGAGTCGGTGACGAAGTACGGGCTCAGGTAGCCCTTGTCGAACTGCATGCCTTCGACGACGTCGAGGGTGGTCTCGATGGTCTTGGCTTCCTCGACGGTGATGGTGCCGTC
>MVZH01000141.1 GCA_002068325.1 Lentisphaerae bacterium ADurb.BinA184 | reverse complement strand
CGCGTCGCGGCGCGACTCGACCGCCGTGAACACCCCGCACCCGGCGGCGCCGACCCGCAGGCTCCCGTACCAGGCGCAGACCACATCGAAGTAATTCGCGGCGAAACGCGGATAGAAATTGCGGAGTTCGCAGCTCAGATCCTGCAATCCGCGGGCGATGCATCCGGCGCGGCAGGTCAGGCCGCCGGTGACGCCGAACGCCACGGTGAAGACGTCGCCGAGAACCGCCCGCCGCGCCGAGGCGCTGGCCAGGCCGCGCCGCGCCTTGTCGCCGAAACCGATCATGCGGTGGCACGACAGGGGCAGCCCGCGGCTGTCGAGGAAGCGTTCGAGATTCTGCTCGCGCGCGCCCGGAGCGAGATGCCGCAGCAGGTCGAGAACCCCGGCCGAGGTCACCGTCGCGGCGTACTCGAACTGCGCGATCTGCTCGGGCTCGTTGACCACGCGTAGCCCGTCATACGGGTTCATGAACAGGGCGGTGGCGTTGACGACGGGTTTGCGGACTCCGCAAAGCCCGCGCAGCAGGTCGGCCAAGTAGGCGGGGACATCGAGGGCCTCCTCCTCCTCCCATCCCGCGATGAGGCCGCTGTCGAAGTACTTCCACCCGACGCAGCCGACCTGGACGCCGCGGCGGATGCCGAACGACGAGAGGATATTGCGCAGCGGCCGCGACTGGGCGCGCGGCTGCCCGAGCAGGCTGAACTCCTGGAAGAGCTCGACGTCGAGGCCGAGGGCCGCGTCGGGCAGGTAGCCCATACACTCATTGCCGACGAGCAGCTTGCCGGCGCCGTCGCGGTCGAGCAGGAGCAGGGCTTCCTCGAAGCGCGGATCGAAGCCGGTCAGGTATGCGAGGTTCGCAAAATGTTCGCGGTCGCCGTAGACCACGAGAGCGTCGAGGCCGTCCTCGGCCATGCGGGCGCGGGCCGCCGCCAGTCGCCCGGCGTAGAGCGCCGCTGGCAGCGGCGGACACTCCTCGGCCTGCCCGAACGCGGGGAGAGGGACGTGGGTGAGGGTGCTCATCGGCTTCCCTTGCCTGCCTGCGGACGGCCTCACGCGTTTTCGCGCACAATGTCGGCGCCCAGGGCGCGCAGCTTGCCTTCGATACCTTCGTAGCCGCGGTCGATGAGGACGACGTTGCGGATCGTGCTCTGCCCCCTGGCGCAGAGGGCGCCGCCGAGCAGCGCGATGCCGGCCCGGATGTCCGGGCTGTTGATCTGGATGCCGTGCAGCCGGGCGGGGCCGGTGACCACGACGCGGTGGGGGTCGCAGATGACCGCATTCGCGCCCATGGCGATCAGGCGGTCGACAAAGTACATCCGGCTCTCGTACATCTTCTCGAAGAACAGCACCGTGCCTTCAAGCTGCGTGGCCATGACGATCGCCACGCTCATCAGGTCGGAGGGGAAACTCGGCCACGGCCCGTCGTCAATGACCGGGAAGCCGCCGCGGGCGTCCGGCCGGATACGGCGGTCCTGCCCGGCGGGAACCGAGATGCGGTCGCCGGACAGCTCGAGGCGGATGCCGAGCCGGTCGAAGACGTGGCGGACCATCCGGTAATGCTCGGGGGCGACATCGCTGACCGTGATGCTGCCGCCGGTGGCCGCGGCGAGGGCGAGGAAGCTGCCCGCCTCGGTGTAGTCCGACGAGACGCGCTGTGTGGTGCCGCGCAGGGTGCGCGCGCCGACGACATGCAGGGCATTGCTGCCGATGCCGTCGATCTGCGCGCCCATGGCGGCCAGCAACCGCGCCAGATCCTGCACGTGCGGCTCGGAGGCGCAGTTGCGGATCCAGGTCTCGCCCTCGGCCGCCGCGGCGGCGATCAGGATTTGTTCGGTGCCGGTGACGCTGGCCTCGGGCAGGAAGATGTCGGCCCCGCGCAAGGGCCGGTCGGCGTGGAAGGTGAAGCGCTCCTCGGCCTGGCAGCGCACGCCGAGGGCTTCAAGCCCGAGGAAGTGCGCATCCAGCCGCCGCCGGCCGATGACATCACCACCCGGCGGCCGCATCTCGGCGCGGCCGAGGCGGGCCACCAGGGGCGCGGCAAACAGAACCCCGGCGCGAAGCTCTTCGCACAGCCGCGGCGGCAGCACAGTCTCGCGCAGCCCGGCGCCCCGCAGGACGACCCGGCGGGCGGCGAGGTCGCGCTCGACGCCGGCGCCCAGCGCGGCGGCGATCTCGAGCATGTGTCCGACGTCGCCGATGTCGGGCACGTTGTCGAGGGTCACGGGTTCGTCGGTCAGCAGCGCCGCGGCGATCATCGGGAGCACGGCGTTCTTGTTGCCGGCGGCGGCCACGGTGCCCGTGAGCGGCCTGCCGCCTTGAATCCTGAGCACTGACATGGAGGATCCGTCCTTGGCTGCGAGTGCCTGGAGGGCGCCGGCGCCCGACGCGGCGGCGCCACGTCGCCGGAAGGGCGGAGCAGCCCGGCCGCGGCGGTCAGGGCGTGGCGGCCGGCGCCGGGGCGGCCTTGCGGACCGGGGTGATGATGAGCCGGACGGCCGTCTCCTTCGCCGGTTCCTTGCGGGCATCGTTCACCACGTAGACCGTGTCGTCGTCGCCGCTGGCATCGGGGATGTCGAGCACCGTCGAACCCACGGAGTACGTCAGCCCCAAGTTGCCCTCAATATCCGCCAGGAACTCGCCGTCGCGGATCTTCGAGCCGACGAAGACCCAGCCGATGCGCTTCATCGCCGCCCCGGTCTTCATGTCGCGGATCCAGGCCTCGATCGGCTCGCGGGCCCGGCTGCCGTCGGCGCGCGCCCATTCGATGTCGAGGTTGACCAGGTCGCCCTGGCGGCCCTCGGCGTCGGGCCTGCGCGGGCCGTTCTTGAGTCCGAGCAGGTAGAGGAGCGTCTGCAGGTGGAAGGCGCGGGCCTCGGTCCGCAGGAGGCTTTCGTGGAGGCGTCCGATGGGGGTGGCGATGAGGACTTCGAGCGGCCCGGCGTCGAGGTTGATCACCACCGGCAGCGAGATTTCGCCGGCCTCGCGGTGCAGGAGGACCTGGCCGAGGCGGACGTCGCCATTGGGGAGGCGTTCGAGCATGGGGGCCTCGGCCGCGGCCGGCTGGTCGGCCGGCGGTGCCGCGGGGGCCGCGGGGGTCGCGGGCGGGTCGGCCGCCGCGACCAGGCCGGCCGCCGTCAGGCCGAGGGCGAGAAGGGTGTGCCGCGCGCCGGCCGGCGCGCGCAACCGGTGTCGCAGGTGAAGCAGTTGCATCGCCACGGGTTCTCCTTCATTCGGGCTTGGCGGCGCGGGTCATCAGGTCGCGTGCCGCCTGCCGGGGATCCTTGCCTTCATACAACGCGGCATGCACTTCATGGATGATCGGCGCCGAGACCCCGGCCTGGCAGGCCAGCTCGTAGGCGCTCAGAGTGGTTTTGACCCCTTCCGCCACGGAAAGTCCCATCGCCTTCTGGATCTGCGGCAGGGTCGCGCCGCGGCCCAGCTCCTCGCCGACGTGGCGGTTGCGGCTGTGGCGGCTGATGCAGGTCACGATGAGGTCGCCGACGCCGCTGAGGCCGGCGAAGGTCTGGGCGCAGCCGCCGAGGGCTTCGCCGAGGCGGGCCATCTCGGCGATGCCGCGGGTCATCAGGGCCGCCTTCGAGTTGTCGCCGAAGCCCATGCCGTCGCAGATGCCGGCGGCCACGGCGAAGATGTTTTTCAGCGCGCCGCCGAGTTCGACGCCGACCACGTCCGTCGCCGTGTAGACCCGGAAGAACGCGCCCATGAAGGCGGCCTGCACGGTGCGGGCGACCGCCTCGTCGTCCGCCGCGCTGACCACGGCGGTCGGGATGCCGCGGGCGACCTCCTCGGCGTGGCTGGGGCCGGAGAGCGTGGCCCAGGCGGTTGGCCCGAGCAGCTCCCGCCCGATCTCCTGCGGCCGCCGGTGGGTGCCCACCTCGATGCCCTTGGCGACGTTGACCAGCACCGCCCGCGCCGCCGCCCCCGTGCCCGCCAGCTTCACCAGCATGGGCCGCATGTAGGGCACCGGCGCGGCCAGCACCACCAGCTCCGCGCCTTCGACCGCCGCGGCCATGTCGGGCGTCAGCCTCAGCCCGGCGGGGAGCGGGATGCCCGGCAGGAAGCGCGGGTTGGCGCGGGTGCGCGCCATCTCGTCGAGGTAGTCGGCGAACGGCCCCCACTGGGTCACGGCGTGGCCATTGCCGACTAGCAGCATGGCCAGTGCGGTTCCCCAGCCGCCGTCGCCCAGCACCGTGATCTTCATGCCGTTCCCCCGGTCTTCTTCTCAAAACGCAACTCGCTGCCCTGCCGCAGGCGCCGGATGTTGCTGCGGTGCCGGAGGATGAGGACGACCGCCACCGCCGCCAGCAGCCCCAGCACGACCCAGTTGAAGCGCCCGTTCGCGAGCATGATCACGGCGGCGGTCACCGGCAACGCCACGGCGGCGGCCAGGCTGGCGACGGAGACGTAGCGGGTGAACAGGAAGACAATCCCCCAGGTGACGGCCGCCGCCAGCACGGCCAGCGGGGTGGACTGGGGATGGACCGCCACCAGGGCGCCGAGGCTGGTGGCCACTCCCTTGCCACCCCGGAACCACAGGAAGACTGGCCAGATGTGGCCGGCAATCGCCGCCCCGGCGACGGCCACCGGCAACAGGGGGTGGGAGTGAGTGTAGAGCCACGGGATGATCAGCACCGGCACCAGCCCCTTGAGGAAATCGAGGATGAAACAGGCCACGCCCCACGGCCGGCCCAGCACGCGGGTAAGGTTGGTCGCGCCAATGTTGCCGCTGCCCTTCTTGCGGATGTCGATCCCCTTGATCCGGCCCAGCAGGTAGCCGAAGGGGATGCTCCCGCACAGGTAGGCGGCGATGACGCCAAGCAACTCCGGCCAGTACTCACGCACGGCGCTCTGCCCTCCGCCATTTTTTTCTGTCTGCGATTTGCTATCTGCTATCTGCTGTCTGCTGTCTGCTATCCGCCCTTCCGCTATTCCGGGTTCTCCCTCCCCTGCCGGAGGGCGAAGCAGGCCCGGCAGCGGAAGACATCCAGTCCGACCAGGACGGCGTTGCTCTCGTCGCGCGCGATCTCGACCGTGTCCCCCTTCTCCAGCCGCAGGTGGGCGGGGTCGTTGTCGGCGGCCAGCAGCGCCGGCCCGCGCACAATCTGTACCCGGATGCGCGAGCGGTCGCCAATCACGAGGTGGTTGATCGGCTCGGTCGAGTTGTTGAAGGCCAGCCCGATGCCGATGCGGAACAGGCTGTGCGTGATGCTGCGGTAGTAGCCCGTGCTGCCGAACGGGGTGGCGACCACGAGGCCGTCGCCGACGACTTGGGTGGCATAGAGCTCGTCGTCGAGCCAGAGGCGGTAGCGCACCGCGCTGGCGACACTGAAGCGGTTGATCGAGATGTCGTTGAGCGCGACCAGGCGTCGGCCGTCCCGGATGGCCTGGAGCTTGCCCATCACCGAGCGGGCCAGCCGGCCCTCGAAGAGCTGACCGAGCACGCTCGCCTCGCGGTGTTGCGGGCACTGCGGCGTGCTGCGGCTGTCGCGCAACGGGCACTTGGGGACGCCGGGGAACTCCCGCTCGGCCCCCAGGAGCGACCCGTCGCCGCCGTAGGAGATGACCAGCTCCGGGTTGGCGGGATCCACCTCGACGGGAAAGGCCGCCAGATGCCGCCGCAGGTCGTCGAGATTCCGTCCGCAGATGGCAATGCGCACCGTAACCTCCAGGCGGGGACGCTCGCAACCCCCCGCCGAACGGCGCGTACCATAGCCGCGCCGCGGGGGCTTCGCCAGACGGCCCCGCGCGGGGGCCGGCCATCGCCCAGGGCGGGCGAAGGCTCAATCGCCGCGGCACCTGCAGGCGTGAGACTCCGGATCGGTGACCACTGGCAGGCCCGCCGCCGGCCACCGGCATCCTGGGCCCCGTCGCCCTCGGGCATCCTTTTCAGCGGCGGCCTGCACCAGAGCGCCGTGCAGAAGAAGGGCGGTGTGCGTGAAAACGCCGGCCGCCCCAGCCCGTCCCGGCCGCATGTCCGGGGAGCCGACATGTGCGTGAAAACGCTGGCGTTTTCACGCACACCGGGAGGGGAGGCGAACGCGGCGGGAAAAGGGGGCGGGGATCAGCGGGCGCCGGCCACGGCGAGCACGGCCTCGGCGGCGCGGCGGCAGGCGGGCCGGCTGCCGCCCAGGCGCGAAACGGCGTCGGCCATGCCGCGCATGACCTCCTCGCGGCGCCGCCCGCCACTCAGGATCGCCTCGGCGGCCGGCCCCAGCACCTCGGCGCGCACCTCGCCCTGCAGATGCTCGGAAAACACCGGCGCCTCAGCCACCAGGTTGACCATCGTGAAGTAAGGCAGCCTCACCAGCCGCCGCCCCAGCCAGTACGTGGCGGCATTCACCCGGTAGACCGAGACCAGAGGCAGGCTGTAAATCGCGGCCTCGACCGTCACCGTGCCGCTGGCCGCCAGCCCGGCGTCGGCGCACTGGAACCAGCGCGGGTGGTCGCCGGCGGCGATCTCGATGTCGGGCGGCGCCGGGCCGCGCCCCCGCCGCACCGCGTCGAGCCCGGCCCGCACATGCCCCTCGATGGCCGGGTTGGGCACCGGCAGCACAAAGCGCATCCCCGGCCGGCGCTGCCGCAGCCAGGCCGCGGTCTCGACCATCGGCCGCAGCAGCCGTTCAACCTCGTTGCGGCGGCTGCCAGGCAGCAGCAGGAACAGGTCGGGATCCCGCGTCAGCGCCGGGTCGCGGCGCGCCGCGATCATCTCGACGAGCGGATGGCCGACGAACTCGATGTCCAGCCCGGTGCCGGCGAAGACCGCGGGTTCGAACGGGAAGATGGCCAGCATCTTGGTCACCACCTGGGCCAGCTTCGGGATGCGGTGCCGGCCCCAGGCCCACACCTGTGGACAGACGTAGTAGACCACCCGGATGCCGCCGGCGTGCATCGCCTCGGCAAAGCGCAGGTTGAAGCCGGGGTAATCAATCAGCACCACCGCGTCCGGGCGCTCGGCCAGCGCCTGCTGCCGCAGCTGCCGGAAGACCCGACGGAAGGTGCCGAGATGCTTGACGACCTCAACGAATCCGGTCACCGCCAAGCCCGTGGAGTCAACGTTCAGCTCCACCCCGGCGGCGCGCATGGCCGCCCCCCCCATGCCGCCGAGCCGGACCGCGGGGGCCAGGTGACGTAGCTCCTCGGCCAGCCGGGCGCCGTAGGCGTCGCCCGAGGGTTCGCCGGCCAGAATCCAGACTGTCGGGACGGCCGCCGTCATCGCCGGCCTCCGCGCCGTGTCGTCGTCACTGCCCGTCCGCCAGACAATTCCGGGGCCCTCCCCGCAAGGCTCCGCAGGCTCACGGGGTCGGCCTCGTGTCCGCGCCTCGGCGAGGGCGGGGAACCGCCGCTGTATACTTGGCCCGTGGACCCGTTCATAGCCTGGGACCGAAGTAGTCCCACCACCCCCAGCCCGGGCGGTCGTTGTACGGGTAGTAGTAGCTGCTGGCGGGCAGGGTCTTCTGGTAGTCCCGCAGGGTCGTCACCGAGCCGTCGGTGCGGGCGACATTCTGGTAGGCGCAGTTGTCGTGGAAGACGGCGTTCAGGTAGTAGTAGCAGAAGGCGCCGCGGCAGTCGGCCAGCCAGATCTTGCGGACGCGGTGGTAGTTCTCGAGGGTGTCGCCGTCGGCCAGTTCGCAGGGGCAGGGGCCGGCGCCGCCGGTCCAGCACCACTGCGGGTTGACGCTCTCGGTCCACCAGCCGACGGTGTAGTCGCCGCGCAGTCCGGTGTTGGAGCGTGGGAAGGTGGCGACGAAGTCGCGGATGGTGGCGAGCCGGTTGGGCACGCCGTTGGTGCCGCCCCAGCCGCTGGTCGGCACGTAATCGGGGCAGAAGAAGACGCGGTGATTGACGAGGTAGCCCTGCTCGTAGAAATGCCCCAGGCCAGTCGTCTTGGCCGGGCTGCCCCTGCGCAGTTCGCAGGCCGAGGGGTTGGCGGAGGCCATGGTCCAAGGCAGGTGATCGTCAAAATCGCCCAGGTACATGGCGAGGGCGACGTTCATCTGCCGCATCTGGCTGCCGCACGCCATCACCCTGGCCTTGGTGCGGGCCTGGCCGAGCGCCGGCAGGAGCAGCGCCGCCAGCACGGCGATGATGGCGACGACGACGAGCAGCTCGACCAACGTGAAGGCCCTGAGTTTCATCGGCACCACTCCGCTCTGCGCCGACCCGCCGGCCTGCCGTACCCGCGGGCGCCAGGCTACCGCCTACCCGAGGCGCCCTGCAGCTTCCGGTACCCCGCCTCCGAGACCGCGATCCGGCAGCCGAGGTAGACGTAGCCGGGGTAGTTCGGGTTGTTGTACTCACGGTCCGCCGCCCGTTGGCTGTGGCCGTAGTAGCCCCACGACCCGCCGCGGATCGCCCGGTAGTTGCTCTCGGCCTGTACGCACGGGTTGTCCTGTGCCTCGGCCGGATAGGGGTGCAGCCAGTCGGCACACCATTCGGCGACGTTGCCGGCCAGGTCCATGACGCCATCGCGGCTCGCCCCCGCCGGGAAGCTGCCGACGGCCATGACGCCCATGCCGAAGGTCGCCGGCAGGCGCGGGTCGGCATCAAGGGCGGCGGCCCCCGCGAAGTGCCCGTGGCGGCCGGGCTGGGGCGCCTCGCCGCCCCACGGGTAACGACGCCCCTCGCCGCGTCCCGAGGCGACGTATTCCCACTCGGCCTCGGTGGGCAGGCGGAAGCCCTCGGCCAGCGGATCCACGACCCAGCGCTTCACCTTGCCGCCCCCGGCCGCCTCCTCCTCGATCTCCCGCATGGCCGGCGCCAGGCCGTGCTGGCCGCTGAGCCAGTTGCAGTAGGCGGCGGCGTCTTTCCATGACACGTAGATGACGGGCTCGTGGTCGCGCCACGAATAGCCGTCGCGGTGCTGGCGATGGGCCGGGTCGAAACGCTCGTATTCGGCGTTGGTGACCTCGCAGGCGCCGATGGCAAAGGCGCCGACGGTCACGGGATGGGCGGGCGCCTCGTCGGGCATGCCGTCGTCGTTTCCCATCGTAAACGTGCCGCCGGGGATGCGGATCAGGTTGGGCAAGGCCGGGGCGGGCGGGGGGGCGACGACGGGCGACAGTTTCACCAGCTCGACGCCGAGGATCTCGGCCTCGCCGTGGTCGTGGCGCAGGGGATGGTTGTCGTCGGGGTTGAAGGCCGGGTTGTCCTCCTTGCCGATGCGCAGCGCGGTGGTCTTGTCGTAGAGCGACCACAGCAGGGAGACTGTGGCGGGGTCGGGGCCGGCGGGCGGCAGGAAGAGCGGGATGTAGTAGGGGTACTCGCCATCGGCGCGCGGCGGGCCGTCGGCGCTCAGGGTGAGGCGGGCCTCCTCGGCGCCGGTGTTGCGGTAGCGGACGCGGACCGCGTAGGTGGCGGTGGCGAGGGCCGGCGCCGACCAGGCTGCGGCGTCGCCGGTGGCGGCGAGGCGCGCCGGCTTTCCGGACAGGGCGATGACGGGGCCGGCGGCGTCCCCGCCCGTCCACGTGCGGTTGAGCAGGTGATAGCCATTGGCCGAGTTCTGCGGGGTCTGCGAAGCCGCATCGAGAATGCGCTTGCGGCCGACGAAATCGAGGAGCACGGCCGCGCCGCGCTGCAGCCGGAAATGCGGAACCCCGGCGGCCAGGGGAACCCGCACGTGGGCGACCCCGGCCGGCGGCGCGAAACGCTGCGTCGCACCGGCCACGCTCACCGTCAGCTCGGCCGGCGCGGTGAGCATCGTGGTGATGTAGATGGCGTCCTCGGCGTCGTCGTGAATCTGGTCGAAGGGCCAGGCGACGGCCGTGAGGTCCACCCAGGCGTTCGCCTTGGCGTCCCAGGCGCGGCGCAACCAGGCCGGGCGGTTGCGGTAGGCGTAGTAGAGCTTGTCCTGGGTGATGGCCGGCGGGCGGCCGCCGCGGAACCAGGCCGCGTAGTACTGCGTGGCGTCGAGGAACGTCTCGTCGTGGCTGTAATACTGTTTCTCGCGGCCGCCGTTCCAGCGGTAGGGCATCAGGTTGGAGTCCTCGTTGTAGTCGCTCCAGGTGACGATTTCCACCCAGCGCGCGCCGTCGCGGATGATGCCTTCCCAGACGGCGGCGTAGCCTTCGATGCCGTAGTGGTCGCGCAGGTTCGGGCTGTTGTAGCTGGGGCTGATGCCGGCCATGTATAGCCTGTCGGCGAACAGGCAGGCCCGGCCCAGGGTGGCGTTGCCACGCAGAATCTCGGCGACGGTGGCGTCGGGGTTGAACCAGAACAGCCCGTCCACCGGGGCCTCCGCCTGCAACAGGCGCAACGCCGACTCGAAACTGCGGTTGGCCGACCAGCGCGGATGCGAGAGGTCGGGCACGAAGAACACCTCGCGGCCCTCGGCCTTGAGCGCGGCCAGGACCGGCGCAAAGGCGGCCGCGTTGCCGCCGTACGTCGAGAGCACGATCCGGCCGTTGTGCCGCAGCTGGTTGGGGTGGTCGGCGAACCGCCGCACCATGTCGCCGACATCGCCTTCGTAGTTGCCGATGCCGCTGGTGTCGACCGAGAAGAACAGCTGGAACCCGCTGTTCATCTGCCGGGCAGCCTCGTAGAGGCGCTCGGCGGCGTGCACGTAGTTCGAGGGGGCGTCCGGCCCCAGCATCCACTGGCCGCAGTTGAGGGCGAAGCCGTCAATGCCGTGGCGTTGCGCCAGCTCGATCTCCTGCCGGTAGAACTCGGTCGAGTTGAAGTAGCAGGTCATGTAGTGCGCGAAGACCCGGCGTGGAGTCTCCTGTCCCCAAGCGGCGGCCGCCAGGAGCGGAAGGGCCGAGAGAATGCTCAGCGACCGACGGGCCTTTGACATGGCGATCCATCTCCCTGCCGAAGTGGGGTGGGTATGCAGACCAGGCGCCGGCCCCGACCGCGGGGGGCCGGGTGGCGCTCAGGAGTCGTCGCTAAGGTACTGCGTCAACGCCCGGTGTGCGAACCCGGCGCGCCGCCGCCGGCGTCACTCAAGGTCGAAGTCGTCGCCCTCGTCGTCCAGAGTCGGCAGCAGACCCGCCTCTTCCGTGCCGTAGACCTCGATCTCGGCGGCGCGCACAAACCCGTCGGTACGGTCGGCATCGTTGCGGCCGGCCCAGAAGTACCGCACGCGGTCGATGTCCGTGGCCGGGAAGGTGAAGACATTGACCAGGCTGGCGTTGTCGCGGACGTAGCCGACGCGCGACCACTGGCCCGACCTGCGCTCCCGCACGTAGACCCCGTAATGGGTGGCCGCGCGCTCGCGCAGTTCGCTGCCGGCCGGCACCGGCCCGCTGGGGTCTTCGTACACGGCGACCGCGGTCACCGGCTGCGGCGTCTTGAACTCGGCCACGGCTTCGGCATAGGCGACATCGGGGCCGGTGGCCTCGGTGACCCAGGCGGTCTCCTGGCCGGCGAGGATGCCGTCCACCATCCGCAACGCGGCTTTGGGCGCGGGGTACGGCTGCCAGCGGATGGTCGAATTGCCGCCGGTCCACGGCTTCACCTCGCACGAGAGGCTGCCCTTGGGCGACGTGCGGGCGTGCACCCCTTCGTCGCGCACCAGGTTCGGCCCCGTGAAATCCATGGCGGCGCACACCAGCTCGCCGAGGCGGATTGCCGGCGTCGTCGTCAGTTCCCACACGGTTGCGGACTTCGCAGGCGCCGCGCCCTCGGCGGGCTCGACCCCCTGCAGCCGCAACACGGCCG
>MVZH01000140.1 GCA_002068325.1 Lentisphaerae bacterium ADurb.BinA184 | reverse complement strand
CACGATCCACGACCCACGACCCACGATTCACCCGCGGAGGCGGGCCAGCAGTCCCGCGAACTCCTGCCAGGTGCTGAGGGTGTTGACCTGGCCGCGCAGGTCGCGCGCGAAGCCGCGTCCCCGCAGGTAGGCTGCAACCACCTTGCGGGCGATGCGCAGGCCGATGCCTTCGCCGTACAGCTCGACCATGCCGGCGACGTGGTGTTCGAGCTCGTCGCAGACCTCGTCGCGCGCGGGTGTCTCCGCAGCGGGCGCCGGGACGCCAGTCTCTCCATCGCCGGCCCCCGGAATCTGCTCGAAAACCCACGGGTTGCCGATGGCGCCGCGGGCCACCATGAGCCGTGAACACCCGGAGGCCTTCCGCAGCCAGGCGGCGCTGGCGGCGTCAACCACGCCGCCGTTGGCGATCACCGGCACCCGCAGCGTCTCGGCCACCGCGCGGATGACTTCGGCGGCAGGGGCGCCGGCGTAGCCGCGTTCCCAGGTGCGTCCATGTACGGTCAAGGCGCGCACCCCGGCGTCTTCGAGGCGGCGGGCGAAGGCGACAGTGGGGGCGGGGTCGGCGTCGTCGAGGATGCGGATCTTGGCGGTGACGGGGACGCGGGAGCGGCGCACCATCACCTCAATGCAGGCGGCCGCGAGGTCGGGAGTCTTGCGCATGGCGGCGCCGGCGCCGCGCCGGGTCACCTTGGGCACGGGGCATCCGAGGTTGAGGTCGAGGACGTCGAAGGGGCGGTCGTTGAGGGCCTCGACGGTCTGGCTGATGCGGTCGAGGTCGGCGCCGACGATCTGGGCGCCGAGCCAGGGTTCGTCGTCGCCGCGGCGCAGGAGGGTGCTGAGGCGGGGGTTGCGGTAGACGACCGAGCCGACTTCGATCAGCTGGGTGAAGGCGTAGCGGCAGCCGTGCCGGCGGCAGGCGCGGCGGAAGGGCAGGTCGGTGTAGTCGGAGAGGGGCGCCAGGAACACGGCGCCCTCGGGGTAGAGGGGGGGCGGGGCGTTGCGGCGCGCGTCCGGCCTGTCCTCGGGGTCACCCACGGCGGCTGCGCAGGTGGCCCTTGGTGAGGAAGCCGTCGTAGTGGTGCGACAGCAGGTAGGCCTCGACCTGGCGCAGGGTGTCGAGCATGACACCGACCATGATCAGCAGGCTGGTGCCACCGAAGAAGGCCGCGATGGTGTAGGGGATGTTGAACTGGCCGGACAGGAACATGGGGATGACGGCGATGGCGGTCAGGAACAGCGACCCGGCGAGGGTGATGCGGGTCATGACGGTGTCGAGGTAGTCGGCGGTGGGCTGTCCGGGGCGGATGCCGGGCACGTAGCCGCCCTGCTTCTGGAGGTTGTCGGCGATCTGGACGGGGTTGAACTGGGTGGCCACCCAGAAATAGGAGAAGATGATGATGGTGGCGCCGTACATGATCATGTAAGAGTAGCTGTCGGGTTCGAAGAATCGCACCCACGGGCGCATGAAGGGCACGAAGCCGAACAGCATGCGGGGGAACATGAGGATGGCGCTGCCGAAGATCAGGGGCATGACGCCGGAGAAGTTCAGTCGCAGGGGCAGGTAGCTGGTCTGCCCGGCGGTCATGCGTCGGCCGACCATTCGCTTGGCGTGGCGGATGGGGATTTTGCGCACCGCCTGGGTCAGCGCCACGGTGGCGGCGCAGACGGCGAAGAACATGACCAGGAGGATGAGCACGTGGATGATGTTGGTCTGTCCGCCGGCGCGGGCGAGGGTGATGAGGCCGAGGAGGGCGGCGGGGAGCCGGGAGACGATGTTGACGGTGATGATGATCGAGGTGCCGTTGCCGATGCCGCGGTCGGTGATCTGCTCGGCCAGCCAGACGGTGAGCATGGTGCCGGCGGTCAGGATGATCACGGTGGTCAGCATGAAGAAGCGGCCGGGGTTGGCGACCACCTGGATGGCGTCGCTGCCGGTCAGCAGGGAGGGGCTCATCATCAGTTTGGTGGCGGCGACGCCGTGCACGACGCAGACGGCGAGGGTGAGGTAGCGCGTGTACTGGTTGATCTTCTGCCGGCCGCTCTCGCCCTCACGGTGGAGCTTTTCGAGGGCGGGGATGACGGGCATGAGCAGCTGGAGGATGATCGAGGCGGTGATGTAGGGCATGATGCCGAGGGTGGCGACGGCGAAGTTCTGGAGGGCGCCGCCGCTGAAGATGTCGAACATGTTCAGCAGGCCGCCGCCGCGCTGGCCCATGTTGGCGAACAGCGCCTCGGCCTGGTTCACGTCCACCCCGGGACAGGGGATGTTGGCCGCCAGCCGGCAGAGGGTGATGACGCCGAGCGTGAACAGAATGCGTTTGCGCAGTTCGGGGATTCTGACGCAGTTCGCGTAGGCTGCAAGCATCGGTGGTGGACCCTGTTTGGCGTGGCCTCGGCCGTACCCCTTCCCCGAAGCGCCGGCGCCGCCCCGGCGCGGGGGAGGCGGGCGCCTCGGGACGGACTCAGACAACCACCGGCTTGCCGCCGGCCGCCTCGATCTTCGCCTTGGCGCTGCCGGAGAACTTCTCCGCCTTGACGGTCAGCGCCTTGGTCAGCTCGCCGTCGCCGAGGATCTTCAGGCCATCGCGCACCTTCTTGCCGACCAGGCCCTTGGCGCGCAGGGCCGCCAAATCAACTTCGTCGCCGGCCGCGAAGGCCTGTTCGAGGAGTCCGACGTTGACGACGGAGAACTCGCGGTGGTTGGGGTTGTTGAAGCCGCGCTTGGGCAGCCGGCGGAAGAACGGGATCTGGCCGCCCTCGAAATAGCCGCGGTAGGCGAAGCCGTTGCGGGCGCTGTCGCCCTTGCCGCCGCGGCCGGAGGTCTTGCCGGTGCCGGAGCCGTCGCCACGGCCCACCCGTTTGCGGGCGCTGCGCTCGAAGGTGTTTTTCAGGTCATGCAGTTTCATGGTGTGTTCCCTCTCGGAACAGCCGGACAGGATAGCGCTCAGAGCACCGCCACGCCACGCTTGCGCTTGATGTCGCCGACGGTGTGCAGCCGGGCGATGCCGCGCATGGTGGCCTTGACCACGTTGGCGGGGTTGCTGGAGCCCAGGGACTTGGCGAGCACGTCGCGCACCCCGGCCAGTTCGAGCACGGCCCGCATCGAGCCGCCGGCGATCACGCCGGTGCCCGGCGCCGCCGGCCGCAGGATGATCTTGCCGCCGCGGAACTCGGCCTCCACGGGGTGGGTGATGGTGCGGCCGCGCATCGGTACCTTGACCAGCGACTTGCGGGCCGCGTCGCCGCCCTTGCGGATGGCGTCCGGAACCTCGTTGGCCTTGCCGTACCCCAGCCCCACACGGCCGTTGCGGTCCCCGACCACCACCAGCGCGGTGAAGGTGAAGTTGCGTCCGCCCTTGACCACCTTGGAGCAGCGGTTGATGCTGACCACGCGCTCTTCGAGTTCGCCCGCGGCGCCGTCGCCCGTCCGCTCCGGGGGCGGGACGTCCGGCTTCGCGGCCTCCGGCTTCGCTGTCGTCTGTTCCGTCACGTGACCTACTCCTCGTCGTCTGCGGCCGGCCGCGCGGGCGCGCGGCCACTCCGGTTGCCTAGAACTTCAGCCCCGCCTCGCGCGCCGCCTCGGCGATGGCCTTGACCTTGCCATGGTAGCGGAAGCCGCCCCGGTCGAACACCACCTGCGTGATCTTGACGGCGGCCGCGCGCTCCGCCGCCAGCCGGCCCAGGACCTTGGCGCCGGCCACGTTGTTCTTGGCCTTGTCGTTCTGCCGGAACTCGCCCGCCAGCGTCGAGGTGGCGGCCAGGGTGCGCCCGGCGTCGTCGTCAATGAACTGCACGTACATGTGCTTCGAGGTGCAGCAGACACTCAGCCGGGGGATTTCGGCCGTGCCCGAGAGCCGTCGGCGCAGCCGCCGGTGTCTCCGCTCGCGCGCGTCCCGCTTGTTCAGTTTGCTCATGGCCTTGCTTCTCCTGTAACCATCGTCCGGGCCGGCCCGCCGCGGCGGGCCGCGGGCCGCTTGTCACCCGACCGTCTTGCCTTCCTTCTGGCGGACCTGTTCGCCGACGAAGCGCACGCCCTTGCCCTGGTAGACGTCGGGCGGGCGGATGGCGCGGATGGTCGCCGCCGTCTGGCCGACCAGCTGCTTGTCGGCACCCTCGACCACGATGTGGGTGTTGTCCGGCATCGTCACCTTGACGCCGTCGGGCACCACCACTTCGACCGCGTGCGAGAAGCCCAGGCTGAGGCTGAGGCGGTTGCCGGAGCACTTGCCGCGGAAGCCCACCCCCTGGATTTCGAGGCTCTTGCGGTAGCCCTGGGTCACGCCCTTGACCATGTTCTGCAACATGCTGCGGGCGAGGCCGTGCAGGGCGCGGTCGCGGGCGGCGGCCGACGGGCATTCCACCCGGATCTGCTTGTCCTCGACCTGAACCTGCAGGCACTCGGGCACGCCGTAGGCAACTGCGCCCTTGGGGCCGGTGACGGTGAGGGTGCGGCCGGCCATCTCGACCTTGACGCCCGCGGCCAGGGCCACCGGTTTTCTGCCGATACGAGACATGATCGGATCCCTTCTCTACGAGTCCGTTACCAGACGTAGCAGAGGACTTCGCCGCCCAGCTTCTCCTTGCGCGCGGCGCGGTCGCTCATGACCCCCTTGGGCGTCGATAGGATGGCCACCCCGAGGCCGCCCAGCACGCGCGGCACCGCCTGGCTGGAGACGTAGACGCGCCGCGAGGGGCTGCTGATGCGGCGGATGCCCTCGATGACCGGGGTGCCGTCGAGGTACCTCAGGGTCAGGCAGAGCCGCTTCTTGCGCTCGTCGCCCTCGACCGCGAACGCCTCGATGTAGCCGTTGCTCTGGAGCACTTCGCAGACCGCCACCTTCAGCCGCGAGGACTGCATGTCGACGGTGGGCAGGCGGGACTTGCAGGCGTTGCGGATCCGCGTCAGCATGTCGGCAATCGGGTCGGACAGGCTCATGATGGCATCCTCTCTGGTCTTACCAGCTCGCCTTGATGACGCCGGGAATCTGGCCGGTGCTGGCGAGTTCGCGGAAGCAGATTCGGCAGAGGTGGAACTTGCGGATGTAGGCGCGCGGCCGGCCGCAGCGTTCGCACCGGTAGTAGCGGCGCGCCTTGTACTTGGGCGGGGCCTTGCTCTTCTCGATCAGGGAAGTCCTGGCCATGGTGTCTGAGCCTCCTAACCGGCGAACGGCATGCCCATCAGGGTGAGCAGGTGCTTGGCTTCCTCATCGGTGGATGCCGAGGTGACGATGCAGATGTTCATGCCGATGGTGTGCTTGATCTTGTCCAGGTTCAACTCCGGGAAGACCGTCTGGTCGCTCAGGCCCATGCTGTAGTTGCCGGAGCCGTCGAAGGCCTTGCCGGAGACGCCGCGGAAGTCGCGCACGCGCGGCAGCACGATGTTGATCAGGCGGTAGAGGAAGTTGTACATCAGCGGGCCGCGCAACGTCACGCACACCCCCACCGACATGCCTTCGCGCAGCTTGAAGTTGGAGATGCTCTTCCGGGCCTTGGTCACCACCGGCTTCTGGCCGCTGATCTGGGTCAGCAGCTCGACCGCCTCCTGGATGACCTCGCGGTCCTGGGAGGTGCTCACGCCGGTGTTCAGCACCACCTTCAGCAGCCGCGGCACCTGATGGCGGTTCTGGTAGCCGCGCTCCTTCATCAGCTGCGGCGCGATCCGCTCGTCGTACTGCTGCCGCAGGGCGATGTGGCGGGGGCCGGCCGGCTTTTCGGCGGCCGCCTTGTCAACGGCGGGCTTGGCGCCGCCCGGCTTGGCGGCGGGTTTGGGGGCGGCAGGCGGTTTGGGGGCGGCGTTGCTGGCCATGCGGTCAACCCTTCTGCTTGCCGGCGACGGCCTGGCGCCGGGCCTGGCGGGCGTCATGGACGGTCTGCAGCATCAGCTTGGACAGCGGGATCGGGCACTCCTTCTCGACAATGCCTCCCTGTGGGTTGGCCTGGGAGCGCCGTGTCGCCCGCTTGCGTCGGTTCAGCCCTTCGACGAGGGCCGTGCCCTTGTCGCGGTCAACGGACAGGACCTTGCCCGACTTGCCCTGGAAGGCGCCGGAGATGGCCACCACCACGCTGTCCCGCCGGATCGTCTCCAGCTTCGACCATCGCGCCTGTTTCTGCGGCTTCTGCGGCATCACAGCACCTCCGGGGCCAGCTGGATGATCTTCATGTAGTTGCCGTCGCGCAGCTCGCGCGCCACCGGCCCGAAGATGCGGGTGCCGCGCGGGTTGCCGGTGTCGTCAATGATGACGGCGGCGTTCTGGTCAAAGCGCAACAGCGAGCCGTCGGCCCGGCGGATGCTGGCGCGCGTGCGCACCACCACCGCCCGCACCACCTCGCCCTTGCGCACGATGCCGTTGGGCTGCGCGTCCTTGACCGCCGCCCGGATCACGTCGCCGATGCGGGCGATGCGCTTGCGCTGCCCGAGGACGCGGATCGCCATGACACGGCGGGCGCCGGAGTTGTCGGCGACCTCCAGACAGGTCTGCATCTGAATCATCGGAGGACTCCCTGTTACACGGCCGCCCGCTGCAGGACGGAGACCAGGCGCCAGCGCTTCAGCTTGCTCAGCGGACGGGTCTCCATGATCTCGACCCGGTCGCCTTCGCGCGCCTCGCCGTTCTCATCGTGCGCATGGTACTTCTTGATCCGTGTCATCACCTTGCCGTAACGCGGGTGCGCGGTGCGTCGTTCGACCGCCACCACGATCGTCTTGCGCTGCTTGGCGCTGACCACCCGGCCCACCCGGGTCTTGCGGCTCACCGGGCGGCCGGCCTCCGCCGCCGGCGCCTCGCCCGCCGGGGCGCTGACGACTTCCTGTGCCTCAGTCTCACTCATGGTGTGTTGACCCCGTCTACGCTTTGGCCTTGGCCCGGTTCTGGCGGGCGTTGATCTCGGTCAGCAGGCGGGCGACGTCCCGCCGCACCGCCCGGATGCGCGCCGTGCTTTCCAGCTGCCCGGTCTGCTGCTGCAACCGCAGGTTGAACAGCTCGCGCCGGTTCTCGTTCAGCGCGCGCGTCAGCTCGTCGGGCGTCAGTTCGCGGATCTTTGTCGGGTTCATCTGGCTCTGCCTCCAGGCTCACGCTCAGGCCGTCTGCCGCGACAGCATCCGGCAGCGCACCGGCAGCTTGCTCGCCGCCCGGGCCAGCGCCTCGCGCGCCGCCACCTCGGGCACCCCGGTCAGCTCGAAGATGATGTTGCCGGTCTTGACCACCGCCAGCCATCCCTCGACGTTGCCCTTGCCCTTGCCCATGCGGGTCTCGAGCGGCTTCTTGGTGAACGGCTTGTCGGGGAACAGCTTGATCCACAGCTTCCCGCGACGCTTCATGTGGCGGGTCAGCGCGGTGCGGGCCGCTTCGAGCTGCTGCGCGCTGATGCGGCCCTGTTCGAGCGACTGCAACCCGTAGTCGCCGAAACTCAGCTTGTCGTTGCCGCGGGCTTTACCGCGAACTCGGCCGCGCTGCACCTTTCGGTGCTTTACGCGTTTTGGCATCAGAGCCATCGCTGCTGTCCTCCGTCTGCTGCGGTTTGCAGATCCAGACCTTCACGCCGATCTTGCCGGCCACCGTACGGGCTTCGCAGAACCCGTAATCGATATTCTCCCGCAGCGTGTGCAGCGGGACCTTGCCTTCCTTGTACTGCTCGGTGCGCGCCAGCTCGGCCCCGCCGAGGCGGCCCGCGCACCGCACGCGCACCCCCAGCGCCCCCATCTCCAGCCCCGTCTGAACCGCCCGCTTCATGGCCCGGCGGAAACTGATGCGCCGCACCAGCTGCTCGGCAATGCTCTCGGCCACCAGCTGGGCGTCGGTCTCGGGCTGCTTGACCTCCTTGATGTCCAGGAAGATCTCCTTGTTGCCCGACAGCTTCGCCACCTGATCCTTCAGCCGCTCGATCTCCGCCCCCTTGCGGCCGATCACCAGCCCGGGACGCGCCGAGAACACGGTGATGCGGATGCGGTTGGCAAACCGTTCGATGTTGATGCGCGAGACTGCGGCGCTCTGCAGCTCGCCCTTCACATAGTCGCGGATGCGCAGGTCCTCAAGCACCTGGGGCCCGAAGGCCGCCTTGCCGGCGAACCAGCGCGACCGCCAGTCCCTGGTCACGGGAAGCCGGTAACTGATCGGATTGACTTTCTGGCCCACGGCGTTCTCCTTCCGCGCTTATTCCTTGCCGTCGGTGACGACGATCGTGATGTGGCTCGAACGTTTGCGGACGCGGCCGGCCATGCCCCGCGCCTTGGGACGGAAACGCCGCATCGTCGGCCCCTCCCCGACCACCGCCTCCTTCACCCGCAGATCCTTCGCGTTCACCCCCGCCTTCTCGCTGCTCTCCGCATTGGCAATCGCCGAGCGCAACGTCTCCGCCACCAGACGGGCCGCCTTGCGCGGGATCAGCTGCACCATCGCCAGCGCCTCCCCGGCCGGCTTGCCGCGCACCAGATGGATCACCTGACGCGCCTTGAACGCCGAAATGCGCACGTATTTGCTGACCGCTCGGGCTTCCATCTTGCCTGTCCCTTCTGCCTGCCGTCTCAGTTCCCGGGAGCGGGCCGCTCGCCGGCCCGCGCCAGCATCCCGGCGGCCACCCGTCGCAACCCGCCCTTGACCGGCATCGCCGCGCACAGCGTCGGCCGCACCGCCACCACCCGGAACTCGGCCACCGGCACGTCCTCAGCAACCACGTGCCAGACCATGCCGAGGCGGACGCCGCCGTCGGTGCCCGCGTCCAGAATCACCACCTGGAGATCATCACTGACGGCCAGCACCCGGCACTCGCGCCGCACACGATCCACGGTGCCGCCTCGCCCGGCGACTAACGACGGCAACCGCTCCAGCCGGTCCACGGCTGTCTCCAACCGCGCGTACCGCTCGGAGATCTCACGACGCACCACGGCACTGGGCTGAAGCACGTCCAGCACCGCGGCCAGGTATCGGCCAAACTCTCGAACGCCGCCGTACAGCTCGGCGTTGCCTTTCACCATCCGGTCGAGGCTCTCCAGCGCCTGCGGAAGGGCCACCGCCGCCGGATCCTCACGGCCTTCGACCAGCAGACCCGCCACCCGCAACTGCAAGTCCTCAAACTCCGCCGCCTGAAGCCGCGACTGCACGCTCAGCTGCGCGTACCGCCGTCGCATCGTCTCCAGTTCGTCGACGGCCCGCTTGAGCTCCGCGCCGAGCTCCACGCAACGCTGCTCAGCCACCGCACGGGCGACTCGGGCCTCTTCGAGGCTTGCCGACATCTCGGCCGGCGGGGATGCCGCCTCGTCAGCCGAGACCGGAAACACGCAAAACAGAACGCTTACTATAGCGGCGAGGCACGGGCCTGTCCAGTCCGGCAACCCAGTTTTTTTCATGACCTTCTCCGGACTGCCGGCACCGGGCGCCGGCGCGACAACCGGGGAACCATGCCTCGTCCCCCCCCGCGCCAGGCGCCATCGGGGCAAAAAGAAACATAACATACTCCCCGGTTGCGAACTCCGCAAAGACCACCGGTGCGCGGCGCATGGCGCATAGGGCATGGCGCAGAGCGCATGGCGCATGGCGCGTAGGGCGTGGCGCATAGGGCATGGGGCAGAGCGCATGGCGCATAGGGCATGGGGCAGAGCGCATGGCGCGTAGGGCATGGGGCAGAGCGCATGGCGCATGGCGCATGGCGGAGCGGCCGGTCAGGAACCGGGGTTGCAGGGAGGGCGCGGCACCCCGCCTTTCCGCGCGAAGGCGCTTCGGCGCGGCAGGCCCCCGACGCGCCAGGGGGCATCGTCGGTCGTGGAGGCCCCGGAGGGGCGGCGGTCTGTAGCCCCCGGTGCAACCGGGGGATCTTCGGATCACCCCATGCGAAGCGCCCCAGGGCGGGCGCGTGTGGTGGTGGGGCGTCCGGGCCATTGATTCCCGGCGGCCGGGCGAGTATATTTGTTCCTGTACACTCCCTCACACCTGCCCGGAATGGTCTCGGCAGGTGACGAATTGTGCCTTGACGAGGCGTTGTCCAACCTCAGGCCCTCGACCCGTCCCGGCCCTCAAACCCCAGACAGGAAGGAGACCCGACCATGACCCGCAGCCTCAGCAACCTGGTGATCGCGGCCCTTGTGATGGTGGTGCTCGGAGTCGGCGCCGCGCAGGCGGCGCAGTGGACGTTCCTCAATCCGACCGAAGTGAACCTGCTCGAACGGTGGGATGCCGACGGCACGTACGGCCTCCCGGTCGTCTATTCCGGCGATCCGGCTTGGCGCGCCGTCGACTACTCCGCTCCTGGCAGCGGCTGGCGGGTGAACAAGGGCGGCACGCCGTACCTCGCCTACGCCGAATGGACGTTCCCGCAGGAGGTGACACTGGGCAACCTTGACGTCTTCTGGCGCGCCTACAACCACAGCCCCAACAACTACCAGTTCCTCGACGGCGACGGCAACATCATCGCCAGCAATGCCGACGCCGGACGCTTTGAGGGCCTGTACACGCATCCCCTCAGCACGCCGGTCACCACGGACAAGCTACGGCTGCAGTTCACGATGGACACGGGGACTGACTACTACCTGGCCGAGTGCAACAACGTCGGCGCCTACCTGGCCAGCGGCGAAAGTCTCGCCATCGACGGCACCTACAATATCCTGTATGACGAAGACGCGCCGGCCACCATCACCGGCAGCGGCTACAGCCCGACTTGGTATGACCACATCCACGGCAGCAACGGCGCCAAGCCCGACACGGCCGGTGGATCGATCCAGTTCCAGCTCAGCCAGAAGTACCTGATCAACGGCGCCTTCATCCCCCAGTACGACAGCGGCCGCTACCTGGCCAACATGGCGCTCGAAGTCTCGATGGACGGGGCGAGTTGGACCACCGTCTACAGCGACAGTGAGTGGCATTTCCGGACTGAAAATCCGCCGCGCGAGCTCGGCTATGTCGTGCTCAACTCCCCCTACAGCACGGCGCCGCTTCTGGCCCAGTACGTGCGCCTGAGCTGGGGGCCGAACCTCAACCCCGTCGAGCTGGGCGAGTTCCAACTCTTCGGCACCCCGGTTCCCGAGCCGGCGACGCTCTCCGTGCTGGCGCTGGGCGGCCTGGCGTTGCTGCGCCGACGGAGGTAGGGGCGGAGGGCAGGGCGAAAGGCGGAGGGTGGAAGGCAAGGCGTGGCGCCGGCGGACTCCGCCGGTGACTCCGTGGGGCGCGGCGCGTGGCGCGTAGGGCATGGGGCAGAGCGCATGGCGCGTGGCGCATAGGGCATGGCGGAGCGGCCGGTAAGGAACCGGGGTCGCTGGTAGGGCGCGGCGCCCAGCCTTCGCGCGCGAACGCGCTTCGGCGCAGCAGGCCCCCGACGCGCCAGGGGGCATCGTGGGTCGTGGAGGCCCCGGAGGGGCGGCGGTCTGCAGCCCCCGGTGCAACCGGGGGATCTTCGGCTTACCCCATGCGAAGCGCCCCAAGGCGGGCGCGTGTGGCACCGAGGTCTTCCAACCGCGCCTGCCCGCCAACCTCAAGGGTTCACGGACTCGACGTATTCCGGCCGCTTGACAGTCAGCGCGCCCGGCCGCGGCTCACTCCTGGTAGATCGGCAGGTACTGGTAGCGGACGGCCAGGCAGATCAACGCGAATGACGTGGAGTAGACGCCGCCGTCGTAGCCGCTGTGCTGGGCGAAGGCGCCCGCGGGCTGCTGCAACCGGAGGATGGACTTCTCGAGCTTCGGCAGGAAGTCGGCGCGCGTCTTGTCGCCCATCATGTTGGCGGCGGTGGCC
>MVZH01000139.1 GCA_002068325.1 Lentisphaerae bacterium ADurb.BinA184 | reverse complement strand
AGTGTCAACGTATATCAGGACAAGACACCTCCACCCTCCACCTTCCACCCTCCACCTTCCACCCTCCACCGCCTCCCGCCCCCCACCACGGCAGAGGCAATCGGGGGTATCCATTTAACCGGAGTGCGGCTGTTTTACCAGCATGGACAGCCCTCGTGCAGGCGTAGACTACCCGAAGTCCATGGGCGAGTCCCTGGCATGGTTCCGAAGCGATGCAGACTGCCTGGACTATCTGGAATGGCTGCGATGGCACGAAGGATTCGTCTGCCCTGGTTGTGCCCACGGTTGCGGATGGCGACTGGGCGACGGCCGGTTCATGTGTCCCGCGTGCGGCGCGCGCACGTCGGTAACGGCGGGCACGATCTTTGATCGTACACGGACGCCGTTGACCGTGTGGTTTACGGCGTGCTGGCACTTTACGACCGGCAAGGATGGGATTTCCGCGTTGGCCCTGAAACGGGTGCTGGAGATCGGCTCCTACCAGACGGCGTGGGCCATGCTGCATCGGGTACGGTCGGTGCTGGTACGCCCGGGCCGGGATCGCCTGAAGGGCTGTGTGGAGGTCGACGAAAGCTACTTCGGGGGTGAAGAACCCGGGCTGAGTGGCGGCCGCGCACGAGGCAAGAAGGTCCTGGCCGCCATTGCCGTCGAGATACAGCCAGGCAAAGGGTACGGCCGCTGCAGGATCGCGCCGATCGTTGACGGTTCGGCTTCCTCGCTGCATGCGTTCGTGGCAGACCACGTGGAGCCGGGAACCACCGTCGTCACTGACGGATGGATGGGATATCGAGGGTTGGACAACCTCGGCTACTGTCACGAACCGCGTAGCCAGCGGGCGGCCCGCACCCGCGGTACCGAACCGGGTCAGGAGGATCTGGGTGCTCCCCATCGGGTTGCTTCGTTGGCCAAGCACTGGCTGCTGGGCACCCACCAGGGATCTGGAGACGAGGCGCATCTCGCAAGCTACCTCAACGAATTTGTCTTCCGGTTCAACCGTCGTCGATCCCGTAGTCGCGGGATGTCGTTCTACCGCGTTCTTGAGTTGGCCGTGACCCATGCTCCGGTTCGGTACCGCGATCTCATCGTGACGCGGCGTCCCCGCTCCGTTCCCCCGGTGCCGCCGCTGACGCACGGGCACCCGCCGAGCCTGGAGCGCCCGTCCGCGGAGCGCCCCTGGCAGAAGGATGACGGCGATTCCGGTTGAAATGGATACCCCCAAAAGGCAATTATTAGGACTGACCCCGAGGCGCGTTGCGGCGGCGTTCGAAGGCGGCTAGACTATGGCGGTGGGCGGGCCGACGCCGGCCGAGCCGTCCCCGCCCGCGAGGAGAGTGGTGCATGCCTCCGACCTTGGCGCCGTTTCCGACTCCGATCACCTGTGAACCAGTGACGTGCCGCCGCGAGCTGGGCGCCTGCCCCGTCGCCAACCGCCCGCTGGCCGAGGCGCAACACGCCCTCCTCGCCCGCCTCGGCAAGCCGGACCACGCCGTGTACATGCGATCCGATGCCTGGGTCGCCCCAGCCGACCTCGAACGCCTCGCCGCAGCCCCGGCGCCGGCCGCCCTGCGCGACGCCGCCGGCGTCGCCCTCGCCTGGAGCGCCGCCAGCCCGCGCGGCCCTGCGGAGTCCGCAGAAAGCCTCGCCGCCGGGGCGGAGAGCCTCCTCATCCGGTACCCGTGGGATCTGCTCCGCGTGAATGAGCTCCTGCTCGCGGCCGTCCGGTCTCCGGACCTTTGCGGCGAGCTCAGCCCGCTGGCCACCGTCGAGGGCATCCTCGTGCTCGGCGAGGGCTCGCGCGTCCTGCCCGGAGTGTTCATCGAGGGCACCGTGGTCATCGGGCGCCACTGCAAGATCGGCCCCAACTGCTACCTGCGCGGGGCCACGGCGATCGGCGACGACTGCCACATCGGCCAGGCAGTCGAGATCAAGAACTCCATCCTCATGAACGGCGTCGGCATGGGACACCTCAGCTACTGCGGCGACTCAATCGTCGGCCAAAACACCAACTTCGGCGCCGGCACCATCACCGCGAATTTCCGCCATGACGGCGCCTGCCACCGGTCGCTGGCCGGCGGGAGGCTGGTGGACACCGGGCGGCGCAAGCTCGGGGCCATCATCGGCGACGGCGTCCACACCGGCATCCACACCTCCATCTATCCCGGCCGCAAGCTGTGGCCGGGCGTGGCGACCCGCCCCGGCGAGGTGGTGCAGACCGACTTGACCGGCTGAGCCCAGGCCGGCGCCGGGCGGAGGATGCGGCGGCCACGCCGGGGCCGCCCACGGAGACTGGCAAGCGTGCGCATCGCCATTGACGGACTGCTGGTGAACCGCGGCGAGACGGGGGTCGAGAACGCCATCCTCGAGCTCGCCCGCGCCCTCGCCGCCGGCGGCCAGGAGGAGTACCGCCTGTTCCTGCGCGCCGACTCGCCGCTGCCCGACATCACCGGGCCGCGCTTCCTCACCCGGCGCTGCCGGCTGCCGGCCCGCTCGCGGCTGCTCCGCATCCTCTACCAGCAGACCGTCCTGCCGTGGCGGGTGCGGGCGGCGGCCTGTGACCTGCTCCACGCCCCCGGCTACGTGGCGCCGCTCGTCGCCGGGGCGCCGGCGGTCCTCACCGTCTACGACCTGATTGCCCTGCGGTTCCCGCAGTGGTGCAAGCGCTCGAACGCCCTCAACTACCGCCTCCAGATGCCGCTCTCGATCCGCCGCGCCCGCCGCATCATCGTGCCGTCACAGTCCACCCGCCACGACCTCGTCGGGCGCTTCCCCGGCGCCGCCGGAAAGGTGCGGGTGATCCCCCTCGGCGTGGCGGCGCGCTTCCGCCCGTGCACCGAACCCGCCCAACGCCAGGCCGTGCGCGAACGCTACGCCCTGCCGCCGCGGTTCATCCTCTTCCTCGGCCACAATGAGCCGAAGAAGAACCTGCCGGGCATCGTGGCCGGTTTTTGCGGACTCCGCAAACGGTCCGCCGCCGAAGTCCGCCTGGTGATTGCCGGGGCACGGGGGTGGGGGTGCGGGGCGGTCGAGGGGCAGCTTCGCGAGTCCGGCCTGGCCGCGGCGGTACACCGCGTCGGGTACGTGCCGCCCGAGGATCTGCCGTGCCTCTACGGGCTGGCCGAGGTGTTTGTCTTCCCGTCGCTCTACGAGGGGTTCGGGCTGCCGCCCCTCGAAGCGATGGCCTGCGGAACCCCGGTGGTCGCCAGCGACCGCGGCGCACTGCCCGAGGTGCTCGGCAACGCCGCCATCCAAGTTGACCCGGAAGACCCGGCCGCGCTGGCGGCGGCGCTGCAGGCCGTGCTGGGGGATCCCGCACGCCGAGGGCAGATGGTCGAGAAGGGCCTGCGCCAGGCCGCCCGCTTCCCCTGGGAGCAGACGGCGCGGCTGACGGAGGACTGCCTGCGCGAGGCGCGTTATGGCGTCGCCGCGGCCGGTTCCTCGACGCGGCGTGAGGGGCGGTAGAGGAGACGCATGCTGCGGGTGGGACGCTCGCGGGCCTCGACCTCCTTGCCGTCGAGGAACCCCTGGGCCTGGCGGGCCGCGTCGCGCAATTCGGCCGAGGGCACGAGGACCCCGGGGCCGCCCATGTACATCTCCTCCTTCGTCGGCTCGCGCGAGTGCCGGGCGATCACGTTCTCCGCGTAGGGGCGCCAGCGCGCGTCCCGCCGCGCCGCCTCGCACAGCGCCCAGTTGGCCGAGGCCAGGATGTAGTCGGGTTCAAAGACCATGCCCATGGGGGTCCACACCACCGGCGTGGTCGCCTGCGCCAACAGGCGGTCGGCGAGGGCGCGGTCCAGCGGCACGGTGCGGCCGGCGGCCCAGCAGGCGGCGGCCCGCTGGTCGGAGGTGAACTCCGGTGACTGGCCGGTGCTCATGAGGATGGCCAGCAACGTCGGCGAGAACACGGTCTTGCCCAAGCGCCCCATGGAGACGATCACGGCGTAGCGGACAGGCTGCGACTCGTCGCGCACCCGTTTCAGCAGCACCTCGTCCACCGCGGCATCGTCGAGGTTGCCCATGGCCATGGCGGCGCCCTCGCGCACGATGGCGGCCGCATGGTCGCTGTAGCCCAGGATCAGCGGGACCGACTCCTTGTAGCCCAGCCGGGCGAGGGCGCGCAGCGCGGCGGCAAGGTTCTCGGGGCGCTCCTCCTTCGGGAGCTGGGCGGCGACGGCGCGGGTGTGGGCCAGCCCTTGGACGCGGCCGAGCACGTTGAACACGCACAGCCGGGCGTTGGGGTCGGGGTCGGCCAGCCGCGTGGCGGCGGCGTCGGCCATGGGGAAGGCCGCGTGCATCCGCACGGCGCTCTCTTCCGCCTCGGCGCGCACGAAGGCGTGCGCGTCGCCGAAGCGCTGCACCAGCATCTCGGCGGCGGGCTGGCCGGGGAAGGCGGCGAGGGCGGCGGTGGCGGCGCGGCGCACGTCGTAGTCGGTGTCCACGGCGAGCGCCAGGGTGATGCCCAGCAGGTTGTCGCCGTGCACGGCCGCCGCCTTGTCGGCGATGCGGGCGCGCACACTGACGTGCGGGTCGCCGGCCAGCCGCTCGATCACCGGCACCGCGACGGCGCCAGGCAGGGCGTCCGCATGGTCGGCCAAGGCGTAGCGCACCCCGATGTCGGGGTCGGAACAGGCCGCCACGATGGGTTCTGCGTACTCCTCGGCATCGCCAGTGCAGCAGGACACGCCCCAGGCCAGGCTGCGCAGCACGGTGTCGTCAGCCTTGCGCAACGCATCGAGCTCGACGAACTTGAGCTGGACGGCCGGCGCGGTGGCGGCCAGCACCGCGTGGCGGCGCACGGGCAGCGAGGGATCCTTGTGCGCCAGGGCGATCAGCTCGGCGGCGCGGGCATCGGGCAACTGCCCGTAAAAATACGCGGCCCACAACCGTACCGCCTCGGACTCATGCCCGAAGAAACCCAGGATGGTGGACTCGACGGACGCCCCCGGCGGCTGCGGCAGGTTGGCCAGCTGCTTGAGCAGCGAGGCCACGGCCCGCACCTCCTTCTCGCGGCCCAACTGTTCGAGGAGGACGGCCGCGGCCGCCGAGTTCTGCGTCTTGCCCAGGTTCTGGGCGAACAGCGTGCGCACCTCGTCGTCGGCGTAGGCAAAGCCCTGCCCGGCAAAGACGATGTCGGCCGGCTCGACGTGCAGCGGGTACGGCCCGGGCACCAGGTCAACCGGGGTGATCGGACGCTCCCGCCAGATCGGCAGCAGCAGGGTGAAGAGGATCGCAGGAATCAAGGTTTCCATTGACGCGCTCCGCTAGGCGCCCGGCTCGGGGAAGACCAGCCGCAGGGCTTCGTCCACGGTTCCGACCAGCTTGAGGTCGAGGCTGGCCATGATCTCGGCCGGCAGCTCGTCCTGGATGTCACCGGCATTGTCCTTGGGCAACAGGATGGTGTGGACCCCGGCCCGCGCGGCGGCCAGCACCTTCTCTTTGATCCCGCCGACCGGCAGCACGCGGCCCTGCAGGGAGATCTCGCCGGTCATGGCCAGGCGCGGGTGGGGGGCGCGCCCGGTGAACAGCGACAGCATGGCGGCGGCGATGGCCAGCCCGGCCGACGGGCCGTCCTTGGGCGTGGCCCCGGCCGGCACATGCACATGCAGGTCGCTTCGCTTGAGCCCATCGGGGTCAAAGCCGAACTCCGCGGCCCGGCTGCGGACCAGGCTGAAGGCGAGCTGCCCGCTCTCCTTCATGACCTCGCCGAGCGAGCCGGTGAGGATGAGGCCGCCGCGGCCCGGCACCGTCGTCGCCTCGATCGCCATGATCTCGCCGCCGGCGCTGGTCCACGCCAGGCCGGTGGTGATGCCGGGCCGGGTGCGGTCGGTGACCTTGTCCACGAAGACCCGCTTGGGGCCGAGGAAGCCGGGGATCATGTCCTCCTTGATGACACGGCGCTGGTTGGGGCGGAAACGGCCCTCGACCAGGGCGCGGGCCTGTTTGCGGCAGACCGAGCCGATCTCGCGTTCGAGGTTGCGCACGCCGGCCTCGGACGTGTACTCGGCTATGATGTAGGCCAGCGCCGCCCGCTCAAACCCCAGCTGCCGCGGCCGCAACCCCGCCGCCGCAATCTGCCGCGGCACCAGGAAGCGCCGCGCAATCTCCAGCTTCTCCTCCTGGGTGTAGCCGGGCAGGCTGATGATCTCCATGCGGTCCCGGAGGGCGGGCGGGATCGGGTCCGTCAGGTTGGCGGTGGTGATGAACAGGACGTTGGAGACGTCGAAGGGGACTTCCAGGTAGTGGTCGGAGAAGGCGTTGTTCTGCTGCGGGTCGAGGACTTCGAGCAGGGCGCTCGACGGGTCGCCGCGGAAGTCGGTGCCGAGCTTGTCAATCTCGTCGAGCATGAAAACCGGGTTGGCCGTCCCGGCCCGCTTGAGGTTCTGGATGATGCGGCCGGGAAGCGCCCCGACGTAGGTCCGCCGGTGCCCGCGGATCTCCGCCTCGTCGCGGATGCCGCCCAGCGAGACCCGCACGAACCGCCGGCCCAGGGCCCGCGCGATCGATTGGCCCAGCGAGGTCTTGCCCACACCCGGGGGCCCGACGAAGCACAGGATCGGCGCCTTCATGTCCCGGCGCAACGCCAGCACCGCCAGGAACTCCAGGATGCGCTCCTTGACCTTCTTCAGGTCGTAGTGGTCGTGGTCGAGCATGCGTTGCGCCTTGGCCGGGTCGAGGCGGTCGCGCGAAAAGCGGTTCCAAGGCAGGGAGACCAGCCAGTCAACATAGGTGCGCGCGACGTTGTACTCGGCGGCGGCGGGGTGCATGAGACGCAGGCGCTCGACCTCGGCCACGGCCGCCTCGCGGGCCGGCCCCGGCAGCTGCGCCTTCTCGATGCGGGCCAGCAGCTCCTTCAGGTCGGGCGACTCGGGCGGCTCGCCGAGCTGCTCATGGATGGCTTTGAGCTGCTCGCGCAGGAAGTGCTCGCGCTGGTTCTTCGTGTACTCGGAGCTGACCTTGTTCTGAATCTCGCCGCCGACCTTGAGCATGACCTCCTCGCGGGCCAGGAAGCCCAGCACCTGCTCGAAGCGCTTGCGCAGGTCAAGCGTCGCCAGGACCGTCAGCCGCTCGTCGAAACTCAACGTCAGGGTGTCGGCGACCAGGTCGGCCAGGCGGCTGTAGTCGTCGAGGTTGTGCACAACCACCTTGAGCTCGTCAGGGAACATGGACGACGTGGACAGGATGTGCTGGAACTGGGTGTGCGCCGCCTTGGCCATCGCCTCGGTCTCCAGCGTCTTGTCCTCGGGCACCGAGACCGTCCGCACCTCGGCGACCGTGTAGGGGGCGGTGCGCAGCACCCTCTCGACCTTGACGCGGGCCAGCCCCCGCACCAAGATCCGGCGCGACTCGTCGGGAAGGCGCAGCATCTTCACCATCCGCCCCAGGCAGCCCATGGCCGCAAGCTGGCCCGGCCCCGCGCCGCTCGAGGGAACGAACGCCACGCAACGGTCGCCCTTCGCCACCTCGTCGAGCATCTGGATGAGCTCGGGCGACTCCACCGACAGCGAGGTGATCGTGAAGGGGTACAGCACCGTTTGCTGCAACGGGAACACCGGCAGCGCGCGCGGCGCCGTCCGGCGACGCCCCGCCGCCCGGGGCCGGGCCTTCTCCCCGCCGCGGGTCGCGGCGGCGCCGACGCCGGGCCGGGCAGCCGGCATGTTCCTGTGCTTGCGCATGACGCTCCTCGGCCTGCGCCGGGCCTGGCGGCGGTGAGACCGGCCAACCACGGACCCGGCGAAAAGGATGAAACATAACCCCAGGGACGGAAAGCGCCCACTGTGCGTGAAAACACAGGGCGTTTTCACGCACATCCGGGGACGGCGGGCCTCGCGGCGAGGCGCGGGCAACGGAAGGTCACAGCCGGCTGGCGGGAGGGAAGGACAGGGGACGGCAAAGACGGGGAACCCGACGGTGCGGTTCGCGCCGCCCCTCGCGGCGACCGGCGACCGAAAGGACGTGGCGGGAGCGACGGGGCTCGAACCCGCAACCTCCGGCGTGACAGGCCAGCGCTCTAACCAATTGAGCTACGCCCCCGCGGACAGGGAAACACACTCTCCCGCGCGGAGAGATTCGTACTTTACCGTCGGAACACGGCAAGTCAAGGGACGGTGGCGGCGAAATCCGCGGCACCGAATGGATCCACCCGGGGTCAGTCCTAATAATTGCCTTTATCGCGGGGGGAGACGGGGCGTGGTGGCGGGGCGAGGGCGGAGGGTTCCGGCCTGGACAGGCCTTGGCCGCGCCGCCGACCGGCGAAAGGCGGGACGCCGCTCAGGGGAAAGGGCACGCCGTCGGCCCGCGCCACGCGGCGTTGGCATGGCGACATGCCGTCCTCGCCCCGTGGCCAGGCAACCCGGTGCGGGTCACGGGGCTGGCGCGAAGAGATCCGTAAGCACGGCCAGCGAGGCCTCGACCAGCTCCTGCCCGCCCTCGGGCCCGACCGGACAGACCACGGGGCTGGCGCCGTAATGCCCGCCCCGCACCGCCCGCTCGGTGGGCAGATAAAGACCGCGGCCCGAGGCAAGCTGGACGACCGCGGTCTGCCCCGCCGGGCTGCGCGCCTTGATCCGCGCCGCGTAGTCCACGAACAGCTCGAATGGACTGGTGACCATGCCGAGGTCGCCGATGCGCAGGCCGTGCACTTCGACGGGGTGCGGCGGCGCGGCCTCGCCGCGGTCAAACCGCTCGACGACCTCACGCTGCCGCGAGGGATACCAGAACGAGAGGTCCTGGTTCTCGCGCACGCAGCGTTCGTATTCGGCTTGGGCGGCATCCCGTTGCGCCTGGGTGACGGCCATCGGGGTGAGTTCGGCCCTGCGGACGGTCTTGGCGAAGGGGACGCCGGCGGCGAGCGGTTCGGTGCAGGCCAGGGCCCGCCCGACCGCGTCGGCGACCCGCTCGGCGATCTCCTGGCGCTCGCTGAGCCCCCGGCGCCGGCGCATCTCGGCCTCCTGGGCGCCGCCCAACAGGAAGTGGGGGGACTGGTCGCCGGCGGCGCCGCACAGCCCGAGCACGCAGAAGTCCTGCCCGTAGTGGGCGCGCAGCTCCTCGCGCACGTCGTGCCAGTAGTCGGCGGAGAACTGCTCAAGGCCTTCATCAACCTGCGACGGGCAGGGGATGACCAGCGCGACGCCGGCCAGCTGCCCGCCCGGCTCCCACACGAAGAGCATGTCCAGTCCGTGATCGTCTCCGCCTTCGATGTGGGTGAAGTCCGGCCGGTTGGTGTTGCCGTACATGCGGGCGCTGCCGTCGGCGTAGACGGCCCGGCGGTTGTGCCCGACCACCGCGTGGCCGAAGGCGCGGTTGACCAGACGCGGGACGCGGGATGCCCACGCCTCCGCGGCCGCCTCGGCTGCGGAGTCCGCAACCCGCGCCAGGCACTCCGCCGTCGTCATCACGTCGCCGCCGGGGTGGGCGTAGTAGCCATCCTCGATGACCAGCGAGGTGTGGGTGTGGGTGCCGAACATGACCAGGTGTTCGAGGGGGAAATCCGGTGCCAGCGTGGCCAGGCGGCTGCGGGTCGCCTCGACGAGGCTGTCCGGCACCCCGGCCAGGTCGCAGGAGACGAGGATGGTGCGGGCCGTGCCGTCCGCCGCCTCGAAGGCGAAAGCCGTCACGGTCAGCGGATCGAGGGCGGTGCGCCCGATCCGGCGGTGCATCTGGCCGTGGATCATGGCGGGCCGGTCCGGGGTGAACTCACGCGTGGCCATTCCGATGCGCAGCATGGATGAATCCTTCTCCGCTCGTGCGCGCGGCTGTTCTCCCGCGCAGGAAGCCGTGAACGTAACCCCTAACCGTGGGCGTGCAAGCGGGCGCGGCGTCGGTTGACCGCCTGTCGGGCAGGGCTACAGTAGGCGGGTCGCCGGGCGATCGAAGCGTGCCGCGGCGATCGGGAAGGCAGGATGCCGACCCTTGGTTGACGGCCCATCCCACGCGGCAAACGGTGACATCATGGCCAACTCCTTCGTCATCTCGATCATGACCCGCGACCGCATCGGCATCGTCGCCGACGTGACGACCGCCATCCGTGACCTCGGCGGCAACCTGGCGGACCTCAGCCAGACGGTGGTGTGCGGCCACTTCACCATGATCCTGGTCGCCTCCTTCCCCGAGTCGGTGACTCGGCAGGGCCTGCGGAACGCCCTGCGCGCGATCGACGCGGCCGACCCCTTCGAAGTCGGCATCCGCCAACCGCCGGAGGCGGTGGTGCCGGAGCCGGCCGGGTACAGCGAGGACCACTATGTCCTGACCGCGGTGGGCGCCGACCGGACCGGGCTGGTGGCGGCGGTCTCGACCTACCTGCGCGACCGCGGCATCAACATCGTTGACTTCACCACCCGGGTGCAGGCCGGGCAGTACACGATGATCCTGGCCATTGACCTGCCGGCCGGCTGCAACGTGCGCACCTTCAGGCAGGAGATGCAGGGGGCGCTGGCCGGCGTCGGCATCCGGCTCGAGCTTCAGCATCACGACATCTTCCGCGCCACCAACGAGGTGTGAGGGGGCGCCGGGGCCGGGTCACGCGAAGCGTCCGTAGGTCCAAGCTTCGTCGTAGAGGGCGAGGATGTTCTCCAGCGGGGTGTTGGCCTGGATGTTGTGGGAGGAGGCGAGGATGTAGCCGGTGCGGTCGGCGGCGAGGGTGTCGATGCACTGGCGCACCTCGGCGCGGACTTCGGCCGGGGTTCCGAAGGGGAGGATGCGCTGGTTTTCGACGCCGCCGTGGAAGCACAGCCGCGCGCCGTACTCGCGTTTCAGCTCGGCCCGGTCCATGCCGGGGCAGACCCATTGCACGGGGTTGAGGACGCCGATGCCGAGCTCCAGCAGGTCGGGGATAAAGGCCCGCATGCTGCCGTCGTCGTGGTGGAAGACGGTGATGCCGAACTCGTGGCAGAGGTCGCAGAAGCGCCGGTGGTGGGGCTTGTAGAACTCGCGGTAGGTTTCCAGGCTGATGAGGGGGCCGTGCTGGCCGCCGAGGTCGTCGGTGACCTGGGCGATATCGATGAGCCCGGCGCAGGCCTCGAACATGCGGCGGTGGCAGGTGTAGAAGCTGTCGGCCAGCCGGTTGAGCAGGTGGTGGGTGAAGTCGGGGTCGAGGAGGGGATCGATGAGGGACTGTTCGAGTCCGCGCAGGAGGTTGTGGTAGTAGAAGGGGGCCATGTAGCCGCACTGCACGACGTGCGTCGCGTGTTGCCGCTCGGCCTCGGCCCGCATCTCGGAGCAGTCGAACCACTCGGCGCGCGGCCAGGGGTAGCGTTCGAGGTCGTCAAGGGTTTGGGCCGCGGCTAGGGGATGGAAGGACGTCTCGCCGTAGGTTCCGGTGTCGTAGGCGACGCGCCGGTAGCGGATGCCCCAGGTGTCGGCCCACTCACCCTCGGGGGTGGGCGGCGGGGGCGGGCCGACATACTTGGCGCCCACGCCGCCGAAATTGTCGATGTGCAGCTGGCGGCGGGCTTCCTCGGCGGAGCCGAAGTGCCGGGCCAGCTTCGCCCAGACTTCATCGGTTGCACAGATGTCCACGGGCACCCGGTCCATGGGCTGATGGCGGATGGCGGCGAGAATGCGTTCGCGGGAAGTCATGGGGGGGGCCTAGGTTGCGGGTTCGAGGTTTCAGAGAGGGATGAAAGCTGAGGGGTGAAGGCTGAGGGGTGAAAGGTCAAGGATGAAGGAGGAGGGGGTTTGGGGGTTCGGGGATTCCGGGTTCAAGGTTCGGGGGATCAGGGATTAGAGTTCGGAGTTCGGAGTTCGGAGTTCAGAGTTCGGAGTTCAGAGTTCGGAGTTCAGAGTTCGGGG
>MVZH01000138.1 GCA_002068325.1 Lentisphaerae bacterium ADurb.BinA184 | reverse complement strand
CGCCGTCGAACACAATGCGGTCCTTGAACTCGGTGACCTTGACGGCGTCGGCGGCCTCGGGCAGCGCGGTGTCGACGTCCAGCAGCGAGAAGATGCGCTCGCCGGCGGCCACGCTGCGCTGCACGCTGGCGTTGGCCTTGGCCAGTTGCTTGATCGGACGGTAGGCATAGACGGCGGCGACCGCGATCGGCACGATGTCCGACGGATTGATGCCCCGCGCATAGCAGAACACCACCCCGGCGCAGGCGGCCACCACCCCGACCAGCTCCATCAGCGGGGTCATCAGCAGCTCGGCCCGCAAGGCGCCAATGACCGAGCGGAAGTAGTCCCTGCCCATCCGCCGGAAACGCTGGATTTCCGCCGACTCGGTGTGGAAGGCCTTGACCACACGGATGCCGGTCAAGGTCTCCTGCATGCGCGAGGCCAGCCCGGAAACCCCCCGCAGCGCCGTGCGGGTGTACCGCCGGACGCGGTTGCCCATGACCACGATTGGCACGATGACGATGGGGAAGATCAGTGCCAGGCCAAACAGGGGGCCGATCAGCCCGCGGGTGATCCCGGCGTACACGATGAAGCCGAGCGAGACCACGATCTCGACCGGGGCGCGGGTCAAGTCGCCGATGGTGTTGGAGATGGCGTTCTCGATGAGCAGGGTGTCGTGCGTGCAGCGGCTGATCAGCCCGCCGACATCGCACTTGCCGTAGTATTTCAACGACTGGTTCTGAAGGTTGGCGAAAAGCTCGTCGCGCAGGTCGCGCACCACCCGCGCCCCCACCCAGCGCATGTAGTACTGATTGAAGTACGTGCACAGCGACTTCAGCAGGAACGACAACGGCAGCCCGATCAACGCCAGCCCCACGAACTGCCAGCTCATGCGGGTGCCGTCCCACACCGGGATGCCGTAGCGCGAGGCCAGACGCTCGGCCGCGGCGACAAAGCCGCCGCCCACGGCGGGCTGGGCTGCAGACGGGGCGGCCGCCGCGTCCGCCGGGCCCACGGCTTGCACGCCCACGGCCGCACGGTTGCCCTCGAACGGGGCCAGCAACAGCCCCGATGAGGTGAAAATGCCGAGCAGCGAACCGCCGGCCAGCACCCCGCACAAAATGCCCAGCGTCATCCGGAACCAGTATGGCCGGGTGTGGCTGAGCAGACGTTTGCAGACGGTGATGGTGTTGCCCACCGTGTCAACCCGATCCTGTCCATACCTGCCGACGCGACCGCCCGGCCGGCACCGCCCGATCCCGCCCTCGCGCGCCGGCCCGCGAAGTGCCACCACGGCCCCGCCGGCCAGCCCGGCGCGGACGGCGCACACGCCCAAGCACGGTCGAGAACCCTGGGCGAGGCGTGCCCGTCAGTGCGCACCCACCTGGGGGAACGCCTTCAGGTAAAGGATCGCCCGCACCGCGAACTCGCCGTCGTCCTCCTCGACCCGCACCCCTCCCATCCAGCAGTGCAGGTCGCGCACCACTTCGTAGACCTGACGGCTCAGGTCATCGTCCACCAGGTCAAACTCGAAGCGGGCCCGCCCGGTCGTCTTCTCGTTGAACAGCACGGTCATGTCCAAGCTCAAATAGTGGCTCTCGCCGGCGACCAGCGCCGTGATGTCGTCGGCGGTGTAGTCGGCCAGCGTGGAGCCGAACGAATCGACGGCCGACCAGCCCTCGTCCTGGCGGTACAGGTAGCCGATGTCCAGCCGCAACGCCTCGAACAGGGCGAACGTGACCCCGGCCTCAACCCGGTGCACCGTCCCCTCGTCAAGGTTCATGCCGACCAGCCCCCACAGCGTCAGCTGCTCGCGGGGCGCCAGGCGGAAGCGCGTCACCCAGTCGCCCGCCTCGCCCAGCTCCTCCTCGCCCTCGGGACGGTCGAAGTGGAAGTCGGCGTAACTCTCCATGGCGGCCAGGGTGTAGACCTTCTTCTCCATCCCCTCGCCGCGACGCGTCTGCAGGCGCTGGTCGAGCCCGACGCGCACGAAGCTCTGCTCAACCAGCCGGTCTACCTCGTCGAAGTAGAAGAGATGCTCGCGATCCTCCGACGGATCGGATATCCACGTGTAGTTCAAATATGGCTGCACGATGTGCCGCAACCCGTCCACCTTCCAGAAGGCACTCCGCGCCCCCTCCCAGGAGCGGTAGAACTTGCCGGTGACCTCCACGCCGGCCTCGGCCGCCGCGCGCAGGGCGTCGCCGCCCTCGTCGTCGTACTGGCTCAACACGGCGTCAACGGTCTCGCGGTCGGGGTCATCCACCCTGAACATCGCGAGCAGGTCGCCCTCGTCGACCGCACGCTCGCTGGTGTTCTCGTAATAGGTCAGGCGCGCCCCGGCCCGCGGGGTGACGCGGATGCCGTCACGCAGGTCGAAGGGCAGGTAGAACATGTGCACCGAGTCGAGGCGCCAGGTCTCGTAGTCGGCGGGGTCCTCCAGCAGCGGCGAGAGGGGCGGCGGGCCGACGCGGTCGAGGTCGAAGTCGCGCCACTTCATGCGCAGGTTGGCCAGCGAGGTCTGCCCCTGGTACTGGAGCCGCGTGCCGAGGACGCTCTGGCGGGGCAGGTCGAGGCGCAGCTCGGGCAAGCGTTCGGTGACCGTGTAGAAGTCGTTCACCCGTGCCCGCAGCCCGAGCGCGGCGGTGAAGCGGTCGTGGTCGTAGCGCAGGTCGGCGTAGGTGCGCGGCTGGCGGTACGAGCCGAAGTCGCCGTCGAACCACTCTTCGAGCATGTCAATGTCGCTGAGCGCGTCCAGCCCCAGGCGCAGCTGCCAGTTGTCGCCGAACTCCTGGCGGTGGTAGAGGCGGGCGCGGTAGCGCTCGTCCTCGGTCTCGAAACGGCGGTTGTAGCCGGGCGTGGTCTCCGGCGGGTTGTCGTCCAGCATCCCGAACAGCTCGACTTCGCTGTCGGAACGGTCGGTCCGGTAGCGCGTAACGTTGCCCAGCGAAGGGCCGCGCTTCGAGCGGTAGCCGACCTCAACCTGGGTGTCCAGCCCGGGCGCCAGACGCCAGCGCCGGCCGACCTGGACGTGGGCGCCGTCGGAACTCTTGTACCCGCCCGAGAACGTGATGTTGCCGCCGGCCGTCTCTGTGTCCCAGGCCACGTAGGGCAGGTAGAACACCGGAATCCGGCCGACGCGGTAGACCGCGCCGTGGGCGGCGATCGTGCCGTCGGTGCGGTAGACCACCTTCCTCGCGTCCAGGCCGTAGTGCGGGGTGCCGTCGTGAAGCCGGGCGCAGGTGGAGATCTCGACGTTGTGGAAGACGACGGTTCCGTCGGTTTGGTGCTGCAGATCCCCGCCTCTGCCGTACCATTCGCCGGCCTGGAAGGTGTTGGCGCCCGAGCGGAACTCGCGTGTCCCGAAGTTGCCCTCGATGCGGTCGCCGCGCCAGTAGAAGCCGCGCTTCAGCTCGGGGCTGTCCGGCGTCTCCAGCGCGTAGAAATGGATGTTCCCGGTGGCCGAGACGTCCTTGGTCTCGACGTTGGCGCGCACTTCGTCGGCCTCGAGGACCAGCCCCTGATAGGTCACCTTCACGTTGCCGCTGCCGGTCGCCCAGCCGGTGGTGGTCTCCAGCTCGTAGTTGTCCGCCACGATATCGAGCTCGCCGCCGGCCGCCGGCGCGGCGTCCGACGCCTCCTGCCCGTGGACGGGCCGAGCCGCCAGCCACGCCGTCGCCGCCACGCACAGGCCAATCCGCACAAGACCCGTCAACTTCATGGCAAACCTCGCCGCCCGATTGCCCGCCGGCCCGCGGGGCCGGATGCTTCCCGCGCCACGCCCGGTTGCGGTGAAACGCTCGGCACGTAACATAGCGGGCGCTTGGCCCCGCGCCACCCGCCCCGATCCCTGGCAGGCCGTCGGCTGGCCGGCGCGGCGGCCGGCCTGCACGGCCCCCGCGCAACCTCCTGCAAACCCGATCGGGGACAGACCCCGCGAGGGCGAAGCCCATGGGGACAGACCCCCGGGAGCGCGCGAGGGCAAAGCCCATGGGGACAGACCCCGAGAGCGCCTCCCGCACCGCAGTTTCCCCGGCCGCCGGCGGGGCCGGGGGTCATTGCGGAGCAGTCCTGCCGTCGCCCGGCTGCGCCGCCGTGACCCTATGAGGGACAGACCCCAGGAGAGGGCCGGCGGGGCTTGGCCCCCGTGCCGCCCCATTGCCGCCCCATGGAACCTGCGGGGACAGACCCCGAGAGCCTGGCTCCCGCGCCGCAGGCCGGCGCCGGCACATCACGGCCGCGCCTTCGTCTTCGCGGGCAGAGGCCGCACTTGCGCGCGGGCCGGCCATTGACAGCCGCGACGCCGCGCGGTACAGTCCCAACCTCGTTGCACCGCCAGTGCCTGCGCCCGACAAGACTTGGAGGCCCTCGCCATGCAGCTGCAACGCCGGATCAAGCCGACCCTGACTCCGTTTGGCCTGAACCAGGGCGACACCCTCGTCCTGACCCTGGCGGACGGTGACTCATGGGACATGTGTCTTGAGGGCACCTCCGCCGAGGTGGTGGCGCGGGGGTTCGACCGCTACCGCGACGCCAGCCACTTCAGCGGCGACATCACGGTCTATGCCTTCACGGCCGAGGTGCGGATCAATGGCCGCGCGCACTCCTTCCGCCGGGAGGTCGGGTCGCAGGCCAGCTTCTACGAGCCTTGGCTCATTGACGGGGTGCGAATCTGGTTCGACGCGGCGGCGTGCATCTTCGCCTCGAACGGCGGGTTCATGCAGGAAAAGGACTGGGGGGCGGGGCTGATCTGCAAGCCGGGGCAGGCGACGCGCTGGGCCGTCCAGGAGACCGGCCTGCCGATCTGTCCCGAGCCGCTGCACCCGTGGTACCCCAACCCCACGGGCCGCCTCGACATTCACGACTGCTACACCGGCGAAGATTGCTGGATGGGACCCTACAACGGCGGCGCAACCCACGGCGGACTGGATCTCAACATGCCCGCCGGAACCCTCCTCTCAACGCCGGTCGCGGTGGACAACCAGTATCTGTTCAACAGCCTGGAGGCCGGCTTCCGCAACAACCGCTGGCGCGGCATCCGGCAGTGGCCCGACGGCTCGCAGTGGCAGTTGCAGGCCCACCATCTCATCGCGATGACGGTCCCCGAACTCACCCCGCTCGCCCGCGGCGTGCCCTATGCCACTACCGCCGGCACAGCCGTCGGTCTCCGTGAGCACACCCACTTCGTCTTCCGGGTCATCGAACAGGGCGGCGAATACCTCCTCGATCCATGGATTCTGTTCCACGAGATGCTGGCGGCCTCGTGAGCCGGACGCCGGCTTCGCGGCGGCCCGCACACTGTCCACCCTGAAGCCCGTGCCCGGTTGCGCGTGCCGTGTCACTGAGGCGCCTCACTCCTGACGTGCGCTCCAAGGCCCCCAAGAGGTCAAGTCTGTCCCCAAGGAACCCGCCCCCATGTCCGAACGCCTTGCCATCCGCGGCGGCACTCCCGTCCGCAGCCGCCCCTTTCCCGCCTGGCCCATCAGCGACTCGACCGACGAGCAGGCGTTGCTGCGGGTCTTGCACAGCGGCAGGTGGGGCCGCCTGAACGGCGAGGAGGTCGGGCGCTTCGAGCGCGCCTTCGCCGCGTACCAGGAGGCCCGGCACGGCATCGCGGTGACCAACGGCACCGCGTCCCTGCGCCTGGCCGTGCTCGCCGCCGGCCTGCGGGCGGGCGACGAAGTCATCGTGCCCCCTTACACCTTCATCGCCACCGCCTCCGCCGTCATCGAGGCCAACGGCACGCCCATCTTCGTCGATATCGAGCCCGAGACCTACAACCTTGATCCCGACCTCATCGAGGCCGCCATCACCCCCCGCACCCGCGCCATCGTCCCCGTGCACTTCGCCGGCCTCGCCGCCGACATGGACCGCATCCTCGCCATCGCGCGCCGCCACGGACTGGCCGTCATCGAGGACTGCGCCCACGCCCACGGCAGCACCTACAAGGGCCGCAAGGTCGGCGCCCTCGGCGACCTGGGCAGCTTCTCCTTCCAATCATCGAAAAACCTGACGTCCGGCGAGGGAGGCATCATCCTGACCAATGACGACCGCCTGGCCGCCGACTGCTTCTCCCTCCACCATGTCGGCCGCCCGGCCGGCGGCGCCTGGTACGAACACCACAACCCCGGCGGCAACTATCGCATGACTGAATTCCAGGCAGCTCTCCTGGGCAGTCAACTCGTACGCCTTGAAGCCCAGACCGTCACCCGCGACGCTAACGGGCCGCGGCTCGACCACGGGCTGGCCGCCGTCCCCGGACTGCGCCCGCTCGCGCGCGGGTGCCACGGCGAGACCCGCCACGCCTATCACTTGTACATCGTCCGCTATGATCCCGACGCCTTCGGCGGCGCCCCGCTGGCCGCCTTCTGCGCGGCCATGAACGCCGAGGGCGTGCCGTGCGGCCCGGGCTACTCGATCCCGCTCTACCGCCAGGAGTTGTTCACGCGCATGAACTTCGGCGCCTTCAACGGCTACTGCAACGCCCGGCCCGACCTTGACTACCGGACAGTCTCCTGCCCGGCCTGCGAACAGGCCTGCCGCGAGGCCTGCTGGATCGCACAGTCCGTCCTGCTCGGATCGGCCGCCGACATGGACGACATCGTGGCCGCCGCCGCCAAGGTGCAGCGCCTGCACGGCGGCCTGTCCGGCCTCGCCACGGCGTCCGCATAAGGGGGGCCTGCATGAGAGCTGGCGTTGCCCGTGTCACCATCACGCCGCCGGTGGGGGTTGACCTCTGCGGCTACATCGCGCGTGACCAGCCGTCGCTGGGGGTGCTCGATGATCTGCATGCCTGCGCGCTGTTCATCGAAAGCGGCGGCGAGCGGCTGCTCTGGGTGCATGCCGACCTGATCGGTTTCGACGACGGTTACGCCGCCCGCGTGCGCGCCGCCCTGGCCGGCCGCCTCGGCCTGGAACGGCGCCAGGTGATCCTCAGCGCCACCCACACCCACTCCGGGCCGGCAACCGTCACCCTGCGCGGCTGCGGCGACCCTGACCCCGCCTACCTGGCCATGCTCGAACGCTACCTGACCGGCGCGGCACTGGCCGCCGCCCGGACGGCCGAGCCTGTCACGCTCCATTTTGCCGAAGGCAGCGCGCAGGTCTCATGCGACCGCCGCACCCGATCCTCGCACAGCCACACCGACCCGCACCTGCCCGTCCTGGCCCTGCGGCGCCCCGACGGCACGTTCCTCGCCGTGGTCGCCAACTACGCCGTGCACAACGTCGCCCTCTCGCACGGCAACCGTCTGATCTCGGCCGACTTGGCCGGTGTGGCCGCGCGCCATGCCCGCCACGTGCTGCCGGGAAGACCGGCGGTGCTGCTGACCAACGGCGGCTGCGGCAACCTCAACCCCGCCAGCCGCGGAATGGAACCCATGCGGACGCACGGCACCGCCCTCGGCGCCGCCATCGTTCAGGCAGTCTTGCTTTCCGCCCCGTGCAGCGACGATGGCGATGGCCTGGCCTCGCGCGAGGAGCATCTTCTCCTGCCGCTCGATGTGCTCACCGAAGCGCAGGTGCGCGCGGAGGCCGCACGCATCCTTGATGGGGGAACCGCCGGCCCCGAGGATGCCGCCGCCGGGCGTCAGCGCCGCGCGATGACCGCCTGGCGCGATGAGACGTTGGCGGCCCTCGCCGCCGGCCCCGCCACCAGCCGCGAAACGGACTTGCAGATTCTGCGGATCGGGCCGGCCACTTTTGTCGGCATCGGCGCCGAGGTGTTTTCGCGGCTGGCCGACGACCTCCGCCAGGTCTGCGGCCCGCGCGTCTACGTGGTCGGCTACGCCAACGGCGACCTCGGCTACCTGCCTTTCCGCGAGGCCTACGCCGAGGGCGGCTACGAGATTGAATGGGCCCACCGGTACTACACGCAGTTCCGGATGGCGCCCGGGGCCTTCGAGATCCTCCGTGAACGGGCGGTCGCCGGCATTGCCGCGCTGGACGCGCCTCTGGGCGGACGGGCCTGAGTGAGCGACGGACGGGTCTGTCCCCCGTCTCTCAGGATCCCGGTGACGGCAGACGTGCAGGCCGTGCCGTTGGCCAGGCCATGCACCACCCAGGCCGGTGCGGTCGGCGTCCTCTGGGTGATGGCGCGTCTCTCGGGGCCGGCTGGTGCACCGCCCATCCAACGACGCGCGGATCCTCGATCTGCAGGTTCCAGCGCAGGTACACGCGCCCGTCGCCGGAGTCGGCGCTCAACCCGCTTGGCCCAACGACGGGCAGGGGAGGGAGGCTGGGGACGGGAACCGCACCCGTGCATCTGGCCGCAAGGGCCGACACCACGGCGGCCCGTCGAAGCAATCTGAGTCTGCGCTGTCCCACGGCGCCTCCCGTTCCCTGCAGCAGGCGGTTTGCATGCGCCGCACCACCCGTCTTTGCGCTGTCCGACGTGACTTGCCTGCGCACAGCACTATTTTACCCGCTCAGCCGGCGAAGGGAAAACGTGTGGCCGCCGGAAACGAGGCGTCGGTTTCCCGGCCAGATGCCTTCTGGCTGACGCCCTGCGTGCCGTCCGGGCATCCCCGGTCGGCCGATTCTACTGGTGCCGCCGCTCGGATCAGCAGCGCGGCCGTCCATGCGCAACCTCCGTCCCCGAAAAGGGCAGCCGACCACGGAAAGGACGCCGGTCCCCTCATGCTCAAGCAGATTGTCCTGCTGACCTTGGTGACACTTGTCCCGGCGCTCGAACTGCGCGCCTCCATCCCCTACGGCATCCTGGTCGGCAGCCCGCGCTGGGGGATCACGCCGGGGCTGATGCCGTGGTGGATGGTTGTCGGTGTGTGCATCGCCGCCAACACCGTCTTGGGGATGGCCGTCTTCTGGGTGATGGGGCCGGCCATGAGGCTGGCGCAACGCTCGGCCTGGTTCAGACGTCGGGTCTGTCCCCTCCTTGCTGGCGCACAGCGCCGGGTGAAGCCGTACCTGGACAAGTACGGCCTCTGGGGGGTTGCCGTCTTCATCGGGGTGCCGCTGCCCGGCAGCGGAGTTTACACCGGTGCCGTCGGGTCGTTCCTCCTCGGCATGGACCGGCGGAGGTTCGCCGTGGCCAATCTCCTCGGCGTGCTGATGGCGGCGGCCATCGTTACCGCCATCACCTTAGGCATCAAGGCCGGCATTGAACTGCCCTGGCTTGACTGGGCCATCAAGAAGCGATGACTGGCGCCGGGCGAGGGGGCGTTGCGTCATCTGCCATTCGCACTGCCACCCCACGGGGGCTCGATCGGTGGGCTTTTTCCTTGGCCTTCCGAGCGCAAGGCGATCGGTTGGCCTCATGACCCATACCTGCATTTCCCCGGCCCGTGCCCGTATGGGACGATGGCATTCCATGGGACGCTTGTGTGCTATCTGCTGTCTGGAATCTGCGATTTCTTCAGTCACGGTCTGCGTTCGGTTCCCCGTTGCCGCAACCGGTCACGCTGTACCTCCGCCGGGCCGGCGGGCGGTCTCCGCCGCGTGCCCGCCACGCCGTCACAGAGTTGCAGTTCCGGCGGGAGCGTCTACGGTACGCGGCCTATGGATCCCCCATGGCCACTGCCGGCCTGTCTCCGAGCGAAAGCCCGACGCGTCGCCGTCGGGCTGGCCGCGGCCGGAATTGGCCTGTGTGCCGCCTCCTGTTCCCCACGCGCGGGCCGCGAAGCCCCGCCATCGGACACGGCCCCACCTACCGTGACCGCCACCGCCCCGTCAGTGAGGGATGCGATGAACGAAACGACCTGCGGGCAATCCACGATCGAGATCCGCAACGGACGTCCGGTGATCTGCCTCGACGGCGCACCGGTCTCGCAGGCAACCTACTGCGACTACATCACCGGCTCCGACACTTACGAGGCGCGCATCCGCGAGTTTGCCGAGAGCGGGGTGCGGGTCTTCCTGCTGTGCGTCTCCGCGGCCGACCACATGCGCTTCTACGGCCACGACTTGGAGGCCGCGCGCGCTGAGCACGGGGTCCGTCCCTCCCATCGGACCACTGAGGGCCAGGCCGCCCTCATCCTCAAGCACTGCCCGGACGCCCGTTTCTGGATCCGCATCGGCTGCTCAACCGCCCCGGCCTGCTGGCTGGCCGCCCATCCCGACGATGAGCAGACCGACGAGGACGGCCGCCGGCATCGTGACGCGACCGTTGCCTCACCCGCGTACCTGGCCGCGGCCACCGAGGCCTACCGGCGCTGTGTCCGCTTTGTCGAGTCGCGGTGGGGAGACCGGATCGTCGGCTATCTCGATGCGCCGTGGGGCGAGGGCGTGACCCTGCTCTGCATCAACGGCAAGATGTTCGACCGTTCACCGGCCAACCAGGCCGCCTTCCGTCTGTGGCTGCGTGAACGCTACGGTGACGACGACGCCTTGCGACAGGCCTGGGCAGACCCGGCCCTGTCCCTCGACACCGCCGAAATCCCTTGCGACCGCGACGTCCTCGCGGCGCGCCGCACGGCCGTGCCTACCCTTGGCGGCCGACCCTACACAAGCCAGGGCCAGTCCAGCAACAGCGGCCTGCACCCCACCGGTCTTTTCCACTGGGTCGAACCCGCCCAGTTCCCCCGCGAGCACGACTACTGCCGTTTCATGCGCGACGCCTTCATCCACAAGTTCCGCACCTTCGCTCTCGCGGTCAAAGAGACGGCGCAGGCCGAGTTCGGTCGGCGTCGCCTAGTCGGCTTCGACATCACCAAGCAACCCCTCATGGGCTGGCAGATCCAGTCCGCCTTCGACGGCATCGGCGACGGGCAGAGCTTCCCCAACATCCTCCTGTTCTCAGGCTCGTGGGGCGTCCGCGAACTGCTCGACGGGCCGGAGATCGATATCGTCTTCACGCCTGCCGACTACCACGCCCGAACCCTTGGCTTCGCCTACGAGGCCGAAGGCTTGACCGACTCCCTGACCCTGCGCGGGAAGGCGATGATCGTGGAGAACGACGCGCGCTGCTACGTCGGCCAGGGGATCAACGACCAGGGCGCTTTCCGCGACGACGCCGAAGTCGAGGCCGGACTCTGGCGCAACGCCGGATTCACCCTCTCCCGCGGCATTCAGTCGTACTGGTGCAATGTCGGCAGCTCGTACTTCCATGCCCCCGGCATCCAGCAGGTGGTGCGCGGACTGGTGCCGATGCTCGACCGGCTCAACTCCGCCCCCCACCGGGAGACCCGCGACGCCATCGCCATGGTCATTGACGACGAGGGTCCTTTCTACGAGGACTTCACCTCGGGGTACCAAACCCTCGCCGTCATCTGGCAGCGGATCCTCGGGCTCGCCCACTGCGGCGTCCCCTACCGCATCCTCCTGCTCAGCGACCTTGAGCGCGACGCCGTGCCGCCCTACAAAGTGTGGCTGTTCCCCAATCTCTTCAAGGTGGACGACGCCACTCTGGCGTTGTTGCGCCGGCACGTGTTGCGCGAGGGCAACCTCGCCGTCTTCGGTCCCGCCACCGGCATCACCGACGGCGCCGTGCTGAGCGGGGCGGGGGCCAGCCGGCTGCTCGGCGTGCCCATGGAACTGTTGCCGCGGACGACGGTGCGCCATGTCATTGTCCAGGACTGGGCCGGTCATCCGATCGTCAGGGAGCTGCCCGCTGGCCTCACCTTCGGGGACAGCCTCCCCTACGGTCCCACGCTGCTTCCCGGCCCAGACTTGGACGCGGTGCGGAAGGCCGGCGCCGTCCCGCTTGGCCACGCCACGACGCACTGGTACGCCGATCTCGAAGCGTGGGGATTCTGACGGAGGGGAGAGCTTGAGCACTCCGGTCGACGTCCCCTGCACCTGCAACAAGGGCAAGCCCTGCGGGAAGGTCCTCCGGATCACCGAGACGTTCGACGGGAACGTCCTGGT
>MVZH01000137.1 GCA_002068325.1 Lentisphaerae bacterium ADurb.BinA184 | reverse complement strand
CGGGCGGTCTTCGACACCCTGATCGAACCGGCCATGCCGCGGCTGTTCGCCTTCAGCCCGGATGACACCATCCGCCTCTACGAAGGCAACCGCAGCCACGGCGGCCGCGACGATGGGCAGCTCCGCGACGCCGTCGCCGCCCTCGCCGGCCATGCGCCGCCCGCCGCAGTCACCGTCATCGCCGCTGGCGACATCCAGGCCTTCCTGCTCGCGCGCGCGGCGGCGGGGCTGGTGATCGGCTGCGAGGACAGTCAGTTCATGCACGACGCCGAGCGGCTGGCGCTGGCCCTCCGGGACGCCGGCGGCCAGGCGGTCCGCATCACCCGCAATGCGCCGCGAATCAAGGCGAACCGTCCCTTCTTCGGTTGCGGCGCGATCGGACAGGCCCAGGATCTTCTCGAACACCCCGACATCCTGCTCGGCGGCCGCCACAGCAGCCACGCCATCGCCCGCTACGCCGTCACCATGTCAAGCGGCAACACCCTGCCGCTGCCCTTCCTGGCGACGCAACAGTTCCCGGGGCCGGGGCGGGCGATCGTCTGCCTGACCCGGCCGTACACCCGAGTCTGGTCGCCCGGACGCGCCGAGGCCAACGAGGAGCATCTCTTCAAGGAGCAGCAAGCCCCGCAGGCGCTGGTGGTCAGCGCCAGCGATGCGGCCGGCGTTGCCGCGGGGGTGACGGAGCTGCTCAGGCTGCTCCCGGCGAGGTAGGGCCGGCGGCCGGCGCGCGCCCGCGGGGCGCGGTCCGCAACGTGTCATCGCCCCTTGCCCTTGACCATCGGCACGAAGCGGACCGGGAGGTCCTCAGTCTGCTGGGCCTTCCCCCCGACCTTCTTCAGGATCACCAGCCGCTGGCTCTCCCTCGTACTGCCCAGGGGCAGGATCATCCTGCCGCCCTCCTTCAACTGATCCACCAAGGCCTGCGGGATCTCCTCGGGCGCACAGGTGACGATGATGGCGTCGAAAGGGGCGTGGGCGGGCCAGCCCTTGTAGCCGTCGCCGGCCAGCACGTGGACGGCGTCGGCGTAGCCCTCCGCGGCCAGCGCGCGCCGCGCGTGTTCGGCCAGCTGCGGAATGATCTCGATCGTGTAGACACGGGCGCCCAGCTCGGCCAGCACGGCGGCCTGGTACCCTGACCCCGTGCCGATCTCCAGCACCTTCCCGCCGGCCACCGGGCCGAGCTTCTGAGTCATGTAGGCCACGATGAACGGTTGGGAGATCGTCTGGTCGTGCCCGATCGGCCAGGGATGGTCGCCGTAGGCCGCACCGTGTTTGCGGAATGACGGCGGGATGTAGACATGCCGGCGCACCTTCCCCATCGCCGCCAGGACGCGCGGATCCTCGATGCCGCCCTGCCTGAGCACGTCCACCATCGCCTGGCGCTCGCGCTGCCAGAGCCCGTCATCGTCAGCCGCCTCCGGCCTGGAACAGGAGACGAGCAGGCAGCCGAACAGCAAGGGCAGGACAGTGGAGTGCGTGGCAATGCGGGGCCGGACGACAACCTGGTGGTGCCGCGGCATGGCGTGTCCCTCCTGGTCGTTCGTTGTGTCTGTGCCTGGCGACCCGACGCGGTGCGGACGGCAGGCCGGCGGCCCGATCAGGCCTGCGACCCTCGCCGCCGGAGCTGCGGTGCGGCAGGCCTCGCCGTCGGCGGCCCGGGCGACCGGTCGCCCTTGCCCTGGCCGTCTGACCGGTACCATAGGCGGCGGGCGGCGGCAAGGCAAGTGGCGGGCGGTCTTGACGGTGGGGGTACCGGACGGTATCGTAATCGGCTTGCAGCGGATCCCCGCGTGCGGCGCGGCTGCTGAGCAAGGACACGACGGTCATGAAGCGCAACGCCAAGCACATCCGCCAGATCAAGGTCGTGTCGAACACCCACTGGGACCGCGAGTTCCGTCACTCGTTCGAGAGGACGCGGCGGCGTCTTCTGGACATGCTCGACATCACCCTCGACATCCTCGAACAGGACAAGGCGTACCACTCCTTCACTCTGGACGGCCACAGCATCCTGATTGACGACTACTTGGAGATGCGTCCCGAGCGGCGCGCGCAGGTCGAGCGCCTGGTGCGCGCCGGACGTCTCATCCTGGGGCCCTACTACACGCTCGCCGAGGAGTTCAGCATCGGGCACGAGGCGCTGGTCCGGAACCTGATCTACGGCCGCAAAACGGTCGAGAAGTACGGAGGCAGGACCGGCACCGTGGCCTACACGCCGTCGTCGTGGGGCCAGACCGGGCAACTGCCCCAGATTCTCGCCGACTTCGGCCTCACCCGGATGATGTTCTACCGCGGGGTCAGCCACCACGAATGCGACGCCGAATGGCTCTGGCGGGCGCCCGACGGCACGACCATGCTGGCCAGCCGTTTCGCCCTCTACGCCCGCTACAACTGGTACTATCAGGTTCATCGCCCGGTGACTACGGGGCGGCTCTTTGAGAAGGATTACATCTGGGGCGAGTTCGATGAGGCCCCCGTCCGCCCCGCCGACGGGCTGGCCGGCGAAGATCTGGCCTTCGACCTGCGCGCCCCGGCCAGGCTCTACCGCCCGGAACGGCTCAAGGAGGCAATCGAGCGGATGGTGGCCGCCGAGGGGGCCCATTTCACGACTGAGGTCTTTCTCGCCATGAACGGCCACGACATCTCCGTGGCCCACCCCAACGAGTCGCAGGTGATCCGCGATGCCCGCAGACGGCTCGGCCGCAAGTACCGGATCGAACACTGCAGCCTCGAGGAGTTCTGGGCCGAGGCGGAACGGCATCTTGACCTCGACAGGCTCCCGGTGCTGACCGGCGAACGGCGCAGCTACCTCAAGCAGGGGATGTGGACGTTCCTCTTCCCTGGCACGATCAGCAGCCGGACCTATCTCAAGCAGCAGGACTTCGACGCCACCCGCCGCCTCGTCTACGGCGCCGAACCGCTGGCCTGCCTCGCCATGGCCTGTGGCGCCCCGGCGCCCTCGGCCTACCTGGACCGCGGCTGGCGCTGCCTGCTCGCCAACCATACCCACGACGCCAACGGCGGCTGCGCGCCGGACGCGGTCTGCCTGGACATGGAGTACCGCTACCGCCAGGCCTCGGACATCAGCGACATTGTCGCGGACGACGCCATGGCCCACATCGCCACCCGGCTGGCGCCGGGCCGGCAGCCGGCCGATGCGATGCAGCTGATCGTCTACAACCCGCTGCCGCTGCGGCGCGATGCGGTCGTGGCCGTTGATCTCGAGATCCCGCGCGGGCACGGGGCGCGGGCCGCGCGCCTGGTCGGCCCCTCGGGCGAGGCGGTGGCGCGCCAGGCGATCTCCGACGAGAAGTCCAGCTCCTTCGTGGACAGCATCTGGGAGGTGCCGCGCATCCTGGAGTCGAACCGCATCCGCTTCTACGCGCACTTCAAGGATCTGCCCGGCCTAGGCTACCGCACCTTCACCATCGTGCCGGAGAGAGCCGAGCTGCGGGACAACGCCACGCTCGTCACCGGCCCCAACCGCTTGGAGAATGAGCACCTGGCGGTGGTTGTGAATGGCAACGGCACGGTGGACCTCACCTGCAAGGCCACCGGCCGCGTCTGCCGCGGCCTCAACTACCTGCACGACCAAGGCGAGGCCGGGAACGCCTGGAAACACGTGCCGCCGACGTCGGACCAGACCTTCACCTCGCTGGGCGCGGCCGCGACCCTGCGCGTCGTCGAGAGCGGGCCGCTGGTCTCCGCGGTTGCCGCCGACTTCGACTTCGCCGTCCCGCAGGACTACGCCGACGGGACGCGCCGCAGCCAGAGCTTGGTCAGGCTGCCGGTCCACATCGAATACCGTCTTGAGGCCGGCGCCGCCAAACTCAACGTCCGGGTCACGGTCGAGAACCGGGCCCGGGATCACTGGCTGCGGGCCTGTTTCCCGACCGGGCTGGCGACCGCCGTCTCGGTGGCGGACAGCCATTTCGACGCCGTCGCGCGCCCCGTCGCGCTGCCCGACAGCACGGGGTGGGTCGAGCGCGCCTTCGGCACGCATCCGCTGCGCACCTTCGTCAGCCTGTCCGATGGCTGCGACGGTGTGGCGATCCTCCCGCGGGGCCTGTTCGAGTATGAGGTCATCGAAAACGCGGATCGCACGCTGGCTCTGACCCTGATCCGCGCCTGCCGCATCAAGCTGGCCGTCAGCGAGGAGAAGCAGACGGAGCTGCCCGACGACGGCATCCAGTGCCCCGGCGTGCGGCATTTCGAGTATGACATCGGCGTGCATGGCGGCGACTGGCAGGCGGCGGGGCTGTTCACCGAGGCGGCCCGTGGCTACGTGCCGGCCCGGGCCATGCAGATCGGGCGCGGCAAAGGAAAGCTGCCTCTCGAGGGCGGCCTGCTGTGTCTGGACAACCCGCGCGTCCACGTCTCGGCCGTCAAGCCGGCGGAGCGCGGTTCGGGCGTGGTGGTGCGACTGTTCAATGCGGCGGACAAGCCCGAGCGGATTGTCTTGCGCCTGCACGAGGGCGTGCGTGCCGTCATGCGTTGCGGCATGGACGAAACCGTGCGCAGCCCGGTCCGTTTGACGCGAGGTCTGTTCAAGGACACCGTTCCGCCCCACCGGATCGTCAGCTACCTGCTGGAGATGTAGTGCGGTTCCGTGCCGTCGGCGCCGTCAGTGCCGCGGTGCCGACGCGCGCGGCGATTTGTCGTCGGGCCGGCCGGTATGCACGAGGGCTGTCATGGCCGCACAGTTCATCAGCGCCGCGATCCGCCCAGTGGCGGGCACGGTAGACACCGCCCGCATGAGCCTGGGCGAGCCGGGGTGTCCACGGCAGTTCCGGTGGGGCGCGCGGACGGTCGAAGTTGTGCAGGTGCTGCGAACCTGGCGCGAGACCGGCCCGTGCCATCATGGCAGCGGCGAGGCCTATGTGCGCAAACACTGGTTCGAGGTGCTGACCGACTCCGGCGACACGATGCGCATCTACTTCGAGCGCCAGCCACGCTCCCGCAACACAAAGGCGCGATGGTGGCTGTTCACCATCGAGAAGGCACGATGCCGGCCCAGTGGGGAATCGGCACCCCGCACGCGGGAGCGGCGAACGGATGGCGGTCCCCGGGGGGGGCCGCGGCATCTCCATCCACAAGTCAGTCAACTGCAGGACGCCAACATGACTCACCGTTGCCGCCGGCCCGGACGGAATGCAGACCTGCGTCCCTTCACCTTGATCGAGCTGCTGGTCGTCATCGCCATCATCGCGATCCTGGCCGCCCTGCTCCTGCCGGCCCTGCGCAAGGCGCGCGAAGCCGGCCGGGCCGCCCAGTGCATGACCAACGTCCGCCAGTTGTCCACGGGCATGTACACCTACTCGACCGATTTTGATGACGCGCTTCCCTGGGTGTGGAGCAATGGCATGGACTACAACCCGTGGGAGGCCCAGATGTACGGCGGCAACACGTGGGCAACCCAGATCTACCCCTACCTGAACACCTTGAAGATCTACCGTTGCCCCTCATTCGCCTACAGCAAGAATGTCCCGGTGTACGGCACCAACAACGGGGCGCCCTATCTGCTCAGCAACCACTACCGGGCCAACCTTTTTCTGGGCTGGAACGGGTACGGCCCCGGCCCGCTGGACAGCTTCCCGCGCATCGGCAACGCCAACGGCCACCGCTTCAAGTCGGTCAACATCGGCGGCACCCTCCGCGAGGTGTTCGCCCACCCGCTCAAGCTGGGTGACGTCAACGCCGCCGCCGACAAAACCCTGATCTTCGACGCCTACGCCGACTGGCAGCCGTACGTGCCCTCGCCGGCCTATGGCCGCACCCAGTTCACCAACGCCCTCGGCGACAACGACCGCACCAACCCCGACAACTACTCGCTCTACTGGCGCAAACCCAACATCGGCACGTGGCACGAAGGCAAGACCAACCTGTCCTTCATGGACGGGCACGCCGAACGGATCCCCTGGCAGAGCGACAAGACGTTCAGCAACGGCGGCTTCGAAGACCAGGACAAGACCTACTGGATCCCCGAGCAATGAGGCCGGCCGCCCACCACCTGTCATCTGGAAAGCGGCTGGCGGATCGGGCTCGGTATGGACGATGGCATCCTGTCACTGGTGTCCAAGAACGGTCATCGTGCTCGTTCTCGCTTTCCGTGGGTGGGGCGCCTCGCTTTTCGAGTACGAGGACGACGACGAGGACAATTGCGGGAAGCCGCCCCGTACGGCCGTTTCCCGTCGCAAACAGGCGACGGTCTTGGACAGGCCTGGCATCCTGTGGGACGTCTGTGATCCGACCGAACCATGCTGGAACCTGCCGGAGGTGACGGATGAAGGGACTTTGCCTGGGCGTGCCGACTCCCGCCGACTACCCGACCTTCCTGCGCGCGGTTGACGAGATCCTGCCCGCGGCCGGCTGCAACACGCTGGTGCTGCTGATCCGCTACCAGTTTGCCTTCAGCCGTCATCCTGAGGTGGCGACGGCCAACCCCCTGACACGGGAGCAGGCTGCGGAGATCGCAGCCCTCTGCCGGCGCAGGGGCATCCGGCTCATCCCGAAAATGAACCTGCTGGGACACCAGTCGGGCAAGGAGCGCGGCACCGAGGACGGCCTGCTGAAGGCCCGTCCCGAGTTCGATGAGACCCCCGACCTCGACAGCGTACGGTACTGCCGCAGCCTCTGCCCCCGGCACCCCGAGGTGAAACCAGTGGTCTGCGACCTGATGGACGACATGATCGAGGCCTTCGCGGCGGACGGCTTCCACGTCGGGTGCGACGAGGTCTTCGAGATCGGCCACTGCCCGCGCTGCCAGGGCACCCCCAACGCGGTGCTGTTCGCCGACTGGATCAACACCCTCCACCAGCATCTCGTCGGCCGACGGGGCGTCGAGATGTTCATGTGGAGCGACCGGCTCCTCGACGGCCAGGCCACCGGGTACGGCGAATGGGAAGCCTCGATGAACAACACCGCCGCCGCCGTGGACAAGGTGCCCAGGGACATCGTCTGCTGCGATTGGCACTACGGCGAACGGCCGGATTACCCCTCGGTGCCCTACTTCACGGGGAAGGGGTTCCGCACCGTCGTCTGCCCGTGGCGTGAGGTCAAGGCAACCCGCGCCCTCGTCGAGTTCGCGGCGACGGTGCGGTCGGACAAGGTGCTGGGTGTCCTGCAGACAAGCTGGTGCAACTCGGGCAAGGTCTGCCGGGCGTTGCTCGGCGAGACGGCAGACGGTGACGCGTCCGCCGCGCAGGTCGCCGAATCGTTCCGAATCGTCGCCGCCTCCCCCGCCTGGCGCCGTGCCTGAAAGAGAAGACGGCCCGGCGGCCCCCTGCCGTCCCCCTCGAATCCATTCCGTCCCGACAACATGGAATCCCCGGAGGACTTCCCGACCATGGTCAAGCACGCCGCCCCCAAGGCAACCCATGCGGCCGCCGCGACCGCGCCGAAGGATCTGACCATCCTGCGCTCGCTGGCCGCCCGCCTGGCGGAGATCGGCGCCCTCGCCGAACAACGCGAGAAGGCGGACCTTTGGCGCCGGCTGAACCGGCTCGAACGCACACGCCCCCTCATCCTTCTGCAGAATGCCACCTGGCACGAGACCGGCGAGGTCATCCGGCTGCAGTGCGAAGGCGAATGGGCGCGGCACCAGGAATGGGGCATGCGCGCCGCGATCTGGCACTGGGACAATGTGCATGACGATGCGGTCTACGACTCCGTCGCCTATGCGCCGATCGTCGTGCGCAACACCGGGTGGGGGATGGCCATTGACGCCACGCGGCCGGAACACGTCTTCGGCGCCTGCCACTACAACCCCATCCTCAAGGGCGACGAAGATCCGGCCACGAAGATCGCCCTGCCGACCGTCACCGTGGACGCCGCCGAGACGGACCTCGCCCATGAACGGCTCGCCGCCGTCTGGGATGGCATCCTGCCGCTGCGCCGGCGCGGGGTGGCATGGTCGTGGTTCGCGATGATGGATCTGTTCATCCAGTGGCGCGGGCTTGACAACACGTTCCTCGACATGGTGGATCGCCCCGCGTGGATCCATGCCTGGATGAACCGCATGACCGACTGGCACCTGGCCGAATGGGAGCAATACGAGAAGCTCGGCCTCCTGTCATTGAACAATGGCGACTGCGGCGCGGTCGGCGTCGGCCCCGGCGGCCTCGGCATCACCGACTGCCTGCCGGCCAGGGGCTTCGACGCCGCGCGCGTCCGCCGCGCCGACCTCTGGGGCCATGCCACGACACAGATCTTCGCCGAGGTCTCTCCCGCCATGCACGACGAGTTCGCCCTCGCCTACGAGAGCCGCCTCCTCTCCCGCTTCGGCCTCGCCGGCTACGGCTGCTGTGAACCACTGCACCTGAAGGTTGATCTCATCCGGCGGCGGATTCCCAACCTGCGCCGCATGTCCATGAGCCCGTGGGCAGACGTCGAGGCCGGCGCGCAGGCCCTGCGCAACGAAGTCATCTTCTCCTACAAGCCCAACCCCGCCATCCTCGGCATGGCCACCTTCGACGTGAACGAGGCGCGCCGCCAGTTGCGCGACGTCTTTGAGAGGACGCGCGGTTGCGTCATCGAAGTGATCATGAAAGACCTGCACACCGTCAACCGCCAGCCACAGCGGATGGGCGAGTGGACGCGCATGGCCCTCGAACTCGCACAGGAGTATGCGTGATCCCGGGCGAGCCGCGCGACCGCGCGTCCGGGCAACGACATCCAAGGAGTGCACAGGTATGCCATCACCCCAGCTGCTTCTGGCCGAGCGCGGCAACCCCCTCTTCCGCGTGGTCAACCGGCCCAATGCGCCGGCCTCCGAGGAGTTTGCCGCCGAGGAGCTGCGGCGGCACCTGCTGGCGATGTCGGGGGTGGGGCCGCAACGGCGCAACCGCGAGCGCAGCCGCGGGCGGTCAGGCGTGCACACCCTGTACGTCAACCACGCCGAGGCCGCGGCGGCCGCCGGGCTGGACGGCGCGAAGCTCAGCCTCGCGCCCGAGGCGTTCCACATCCGCACGCAGGGCGGCGACGTGCATGTCCTGGGCGGCGGGCCGCGCGGCGTCCTCTGCGGCGTGTATGAGCTGCTGGAGACGCTGGGCTGCCGCTGGTACACGCCCGAGTGTGCCCACATCCCCTGCCCCGAGCGCCTGACGTTGCCGCCGCTGCGGCGCACCGCAGCGCCGTGTTTCGAATTCCGCGACATGTGGGTGTGGGAAGGCAGCGATCCGCTGTGGTGGGTGCGCAACCGCATGAACGGCTGGTACAACCCGGTGCCCGACTACATGGGCGGCCACAACGAGTACGGGCTGTTCGTGCACACGTTCGACGCCCTCGTGCCGCCGGAGGAGTTCTTCGACGCCCACCCGGAGTACTTTAGCGAGGTCGGCGGCCAGCGGCGACGCCACGGCGGCCAGCTCTGCCTGACCAACCCCGACGTGCTGCGCCTGCTCACCGGCCGGCTCCTCGAACGGATGCGCGCCCACCCGCGGGCCCGCATCTGGTCGGTGTCCCAGAACGACTGCGCCGGGTACTGCGAGTGCCCGGGCTGTGCCGCGGTGGCCGCCGAGGAGGGCTCGCAGGCCGGGCCGATCCTGCGCTTCGTCAACGCGGTGGCGGAGGCGACCGCCCGCGAGTTCCCCCAGACCCTGATCGATACGCTCGCCTACTGGTACAGCCTCGACGCCCCGCGCAAGACCGTGCCGCATCCCAACGTGCGCGTGCGGCTGTGCTCGATCAACTGCTGCATGGCCCATGGCTACGGAACCTGCAACCACAAGGAGAGCGCCCGCTTCCTCAAGGCCCTCCGCGGCTGGTCGCGCGTCACCCGGCAAATGTATATCTGGCACTACGCCACCAACTTCGCCAACTACCCGCTGCCGATGCCGGACTACGACGAGCTGCAGGCCAATCTCAACCTCTACCGCAAGAAGGGCGTCTACGGCGTCTTTGTCCAAGGCATGGGCGAGGAGGGCGGCGGCGCCGAAACCATGGCCCTGCGCGGCTACGTCGTCAGCCGCCTGCTCTGGAACCCCAACCAACCGGTGTGGCCGCTGATTGACGGCTTCCTCGCCGCCTGGTGCGGCCGCGCCGCCACCCCCGTGCGTCGGTACCTGGACGTCTTCCACGCGCGCGTCCGCCAGGACCGCGCCCTCCACTGCAGCCTATACGATCCCCCAACCCATCCGCTGTTCGACGGGCGCTCCCTCGCGCGCGCGGATGCCGCCCTCGCCGACGGCGAGAGGCGCGTGCAGGGCGCCGAGCGCCTGCGCGTCCGCCTCCTCCGCCACGGCCTCGCCTACGCCCGCCTCGCCCACGTCTGCGGCACCTTTGCCATCCACGGCCGCCACTACCGCGGCGAAGCCACCTCACGCGACCGCAGACACTTCGAAACCATGGTGCGCGACTGGCGCCGGGCCGGTCTGCAACGCCTCCGCGAGGGCGCCCCGTTCGAGTTCACCGCAAACCTGCTCCGCAACCGCCTCGGCGCCCACCCGGTCGAGTGGCTGCGCGACGGCAGGCAGTCGGCGGCCGTGGTGCCCAACCTCGGCGGACGCATCGTCGAATGGCATGCCCTCGGCCGCCAATGGCTGGCACCAGCCGACCCCGACAACCACTGGAACGCCTACCCCATGAACGAAGGCTGGGCCGACTTCGTCATCCAAGGCCTCTATGGCTACTACGGCTGGGCCGAACGGTTCCAGGCCCGCCGGACCGGCCGCGGACTCGTGCTCAACGCCACTGTCCTCGAGTCGCTGACCCTCACCCGAACCGTGCGGCTGCGGGACGGTGGACTGCAGGTCAGTACCCGCCTGCGCAACGACGGACGGACGCCGGTCACCTGCGCGCTCGGCCCCAGCCTGCATCTGCGGATTCCGCAACCGTTCACCCTGCGTTTCGACAGCCAGGACGGAACGCAGAGCCTCGCCTCGGAGGCCATCCCCGACGGGCTGGGCAACTCCGTCGTCTTCGAGGGGGGCAGAGTCCCCCGCGGCGCCTGGGAAGTCGAGACCGGGAGCGTCGTCGTCCGTCATGCGTTCGCCGGCACGCTCCAGCGGGCCGTCGCCGGGCGCGTCGTGGCCAAGGGCATCCTCGCCCTCGACCTGCGCACGCCGGCCGTCGCCCTCGCCCCCGGCGAAACCCTCACCGTGGAGCAGGCCGTCTCCGTCCGCCCCCTCAAGGCGTGAGCGCGGGCCGGCCCGCCGCCCGCACGATCGCCTGCAGTCGCGCGGCCAGCCACGGTTCCCAGGACAGCGACTCGACCAATCGCTCCGGCTCGGCGTAGCGGGCGTCAAGCGCAACCGCCCGGTGCCAGCAGTCCACGGCTTCCTCGCGCCGGCCAACGGCCCACAGCCCCAGCGCGAGCCCGGCCAGGCTGTCGGCATGGCCCGCGCGGCTCAAATGCACCGCGCGTCGCCAGTTGTAGACCGCCTCGGCGGGACGGTCAAGCGCGTACAGCGCATACCCCAGGTTCCCGTACCCCATGGTGGAGAAGGGGTTGCGTTCAACCGTGTCCAGCCACAGCGCCAGTTCGCTGTCCCACACCCGATGGCGTTGCCGGGCGATGACCGCCAGCGGCGTCAGGAGGCACAGTCCGACGACGGCAGCCGCGGCGACCAGCACCCGCCGCCGCCCCACGGCAAATCCCCGCGACAGCAGGGCCGCCAGGCAGACCGCGAGGCCCGCCATCGGCATGTACAGGAAGCGGTCCGCCGCCGCCATGTAGATCGGCACAAGGTTCGAGACCGGCAGCAGGCCGCACACGACGAGGCACAGCCCGACGGCAAAAACCCGGCTGTGCCAAACCACAGCCACGGCCGCAACCGCCACGAAGACAAGCCCGCCCACGGCCAGCCACAGCGGGATGTGGCGGA
>MVZH01000136.1 GCA_002068325.1 Lentisphaerae bacterium ADurb.BinA184 | reverse complement strand
TGCCGCCGGCGGCCCCGCCGCGGCGCTTGCCTTTCCGCCCGGCCAGGCTATTGTTTGGCTTGACAAACTTTGTTCGTTGCCGTGAACCCCGCCGCCCGGACCCCCGCCCGCCCCCCCAGGCCGGTAGCGCCCCGCGGCGGCGCCCGGATGGCCCCCATGGCCGAGACCGACGCCCTCACCGCCAGCCTCGAAGACTACCTCGAAGCGATCCTCCGCATCGAGCGCAGCAAGCGCGCCGCCCGGGCCAAGGACATCGCCGACGCGCTCCACGTGCACAGCTCCTCGGTCACCGGCGCCCTCCGGGCCCTGGCCCGCCGCCGTCTCGTCAACTACGCCCCCTACGACTTGGTGACGCTGACGCCGGGCGGCCGCCGGCGGGCCGCCGACGTGGCCTGGCGGCACGAGGTGCTCCGCGGCTTCCTCGTCAACGTCCTCAACCTGGATGACGGCGTCGCCGACACGGGCGCCTGCCGCCTCGAGCACGCCATCCCCCCGGAAGTGCTCCGGCGCCTGATCCTGTTCATCGAGGCGCTGCGGGCGGTGCCGAGCGAACACTCCGGATGGTTGCGGGACTTCGAGCGGCAGTGCCACGACGGCCGCCGCCAGGAGTCGGGACCCCGCCGTCCGCGGACACGAAAGGATGCCCCGTCCTGATGGCCATGCACCCGCATCGGCACCGCCACGGCCGCATGGGCGGCGGCGGCGCCAACTCCTGCGTCCACCTGCGCGACATGGCAGTCGGGCAGCGCGGCCGCGTCGTCGGCTACCGTGCCGGCAACCCCACCTACCGGAAGCGCCTGCTTCAGATGGGGCTGGTGCGCGGCGCCGAGTTTGAGTTCCTGCGCCTGGCGCCGCTTGGCGACCCGGTGGTGATCCGGCTGTGCGGCTTCAGCCTGACGCTGCGCAAGGACGAGGCGGACATGGTGGAGATCGAGCGGCTCGGATGAAGCGCCTGCAGACAGCCCTGGCCGGCAATCCGAACTGCGGCAAGACGACGCTGTTCAACGCCCTGACCGGGGCGCGGCAGCGGGTCGGCAACTGGCCGGGCGTGACCGTCGAGCGGATCGAGGGCTTCTACACGCACGGGGAGGACGAGGTCACGGTCGTTGACCTGCCCGGCATCTATTCGTTCTCCGCGCTCTCGGAGGACGAGGCGGTGGCGCGCCGGCACATCCTGCTGGGCCAGCCGGACGTGGTGGTCAACATCGTGGACGCCACCAATCTCGAGCGCAACCTGTTCCTGACCACGCAGCTGCTCGAGATGAAGGTGCCGGTGGTGGTGGCGTTGAACATGATGGATCTGGCCCGTCGGCGGCACCTGCGCATCGAGGTTGAGCATCTTTCGCGGCACCTGGGCTGTCCGGTGGTGCCGGTGGTCGCCAGCACCGGGGAGGGGCTGACAGAGTTGAAGGAGGCGGTGGCGCGCCAGGGGCGCGAGCGGCAGGTGCCGTCGGCCCACCCTGTCTACGACGCCGTCGTCGAGAGGGCTGTCCGTGCGCTGGCCGGGCGGGTGGCACCGGTGGCGGCGGCGCGGGGGGTGCCGGCGCGCTGGCTGGCCATCCGGCTGCTGGAGCGCGACGGGCTGGCCCGCGAGCTGACCGAAGACGGCCTCGCCGAGGCGGTCGAGCGGGAGATCGGCCGCATCGAGCGCCACACGCGTCAGGCCGTGGACGTGGTGATGGCCGACGGGCGCTACGGCTTCATCCACGGGCTGGCGCGCGACGTGGTGCACCGCGGCGAGGAGCTGCGGCGCACGCTGTCCGACGCCATTGACCGCGTCATGCTCAACCGCCTGCTCGGCATCCCGCTGTTCCTGGCGGTGATGTATGGGGTTTTCAGCACTACGCTCAGCCTGGGGCGGCCGTTCATTGACGGCTTCGACCGGCTCGGCGGCGCCCTCTTCGTGCACGGGCTGCGCCAGCTGCTCGAAGCGGGGCGCGTGCCCGCCGCGGTGGTGGCCTTCCTGGCCGACGGGGTCGGGGCCGGCATCCAGACCGTGGCCAGCTTCGTGCCGCCGATCTTCCTGATCTTCCTCTCCCTCGCCATCCTCGAGGACTCCGGCTACATGGCGCGGGCGGCGTTTGTCATGGACCGGCTGCTGCGGGTCGTCGGCCTGCCGGGCAAGGCGTTCATGCCGATGGTCGTCGGTTTCGGCTGCAACGTGCCGGGGATCCTGGCCGCGCGCACCTTGGAGAACCCGCGCGACCGCGTCCTCACGGTGCTGGTCAACCCGTTCATGTCGTGCGGCGCCCGCCTGCCCGTCTACGCCCTCTTCGCGGTGGCCTTCTTCCCGGTCGGCGGCGGCCTCGTGATCTTCGCCCTCTACGGGACCGGCATCCTGCTGGGCATCCTGACGGCGCTGTTGCTGCGGCGCACGCTGCTGCGGGGCGAGGTCTCCGCCTTCATCATGGAGCTGCCGCCCTACCATGTGCCGACGGTGTCCGGCATCCTCTATCACGCCTGGCACCGCCTGAAGGACTTCATCCTGCGGGCCGGCAAGGTCATCGTGGCGGTGGTGATCCTGCTGAACCTGCTGACCGCGCTGGGGACGCGCGGCGGCGACGGGCCGGGCGACTCGTACCTGGGGGTGGCGGCGCGGGCGGCGACGCCGGTGTTCAGGCCCATGGGCATCACCGAGGACAACTGGCCGGCGGTCGTCGGCCTGGCCACCGGCATCTTTGCCAAGGAGTCCGTGGTCGCCACCTTGGACACGCTGTACGCCGGGCTGGACGGCGAGGGCCGGGCCGCGGCGGCGGCCCCGCGTTCCCCGACGTTCGCGGAGCGTCTGCGCGATGCCGTGCTGGCGGTTCCCCGGGGGTTCGGCTGGCTGCCGGCGGCCGAGGAGGGGACGGCCACGGAGCGCGCCAGCCTGGCGGACGCGATGCGCCGCCGCTTCGGCGGGCGCGCCGCGGCGGTGGCCTACCTGCTGTTCGTGCTCATCTACACGCCCTGCGTCGCCAGCCTCGCCGCCATCGGCCGCGAGGCGGGTGCGCGCTGGGGGCTGTTCAGCCTCGTCTATCCGACCGTCCTCGCCTGGCTGGTCGCCACCGCCTTCAACCAGGCCGCCCGGCTCCCGGCCCATCCGGCCGCCTCCCTCGCCTGGCTGGCCGGCATCGCGCTCGCCGTGGGGCTGGCCGCATCCGTCTTCCGGCTCCTGCCTCCCGCCCGCCGCTTCCGCACGGCGCAGGCCGAGCCGACCGATTCCGCAACCGGCTGACGCGGTGCATGAAAAAATGGCCACGGTGGTTGCATCCATCGCCAGCCCTCTTATTATCTGCCATGGTCCTGTGCCGCAACCGGCAAGGATGTGCCCCCTCCGTGAACGAACACCCCTCCATGCAGACCGCCCTGGTTCTCGGGCTGGGCCTGAGCGGCTCGGCCGCCGCCGAACTGGCCGCGCGCAGCGGCGTCAAGGCCGTCATCCTGGATGAACGGGAGACCCCCGCCCTGCTCGAACGGGCCGCCGGCTTCCGCGACCGCGGCATCGAAGTCTTCCTCAACTGGCGCGAACCCCGGTGGAACCGCCCGGCCGACTTCGCGGTCATCAGCCCCGGCATCGGCCCGGCCAGCGTCCTCGGCCGCCTCGCCGCGGCCCTCGAAGCCCCGGTCCTGAGCGAGATCGAGTACGGCTTCCTGCACAGCTCCTGCCCCATCGTCGCCATCACCGGCACCAACGGCAAGACCACCACCACCGAGCTGGTCGCCCACTGCCTCCGGCGGGCCGGGCGCCGGGCCGCTGCCGCCGGCAACATCGGCGTCCCCCTCTGCGAAGCCGTGCTCAAGGGCGGCGACCTCGATGCCCTCGCCGTCGAGGTCAGTTCCTTCCAGCTCGAACGCATCGAGCGCTTCGCGCCCCTCGCCGCCGCCGTCCTCAACCTGACCCCCGACCACCTGGACCGCTACCCCTCCTGTGACGAATACTACCGCGCCAAGATGCGGCTGTTCCGCAACCTGCGGCGCGCCGCCAGCATCGTCCTGCGCCACGACCTGGCCGCGCTCCCCCAGGTGCGCGAGGCGCTGCCCGCCGACGGCAGCGCGCCGGTGACCTTCTCCTCGACGCCCGGCGACCCGGCCGATTTCTTCCTCGACGCCGACCACTGGCTGTGCTGCCTCGAGGACGGGCGGCCGCACCGTCTGCTCAACCGCGCCGACCTCAAGCTGCGCGGCCGGCACAACGTCGAGAATGTGTTGGCCGCGATGGCGCTGTGCCGGGTGCTCGGGGTCGCCCCCGCCGTGCTGGCGGAGGCGGTGAAGCGTTTCGCGCCCAGCCCGCACCGGCTCGAACTGGTGGCGGTCCGCGACGGCGTGCAGTACATCAACGACTCCAAGGCCACCAACCCCGACTCGCTCATCCGCGCCCTCGAAGCGATGGCGGACGAGCTCCGGGGCGGCATCCTCCTCATCGCCGGCGGTCTCGACAAGGGGCTGGATTTCGCGGCCGTGCCCCCAATCCTCGCCCGCTGCCGGGTGCGCGAAGCGTTCCTGATCGGAAAAAATCGCGAGGCACTGGCGAAACAGTGGAATGGGGCTGTATCTTGTCGGATGTTCGTTTCGATGTCCGCCGCGGTGGACGCGGCGTGCGAGGCGGCACGGCCCGGCGACGCGGTTCTGCTCTCGCCGGGGTGCGCCAGTTTCGACATGTTTACGGACTATGCCGACCGCGGCAGGGTTTTCTGTGAGTCGGTAAAAAGGAGAATCGGCGAATGAGTGGGCGGTCAGAGAAGAAATGGATGAGGTTCGGGGCGGGGCTCGCGCTGGCGGGCGGACTACTGGGTGTCACGGAAGGCTGCAGGAGCAACCCCAAGCCGTTGCTCGACTCGCGTGATTCGATTCCGGCGCCTTATGCTCAACCGCAGGCGACGGCCGTGTATGGGCGGCCCGCGCCGGGGGCCTTCGCCCCGGCCGCGCGGGGCGTCGTGCCCCCGATGCCGCGGGCCCCCATCGAGACGCCCGACTTTGCGGAGGCCGACTTCGGGGAGCCCGAGGTCGTGCAGTTCGCCGAACCCGCCCCGGCCGCCCCGGCGCCCAAGACGGCCCGTCCGGCGCCCGCGCCGGCGCCCAAGACGGCGCCCGCCGCACGCCCGGCGGCCCTCGAACTGCCCAGGGCGCCCGAGAGCAAGCTGATCACGTACAAGGTCGAGAAGAACGACTCGCTGTGGGAGATCGGCCAGATGTACGGCGTCAGCCACGAGGAGCTGGCCACCTACAACAAGCTGAAGCCCGACGCCAAGCTGGTCGTCGGCAAGAAGCTCACCATCCCGCCGGGCGGCAAGTACGTGCCGCCGGATCAGCGCCCGAAGCCGAAGCCGCGCCCGAAGCCGGTGGCGGCGGCGGCCCCCGTCAAGACGACGGCCGGCACCCCCGCGGCCAAGCCGGCCCGCACCTATGAGGCCGTCCCGGCCGACGGCCTGTACACAATCAAGGAAGGCGACAATCCTTGGCTGCTGGCCCGTCGGTTCGGCGTGAAGACGGACGACATCCTGGCCCTCAATGGCCTGCAGCCCAACAGCGTCCTGCAGATCGGCACGAGGATCAAGCTGCCGGCGGCGGCGGCGACGACGGCAGTGGCGACGGCGCCCCCGCCCGCCCCGCCCGCCACCGGCACCGGCACCCCCGCCGAACCCACGGCCGGCACCGCCGAGCCCGGCACGCCCGTCCCCGCCCCCCAGGATCCGCTGCGGGACATCGGCGCGCTCGATCACACCGTGGTCGAGGGCGACACCATCGACGGAATCGTCGGGATGTACGGAACCACGGCCGAGAAGATCAAGCGCGCCAACCCGCTGATCAAGTCGGACGCCGACTTGAAGCCGGGCACGATCATCAAGGTTCCGTACAACTGAGGCGCTTGCAGCTCCCTTGCGGACGGCAACGGCCTCGTGCAGTGGAGGGCGGACCTCTGCGTCTGCCAGGTCATACGCGAAGACCCGGTTTGCCGCGGACGAACCCGGACGACACGGGGGTCGTCCCTCCAGCCGGGCGCACAGCAATCCTTAGGGAGGCCGATGGTGGCCGGGGCTTTGTCCCAGCCACTCACGCCTAGGTTCTGCAAGCGGCCCAACTGACCCGGGGGGGGGCGTAGGCGGCCGGGCCGTGCGGCGGCCGCAGCTCAGACCTCACGTTCCTGCGCTGGCTGGCCGGGGTGCGAACGCACGCCGGCCAGTCGCTTTTCGTGAACCCTGCGGTACTCGGCGAGGGCCTTGTCGTAGCGCGTCAGGTCTTCGGGGCTGAAGACCTTGCGCCGCCCCTCGGTGTCGCGGGCCAAAATCGGCTCGCCGAAGGTGAGCAGTTCGTCCACGCGATCCAGGACGTTCATCTCGCCGGTGCTGAACACGTCGTCGGCCGCCTGCAACTGGGCCAGCGCCTGGTCGTCGAGCGTCTTCGAGAGCGCCTCCCTCTCCCGGGCCAGCCGCAGTTCGTGCTCGGTCAGCGCCTGGGCGGAGGCGAGGGTGCCGCGCAACAGGTTGAGGTAGTGCAACACCGGCGAGTCGGCCTGCACCTGGGAGCGCCGGGTGCACTGCGCCGCCTCATCGAGGAGCCGGGCGCAGAACTGGTAGAGCCTGACCCGCACGCCCTTCTTGCTGGTCCGCATGTCGCGCCGCAGAATCCGCTGGACGCGCTCGTGGGCGGCGTCGCGCCGGGCGGTGAAGACAGAGGTGTTCATCTCGACCAGCGTCTGCCGGTGCAGGCGGGCGATGCTGTGGTTGCGGTTGAGACGGGGCGGGGCGGGCTCACCGGGATTTGTCGTGGCCATCGGCGGTCTCCACGGCACCGTAGGCTGGCGTGAATCGTGCCGGTAATGTACCATGCGGCGTGGGCGTTTGCGAAAGCGCGCCGCCGGCGCCGGCCCTGCACGGCCCGCCGCCCGGCCGCCCGCCCCGGCGCCCGCCTCCCTTTCACCCTACTGCCCGAACACCGGCGGCCAGACGTACGCGGGCATGTGGACGAACTCCAGGAACAGCGGGCTGCGGCCGTCCTTGCCGTAGAGCCCGGCCGAACCGTAGTCGAGGTAGTCCTGGTAGGCGGCGCGGCCGGAGACAACCGTGACATGCCCGTCCAGCCACGCGACCGGCAGCGAGCCCAGGTGGGTCGGGTGTCTCGACCCCGGCGGGCTGATGAAGCTGAAGTACCACTGCCCGGACGCCGGGATGGCATCGTCAATCTGGGTGTAGGTGTGCTGATTCTGGCCGGTGTGGCCGAAGACGCCCGTGGTGGCGGGTTCCGGGCGCTTGGCCAGGTACGTGCCCATGAAGCGGCCGGGGTTTGCGGCAACCGCGCCGGCGGTGGGCAGCCACGACGTCGGGTTGCCGTTGTGATCCTGGTTCCAGCCGTACCAGACCGCCGAGTAGTTGGTCAGTTTGATCCAATAGTCTCCCGAGCCGTAAGTGTAGGGCCCCTTGAAGGTGGAGTTGTCGCTGGGGCAGAAGAAGACGCTCCGGCGGGCGCGGCCGTTGTCCACCACGGCTTCGGCGTAGGCCTGGAAGCGGCCTGCCGTGCTGTAGGCGCCGCCGCTGGCCGCCGGGCTGACGGCCCGCTCGGTGACGCCGCTCACGCCGGCGTACTCGGCCATGGCCACGGGGAAGAGAAACTCCATCTCCCAGTAGGCGTTGCTGTAGGTGCCCATCAGCGGCTGCCGCTCGTCGCTGTCGCCCAGGTAGATGCCAAGCGCCATGCTGAGCGTGCGCTGGTTGCCGATGCAGGCCGTGCGCCGCCCGAACTCCCGCGCCCGGTGCAACGCCGGCAGCAGCAGGCTGGCCAGCACCCCGATGATGGCAATGACCACGAGCAGCTCGATGAGGGTGAAGCGGCGCCTACTCATGGATCGGCAACTTTCTCGCAGCATGGCAGGGCTCCCGTCGTTTCCTGTCGACTCCTGACGACTCCTGTCGACTCCCCTCGATGCCCCTCGATGCCTGTGGCCTCCTGTCGCTTGCGTTGGCGTTGACCGGCCGCCATTGGCTACGGTCGCCAACGCCGACGCGGCACAGCCTCGTCGCAGGCCCCGCCGGCGCACGCCTTCTGCATTCCGCGTTCCGCCTTCCGCATTCCACACTCCGCATTCCGTGTTCCGCAGTTCCTACGCCCGCCGCCGGCGCAGGCCCGCGAGGGCACCCAGCGCCAGCAGCAGACCGCTCATCGGCTCGGGGATGTGCAGCAGCGCGATGTCGTTGCCGCCGATCAAGGCTCCTGTCGCCAGGTCGGCGCCGTAGTAGACCCGCAGGCCGACAGGCGAGGCCCCGAACAGGCCCATGACCTTCGTGCCCTCCGGGAGTCCGTCGAACGAACCGACAATCGAGTCGGTTCCGTCATTGTCAAGGACGAAGAAGGTGTCGCCCAACGTGGGCATGAAGCCGAGCGTCACGTCGAGATCGCCGCCGTTCAGCGTGACGGAGCCGTTGACGACCAGGCGGGCGTAGTCGAAGCCGGCGCGCGGGCCGTCAAGGTCGATGGCAAAGGTGCCCCCGCTGTTGACGACCAGGTTGGCACTCTCCAAGGTTAGGGCCCCCGTGGTGGTGGGCGCCACCGTCCCGCCGGCATCCACGGTCACGGTTCCGGCCGCGCCCGAGCCTGTGCCGAGAACAAGTCGGGAGTTGCCGTCGCCCAGCATGAGGGCGCCGTTGCCCTCCAACGAGGCGACCGTCTCGGTGCGCCCGTTGCCGATGGTCAGCCGGGCGCCGCTTTGAATGACAAGGCCAGTCGTGTCCGGCAGCCGCTCGTTGGCGCTGGTGGACCAGTAGCCTGCGTTGATGGCGGTCGGGCCGGTATAGGTGCTCGCGCCGCCGATCGTAATGGTGGGCTGGTACAGGGCGGTGTTGAAGGCCGAGAGGCTCACGCCATTGCCGCCCGTGTTGCTCATGGGGCTGTTGAGGAAGTAGCCGGTGAACGTCTTGGTGAAGTAGAAGATGTTCCCGGCGCGTCCGTTGAAGTCGAGCGGGACGTTGACGTATAGGTTGCGGCCGTCACTCACCGGGTTGCCTTCGACGAGCAGGTTACCGCTCTTCAGGGTCAGCGGGCCAGTGCCGCCCACGGTCATGTCGCCGCTGGTCAGGTCAAACTGGAACTTGACCGAGTTGACGGTGGTGGCCGCGAGCGTAAGCGTGCTGCCTGCGCCGGTCTGCTGGTAGACAGTGTTGTTGTCGGAGTTCTCACCGTCCACAATCGTCGAGTACTCGCCGCTGGCCAGGGGCCGCAGTCCGGCCGCGGCATCGTAGGTCAACCAGTTGTTGGTGCCGGCATTCGGCGAAGCGGTCACTGCGCTGGTGTGGAAGGCGCCGGGAAGGATGTCCATGGTGGTCGAGCCGCCGCCGCCCGCGCCGCCCACCATCGTCGGGGAGCTGTTGAGCATCACCCGTGAGGCGGAGTCACCGGCGACGCCGACATTGACGCCACGCAGCCACAGTTGCGCGCCGCTGGTCAGGTTCAGGGACGCCGCGGTAAGGACAGCGGCCCCGGTGCCCGAAGTCCCACGGTCCTGATAGATGAGACTGCTGCCGTACCAGACGTTCCCGGTCTGCCACCGCACGTCGAGCGGGTTCAGGCCGGCCAGGAGGTTGAGGGCGCCGACCGTTTCGGTTGTGCCAGTGTCCGGGTTGCCGAAGAAGTTGAGCGTGGCATGGGTGAGGTTGACGGGGGTGGCGTCGCCGACGCGGTCGTTGTTGTTGCCGACCTGCGGGCCGCTCTCCTGGCCCCACCCGAAGACTTTCAGCCCCGCGTCGAGCTGAAGTACCGTTCCCGTGCCCACGTTGACGGCAGACGTGTTCTGGATGCTGCCGTTGGTGCCGGCGATGCGCAGGACCCCATCCACGACATCGGTTGCACCGGTGTAGGTGTTCGCCGCCGACAGCGCCACGATGGAGGGGTCGGTGCCCACCCGCTCCGGCCCGTAGATCTCGACGCGGCGCGCGCCGCCACCGTCGGCCAGGGGTGCGTTCACAACGAGGGCGCCGCCACCCCCGCCAAAACGGAAGGTGTCCGAGGGCGGAGTGAACGTTCCACTCAGGGTGGGCATGCTGCCGGAGAGCGGGAGTGCGGCCGCCCCAATCCGGAACGACTCGTTGAACCCGGTCAAGTCGATGTTCGCCGCCGGGGAGTAGGCGCTGGCGTTCCAGGGATCGCCCACATAACTGAGGACGTTCGAGTAGAATGCCAGCAGGCCGTCCGACGCGGCGAACCTCGCCAAGTCGGTCGAGGACAGGTCGCTGAAGCCGATCACCGCCACACTGCCGTTCTCGACGGTGACCGGACTGGCCGGTCCGCCGAGGCTGGCGGCGGAGTCAAACCGCACATAGCCGTTGCCGCCGCCGGTGATCGTCATGCCGCCGGTCGCCGCGGAGTTGTCCCCGCTAAGCCCCAGACGGCCGCCGGGGCCGACTTGGATGTCGAGTCCATTGGTCGAGACGATCGGCGCACTGATCAGGTGCGTGTTCTGTACCGTGCCCGCCCCACCGATGTTCAGGATGGCTGTCCCCGACGACGCATTCAGCGTCAGCGGGCTGGCGCCGCTGAGGACCCAGCCGCTGCCGGGGGTGGTGTCGGCGAGAGTGAGGGTTCCGGCTGTGGCGTCGGCCACATTGAGGGTGATCGTCGTGTTGGCGCCGATGCTTTGGCTGAAGGTGGCCGCGTCATTCGTCGCGTTCGGGTAGGCACCGCCGGTGTTCCAGCCGTTGGCGGTGGTGTCGTCCCAGGTGCCGGCATTGGCCGAGTTCCACGTGTAGTCGGCCGCCCTGCCGCTGGATGCCAGGGCGAAGACGGCCATAAGGGCGCAGATGGAAGGGGCCAGTGTCCGTTGAGTCTTCATCGTGTCTCTCCTCTGTTGCGGGCCGTTTGGGGCACAGGGGATCCGGGCAAAGTCAGTAACGGTCGCTTGTCGTGTAAGCGCGGTCGCGCCGGTAGATGAAGCGGGCGTGGCCGTCGCCGAAGACATAGTTCCGGCTGACCTTCCAGTTCTCCGGGGGGCTCCATATGGGACCGTCGGTCTGGAAGAACGCGGTGTTGCCGTAGTCGTCGGCGACGTCAACCGGGTTGTCCATGTGGGGTTCGCGTTCGGCGACGCGGGCGCCGTCCGCCGTGCCTTGAACCAACCCCGGACAGGCCATGAACGCCATCTCGGACGGCGGCACCGCGCCGTTGCGGTAGCCGTTGTACGCCGTGTGGTCACTCTCGCGCAGGGACAGACCCCATGAGGGCGTGACCCACTGGTGATGGCCGCCGAGGATGGCCAGGCCCCCGTTGTGCCCATAGTTGAAAATCGCCGGCCCCCACACGTTCGGCCCGTTGTACCCATACCACAGCCCGCGGCCGAAGACACCGCCGCTGGGAACCCAGCCGTGGAGGCCGGCCAGCGGCCACGGCGGCACGCTGGTGCACTGCAAATCCCGGTAGGCGTTGACGTAGCCGCCGTCCATGAGCATGCGGTACGGCCCGGCCTGGGTGAACGGCCCAAACCCGAAGCCGTCCTTCTCGAGGCAGTAGTCGGGGTCGTTGAACTGGTCGGTGGGGATGGGATCGCCGAATACATAGGCGGCCCGGTTGCCGGTCGCCGGGTACTCGCCGTAGTCGACTCCATAGCTGGACGCCGCGACCATGGCCTGCCGGACGCTGTTCTGGCAGTGCACGCGCATCGCCGTCTGCCGCGCCCGCCCCAGCCCGGGCAGCAGCAGCGCCGAGAGGATGGCGATGATGGCGATCACCACGAGAAGTTCGATCAGCGTGAAAGCGCTGAGTTTGCGAAGAAGACCGCGCATGTTCCTGCTCCTGCTCTTCCAAGACTCAATGGATGTATGCCTTGGGCCGGTTGGCCCCCACGGTTACGCCCTAAGCCGGCAACGCCGCGCGGATAGTCCCTCCTTTCCTTCACCTGGCTCCCCCTGTTGATGCTTTGCCCTTGAATGCCAGGCGTATTGTCTCCG
>MVZH01000135.1 GCA_002068325.1 Lentisphaerae bacterium ADurb.BinA184 | reverse complement strand
CCGGCGACGAGCTGCCCCGCCGGACCTACGAGTGGCACAACACCGCTGCCGTCCACGTGCCGCCCGAGGAGGCGCGCCGGCGGATCCAGGCGGGCGCGCAACGCGCCCTCGAACGGGCGCAGAGTGAGGGCTTCGGCCAGGTCAGTCTGCGTGCCCCGTTCACCGCGGAGATGCGTCTGCGCGGTGACGGCGCGCGCCCGCCGCACGCCCTTCGCAAGTCCCACCCGTCGAGCGTCATCGCCCTGCTCAATGCGCCGTGGGAGTAGGGGGTCGGCAACCGGGCAGGCGAGGGGGGGGCGCAGGCAAAGAGAATCCCCGGCGGCGAAGGGCCTGCCGGGGATCGTGTGGTTACGTTCGGCTCAGAGGGCTGGGGCGCTCACTTCGCGGCGGGCTTCGCCGGGGGCTCGCGCTTCAGCTTGTTGACCGCCTTGACCATGAGGAAGATGCAGAAGGCGACGATCAGGAAGTCAATGACGGTCTGGATGAACAGGCCGTAGTTCAACGTCACGGCCTTGGTGACCACCGCTCCGTCGGCCCCAAGCACTGCGTCCTTCAGCTTGAGCGACAGCTCGGTGAAGTTCACGCCGCCGAGCAGCAGCCCGATGGGCGGCATGATGACGTCGTTGACGAGGGAGGTTACGATCTTGCCGAACGCCGCGCCGATGATGATACCGACCGCCATGTCAACGACATTGCCCTTGACCGCGAACTCTTTGAACTCGCTCATCATTCCCATGGTGCACCCTTTCCGTTCCTGTTGTTTCCCACTCTCTGGACTGGGGACTGGCCGACGTCCGTCAGCCGTCCGGGACTCTCTGCGACTGCCTGCGGCACAGATCCGGGGGCCGGCCCGCCCGCCGGCCTGGCGCGGCCGGCGCAACCGACGGGAGACTCGTTCTGGGGCGTTCCTGGTTCTCCAACCATTTCCGACGGCGTTATTATACCGCAGGTCGTGCGGCGTGCAAGTGCGCGGCCCCGTTCAGGCAACGCGTGGCGTCCCCGTAGGGAGTCTTGTCTGACGGGGCGACAGACGCCCGCCAGGGGGCCATGCACACGGTCCCGGCACCCCCGACATGCCCTCTTCGCCCGGCGGGCAAGGGGGGCCGCCCGGCCCGGGGCCGTCTGCGGAATCCGCAACCGCAGGCGTCACGGGGCCGTCGTGCTGCCGAGGGGCAGCGAGGTCGGCGTCTTCAGATAGATCCAGTAGCCGTGACCGCGTTCGAGCTTTTCAGTGGGCAGGACGATGTTGTAGAACGGCTGGTCTGGCGAGAGGTGATCGAGTTTCCAGAAGTAGTCGGCGATGGCGGGGTCATCGGTTTCGTCAGGCGGCTCGATGTCAGCGACGGGGCCGACCAGGCTCCAGCCAGCCGGAAGCTCGGCGGTGGTGCTCGTGGGGGGGAGGCTTCCGGAGAGCGGAATCTCGACGGTGTCCTCCATGCCGCCGTCGGGGCCGCACAACACCCAGTAGCCGATGAGGGGATGGAGCCCGTCGGCTTCGGTCACCTCTTCATAGCCATCGGGGCCGAGGGTGGTGACCGGGCCCTTGAACTGCGGGTCGGTGAAGAGGGCATGAATGCCGGGGTCGCCGCGGTCGGGTTCGAGGGGCACGGAGAACAGGTTCCAGCCGTAGACCAGGGTGAGGACGAAGCCGATGCGCACCGGGTGGTCTTCGACCTCACCGTCGGCCGCCTGGCCGTCGTAGGAGAGACCGCCGCGCGAACTGACGCGGAAGCGGGCGTGGGTGTTGGCGCCGGCCTTGGCGGTGGTGGGCGCCGCGAAGTCGAGGAGGCCCTCGCCGCCGGGCAGGGCGTTCAAGTCGGTTGAAGTGAAGACCTGCTCGCCGTCGTCCTGCCAGTCGCCGTCGGCGTTGAAGTCTATCCAGGCATCGAGGAAGCCGCCGGCTGGGGCAGTGATCTTGACGGTGGCGGTGCGTCCGGGCGCCAGGAGGGTGGTGAAGGCGACGCCGTTTTCGTCGTCGCCGCCATCGCTGTCATCGCCGCTGGCGGTGGGAGTGGGCAGTCCGTCGGGGTCGGCATCGGGGGCGATGTCGGCGGCCTCGCCGAGGTACGGGGTTGCGGGGACGCCGAGGACGTGGCGGGCACCGTTGCTGGCATAGAGGGTGGGATAGCCGGCGGCGGCGGCGGTCTCCGGGGCGTCGCCGTAGTCCATGGGCGGGAGAGGCTCAGTCACGGCAACGACAAGGTCTTCGACCTCCCCGTCCGCGGCGTAGCCGGCGGGGGACAGTCCGCGGCGGGTGGCGATGCGGAAGCGGGCGAAGGTCTGGCCGATTTCGGCGCCCGGGGGAACGCTGACGTTCACCGTGTGGAAGCCCACGCCGAAGTACCCATCAACGACCCGTTCGGCGGGATCGTCCCAGGCGCGGTTGCCGTTGAAGTCAATCCAGCCGCGCACGTAGCCGCCCATGCCGCTGACCTGCAACGTGATGCCGACGCCACTCCCACGTTCGAGCGGGGGAATCACGACGCCGTCTTCATCGTCGCTGCCGTGGTGGTCGTCGCCGAGGGCTGAGCCGTCGGGCTGGCCGTCGGCTTCGTTGTCGGGCCGGTCGTTGGCGTCGCCGAGCCAGGGGCCGCCGATGGTGTGACGGGCGCCGTCGTCGGCCAGACGGGTCGGGTAGCCCGGGACGGCGTCCGCCGCCGGCGCGTCGCCGAAATCGAGGGTGCCGGACTCGGGGGTGATGACGGCAAGCAGGTCTTCGACTTCGCCGTAGAAGGCCAGGTCGACGGGGTCGAGCGCCGGGCGCAGCGGCGACAGACGGAAGCGGGCGTAGGTTTCGCCGGACTGGGCTTCGGTGGGGACGCGCAGGGTGATGGTGTGCGTGCCCACGGGCCAGTAGCCGGACACGACCTGTTCGCCGGACTCCCATGCGCCGTTGCGGTCGTAGTCAACCCAGCCATTGAGGTAGGCGCCCATGCCGGAGACTTGGAAGGTGAGGCGGGCGTTGGCGCCGGGCACCAGCGGGTCGAGGAAGGCGACGCCGTTTTCGTCGTCGCTGCTGGTGGTGTCGTCGCCGAGGGCGTCCGGTTGCGGCGTGCCATCGTCCTCGGTGTCGGGGGCGTCGCCGTCGTCCCCAAGCCAGGCGCCGAGGGCGTAGTGGCGGGCGCCGTCGTGGGCCAGCAGTGTCGGGTAGCCGGCGGCGTTGGCGGCGTCGGGGGCGTCGCCGAAGTCCAGACCCGGCATCTCGCGGACGAGGAGCACGGCGTGATCCTCGACCTCGCCGTCCGGGGCCTCGCCGACAATGCCGAAGCCACCGTTGCTGCTGACCCGGCAGCGGGCGAAGGTGATTCCCGGCTGGGCGTTGGCCGGCACGGCGATGTTGAAGGTGTGCCCGCCGCTGCCGTGCTCGCCGACGTGGACGAGCTCGCCGGCCTCCCACGCCTTGTTGCCGTTGAAGTCAATCCAGATCTTGACGACTCCGCCGCCGCCGCTGAGGTTCAAGGTCACGGCATTGGGGAGGCCAATGACCAGAGGCCTGAAGAGGATGTCGTTCTCATCGTCGCCCGCGGCATCGTTGTCGTCGCCGAGCGCGGTCGCCTCGGGCTGTCCGTCGGTCTCGGCGTCGGGGGCGTCGGTTTCGTCTTCGCCAAACCAGGGTCCGCCGATGGCGTGGCGGGCGCCGTCCTGGGCGAGGAGGGTTGGGTAGCCGGGGACGGCGGCGGCGGTGGGCGCGTCGCCGAAGTCGTACGTCACGGGGGCTTCGGCGATGCGGGTGGCATGGTCTTCGACCTCGCCGTCCGGGAGCAGGCCGGTGGCTCCGAACGCCGCCTGGCTGGTGGTGATGCGGAAGCGGGCATATGTGCGCCCAAGGGCGGCATCGGAGGGGACGTGGAAGATCAGGCCGTACTCGCCTTCGGTGTAGAAGCTGTCAACCACCATCTCATCGCCGTCGTCCCAGTCGCCATCGCCGTTGAAGTCAATCCAGGCACGGACGTGTCCGCCACCCATGACATGGAAAGTGGCGGTGCCGTTCTGTCCGCGCACCAGGGTGCTGAGGAGGATCCCGTCCTCGTCATCGCCGCCGCTGTCGCTGTCGTCGCCGAAGGCGGCGGCGGTCGGCTGGCCGTCGCTCTCGCCGTCGGGCAGGTCGGTTCCGTCCGTGCCGAAGTAGGGGCCGGCGATGTAGTGGCGGGCGCCGTCATGGGCCAGGGTGGTGGGGTAGGAGAGGGCGCCGGGGATCTCGGGCGCGTCACCGAAGTCCAGCGCAACCGGTGGTTCCTTGATATGGACGATATGGTCCTCGACTTCGCCGTCGCGCGCCAGTCCGGTGGGGCCGAGTTCGAGGACGGCGGTGAGGGCGGGCGCGTAGGCCTGGGTGGTGATGCGGAAGCGGGCGAACGACGGGCCGACGACGGCCTTGGCGGGAACCGCAACGGTCTCCGTGTGCGCCCCGTCCGCGTAGTACGCGTGCACGACGCGTTCGCCGGGATTGGCCCAGATGCGGTCGGCGTTGAAGTCGATCCACCCCGAGACCCAGCCTCCGCCGCCATTGACCTGGAAGGCGATCGTCACGGTCTCCCCGGGGATCATGGGCGGGATGAGGACGCCGTTCTCGTCGTCGCCGGCGGCGTCGGTGTCATCGCCGAGGGCGAGCGGCTCGGGCTTTCCGTCGGCCTCGGGGTCGGGGGCGTCGCTGTCACTTCCGAGCCAGGGTCCGGCGATGAAGTGGCGGGCGCCGTCGTGGGCCAGGGTGGTGGGGTAGCCGAGGAACAGGCCCTGGGTGTCCGTCAGCTCCGGCGCGTCGCCGAAGTCGAGGGTCACCGGCGGCTCGACAACCCGCACCGCGTAATCCTCGACCTCGCCGTTGGGGGCGAGGCCGGCCGGGCCCATGTCGCGGTGGGTGCTGATGCGGAAGCGGGCAAAGGTCTGGCCAATGACGGCGTCCGCAGGCACGTCTACGGTGACGGTGTGGAGTCCGACGTCGTAGGGGCCGAAGACGACCTGTTCGCCGGGGTCGTCCCAGTCAAGGTCGGCATTGAAATCAATCCAGCCTCTGACCGTCGCCTTCATGCCGCTGACCTGGAACGTGAGGGTGGCGGTGCCGCCCTTGGGCAACGGCGGGATGAAGACGCCGTTCTCGTCGTCGGCGCCGTTGGCATTGTCGCCGCGGGCGTTGGCGTCGGGCTGTCCGTCGGTCTCGGCGTCAGGGGCGTCGTTGTCGCTGCCCAGCCAGGGCCCGGCGATGCAGTGTCGGGCCCCGTTGGCGCCAGCCTTGGTGGGGTAGCGGAAGTCGTAGTTCTGCGGGGCGTCGCCCCAGTCGAGCTGTTCCGGCGCCTCGCGGATGAAGACGAGGTGGTCTTCGACCTCGCCGTCGGGGGCGAGGCCGGTGGGCAGACCCTGCCGGGTGGTGCTGATGCGGAAGCGGGCGTAGGTCTGGCCGACCTTGGCGTCGGCCGGGATGGGGATGCCCCAGTCCGAGGTGCCCGTTGGGTGGAAGGCGTCGAGGAGCCGTTCGTCGTCCTCCCAGACGCCGTTGCCGTCGAGGTCAACCCAGCCGGTGACGTGGCCGGCGGCGCCGCCGATTGAGACGCTGAAGCGGCCGGTCTGACCGGGGATCAGGGTGGGCACGTAGACGCCGTTCTCGTCATCGCCGTCGGTGTCGTAGTCGTCACCGTCGGCGAGGGGGGTGGGCTGGCCGTCGGCGTCGGCGTCGGGCTGGTCTCCGTCCTTGCCAAAGTAGGGTGCGCCCTCGACGATGAGGTGGGCGGCACCGTTGCTGCCGAGGAGAGTTGGGTAATGGAAGGCGGCGCCTGAGACCTCGGGGGCGTCGCCGAAATCTATGGCGAGGGGTACGACGCTCGGGGTGATCAGGTAGTCCTCGGTTTCGCCGTACTGGTAGCCGGAGGCCGGGCCGCTGCCGCCGTCCGGGGCGATGCCGCCCTGCGGGTTCCAGGGCTGCTCGGCCAGGGTGATGCGCAGCCAGAGCGGGTGGTCGGCCACGTCGGCCGGGGTCCACGAGAGGAATGGCGGCGTGACGAGCAGGAGGGTGCCGGTGCCGGTGACACCGACCGCCAGGTTCTGCACGGCCCACTCGGGGACGGCACTGACGCCGTCACAGGCCAGCGTGTCGTTCCAGTCGCCGTCGCGGTTGAAGTCCAGCCACACGTTGACGTAGAGTGTGGCGCTTTGCGCGGCCAGGGTTGAAAGGGAGAACGCAAAGCGGGTGGGTTCGCAGTGCGGCAGGTACGGGGCATCGTCGAGCGCGTCGTCGTCGCCGTCCTGGTTGGCGGCATCGGCGGCCGGGTCGAGGTTGTTGAGAGCGTCCGCGTCGGGGCCGGTGTCGGCTTCGCCTTCGAGGCTGACTTCACTGCCGAGCCAGGCCAGCGCCCCGGGGTGCAGGTGGATGGGGCCGTAGGGCGGCGAGCCGGCGCGGTAGACGGTTGGGAAGCTCGCCGGGGTGGCGGAGCTGCCGTAAGCGGACATGACGGCGCCGGCGGTGTTGGTGCTGTCCGGGGCATCGCCGAGGTCGGCGTCGGCTTCAAGCGCGGCCGGGCGGATCAGCACGAGGTAGTCTTCGACTTCGCCGTCCGGCGCCTGGCCGCCGACAGACACGCTCTGTGAGGAGAGACGGAAACGGGCATACGTCTGTCCCGGGAGAGCATCGGCGGGGACGAGGAAGGGCAGCTCCGTGGTGCCAACGGCAAGGGCAAAGTCGTCGGCGACCTGCTCGCCGGCGTCCCCCCAGTCGCCGTCGCGGTTGAAGTCAATCCAGGCGGCCAGCAAGGCATCGGTGGCGTTGCTGAGAACCACGTCGGCTTGCGCCCAACTGCCGGCCTGCAACGGCCCGTCGAACGTGACGCCGTCCTCGTCGTTGCCATCCGCATCGGTATCGTCGCCGTCCGCGCCGGCGGTCGGCTGGCCGTCGAAGTCTGCGTCAACGGCCTCTCCGAGACGCGGGCCGGCGATGACGTGTGAGGCGCCCTCGTGGGTGGCCAACGTCGGATAGCCGGGCGCGGCGACGCCGTCGGGCGCATCGCCCCAGTCGAGCAGGTGGAGGTTGCCGAAGTCCTTTCCTTCGACCGTCTGGCCGCCGACGATGGTGAAGGTGTAGCCGTCGGGGCTGGCGGGGCAGGTCTGTCGCCAGCTCTCCTGCTGGCCTTCGTAGAGGCGATACTCGCCGGGGGCGACTCCGGCAAAGGCGAAGGTGCCGTCCATCTCGGTGGTTTTGGCCACGGTCAGGCCTCCGAGCTGCGCCAGGTAGACCGGCCAGCCCGGCAAGCCCGCCTCGCCGTTGCCTTGGACGCCGTCGCCGTCGAGGTCATTCCACTTGCGGCCGCGGACTTCGGAGCCGGGGGTTTCTGTTGTCGCGATGACGTAGTCCTCGACCTCGCCGTCGGGCGCCGGGCCGCACCAGGGGAGATAGGCGGTGGCGCTGAGGCGGAAACGCGCCACCAGCAAGTTCCCGGCAGCCAGGCCCGACGGAACGGCGAAGCTGAGGGAATGCGTGCCGGAAGTGACCGCGAGGTCGGCAGCGATCTGGTCGCCGCCGGTGTCGAAGCCGTCGCCCGCGAAATCGATCCAGGCGCTGAGCAGGCCGGTGCCGGTCACGGTCACGTCCACCGTGGCGGCCGGGTTGCCGGCCCACAGGCCCTGCCAGTTGGTGACGCCATCCTCATCGTCGGCGCCGTTGTTGTCATCGCCGTCGGCGGCGGTGGTCGGCTGGCCATCGGGTTCGATGTCGCTGGCGGCGCCGAGGCAGAGGTTGGGCGTGGCGCGGTGGCGGGCGCCCTTGGCGGCCGCGGTGGTCTGGTAGGGCCGCTCGGGGGCATCGCCCCAGTCGCACAGCGGCTGGTTGCCGAAATGGATCTCGATGGCGGTGCCGCCGGGCTCGAGGGTGATGACGTGCGCAGCGCCGCCGGCCGGGTACGTCTGGCGCCAGCAGTCGGAAACCTCTTCACGCACTGGCCAGGTGCCGGCCGGGATGTTCTCAAGGCGGTAGGCGCCGCTGCCGTCGGTCCAGACGGCGGGTTCGTCCTCATCGCAGACGCTGTCGTTGTCCAGATCCACGTAGACTTTGGCGCCGGGGATGGCGGGTTCACCGACCTTCCAGAGCCCGTCGCCGTCGTCGTCACGCCACTTGGCACCCTCGATGACGCCGACCGGCCGGGTGGTGAGCATGAAGGCCATGTCCCAGGAAGCACCCGCCAGATCGGTGACCGGTTCGCCGGACTCGAAGAGGCTGCCGGGTTCGGGCTTCAACGGCGCGAGGATGCGGACGGCGTCGTCGCCGTACTTGTGCGGGCGGGTCAGCCAACCCCATGGATGGCAGGGGGTAGGCACGCCGGCGCCGCCGCCCTCCTCGACACAGTGACCCGCCGGATAGATCGCGGCGATGCTCAGCCAGTAGACGTTCTCGCCGTCGGACTGGATGAACCAGTCGTTCCATGGGATGTCGAAGTCGTACTGGAAGCATGCGTCGCGGCGGTCGGGATGATCCGGGTGGAAGTCGTACCGCACGAAGCGCTCGTTGAGGGCGGCGCGCGGCGCCCAGGTTTCCCAGACCAGCTTGGCGGGGCGGCTGAAGGCGACCGGCGGGTCGGCGCCCAGATCGATCGGCGCGTCTGTCCAGATGGCCAGATGGAACAGCTCGGGCCCGTCGGCGGGCGGGACGTCGTCGGTGTAGCCGAGGTAAGACCCCCACCAGTGGATGTCGGTCACCGGTTGGGCGGTGTTGCATTGCCAGTCGTCGGCGACGATGGCCTGAACCCCGTAGACAGACGTCTCGTCCCAGCCCCAGAAGTCGTCAGGGTGAAGCGAGTCGGGATCGCCGACCGGAGGCTGCTGCCACTTGAAGTGTCCTTGCGGCTTTTCGAAGATCGTGACCAGATAGTCCTCGACCTCGCCGTCGGCGGCCTCGCCGTCGCAACCCAGCCCGCCGGCACTGCTGAAGCGGAAGCGGGCCAGGGTTATGGCGTGCGTGCCGGCGGCGGCCAGCGGCACGGTGAAGGTCAGGATGTTATTGCCGGCTACGAGGGCCTGCGTGGCGAAGATCTGCTCGCCGGCATCGTCCCAGTCGCCGTCGGCGGTGAAGTCCAGCCAGGCGTCGAGCTTGCCGGCCGCCGAGGCGCGGACCGAGACCTTGGCGTCGGCGCCGAAGAACAGCGGCGACACGAAGTAGACACCGTCCTCGTCGTCGCCGGCGGTGCCGTAGGTGTCGTCGCCGTCGGCGGCCGCGCTGACGTAGGCATCGGTCTCGCCGTCGATCCGGGTGCCGAGGTAGACGGCGGCATCGATGTGGTGACGGGCGCCGTCGTGGGCGAGGAGCGTCGGGTACTTGGGCGCGGCGGCGGTGTCGGGGGCGTCGCCGAAGTCGAGCAGCTCGCGGTTGCCGAAGATCAGCCCCGCCACCGCCTCGCCGGGACGGACCGTGACGTGCCAGGTTCCGCCATTGTGCGGGCAAGTTTGCCCCCAGAATGGCCGGTTCTCCTCCTGGACGGTATAGCTGCCGGCAGGCACGGTGAAGGCGTAGCGCCCGTCCTCGCCGGTCTGGGCGGTGACCACGACATTGCCGTCGGCGTCGAGCAGGTAGATGGTCCAGCCCTGCAACGGGAGCTCGTTGCCGTTCAGCGCGCAGTCGCCGTCGAGATCGTGCCACTTCATGCCTTGGAGGCTGCTGGGCGGGGGCGGGGACACTTCAACCACGTGATCCTCGACTTCACCGGTGCCGCCAAAGCCGGCCGGGCCGAGGCCCGCGACCGGGCTGAGACGGAAGCGGCTCATGGCCAGGGTGATGGGAGGCATGCGGGCACCGGCGGGAACGGCGAAGCTGATGGTATGCGCACCCGTGGCGACCGGCCAGTCGGCAATGATCTGATCCTCGGGGCCGAAACCGTCGCCGTCAAGATCAAGCCACACCTGCAGCAGTCCCTTGCCCACGACCACCACATCGACCTCGGCAGCGGGGTTGCCGGGCCAGACGCCGCGCCAGGCCAGGACACCGTCCTCGTCATTCGGCCCTGGGCCATTGAGGTCGTCGCCGTCGGCGTTCGGGCTGGGCTGGCCGTCGGGTTCGGCGTCCACCTGCCGTCCCATCAAGAGGCTGGCGGTGAGGGTATGGTAGGCGCCGTTGGAGGCCAACACTGTCGGATAGGTGCGTTCCGGCGCGTCGCCGAAGTCGCCCTCGGGAATGGGCGTCAGATCGGTGCAGAGCAGTGCGAATCCTGTGGACTGTCCGCTGTCGTCGAGCAGGTCAAGCGGCACCTGCGGCCCGAGACAGGTGAATCCTTCTCCCGGCGCGGCCGGTTTGTGGCTCAGGCGGCCGTGGATGCGCATGGGATGGTCGGTGGTCAGCTTCACCCCCGCGATCTCAATCTCTAGGAAGACGTCGAAGAAACTGTCGGCCGTGCCGGTCGCGGTGAAGGGCGGAACGTCGAGCACTCCGGGCGTGGCGTTGACCAGCTCATTGATCTCACCGTGCGATGTCCGCAAGGGGTCGAGACGCACCGCGACCGGCCCGAGCGGCCCGGCCACCCCGTGCAGGTCAAGGCTGACCAGTTCCGCCAGGACTTCTTCGAGGCCGTCGCCGTTGTCGTCGCTGGCGTCGCCTTCCTCAGTCCCCTCGAAGATGACCACCTGCTCGGCCTTGCCATGCAGATCCACCGCCACCGTGTCCCCGGTGGGCAGGCGCAGGCTGACGGCGCCCAGTGCCAGGTCGAAGAGGTCGCGCTCGACGACGGGGTTGGGCTGGTGCCGGGCGCACAGGATCTTGATGCCGGTCGGGGCGCCGGCGGCATCGTACAGCTCGATCGCGTCGCAGTTCGAGTACCACGTGACCGCCCTCGGCGGTTTGTGGTCAATCACGGCGGTCATGCGCTTGGCCGTCTCGTTGTGGTAGACGTTCCCGCCCACCTCGATCTCGAAGAAGATGTCGAAGAAGCTGTCGGCGGTTCCCGTCGCCGCGAAGGGCGGCACGTCGAGCACACCCGGCGTGTTGTTGACCTGCTCCTCGATCTCGCCCAAGGTGGGCCGGGCGGTGTTGAGGTGGACCGCGACCGGCCCCAGCGTCGGGGTGAAACCGGTCAGGTTCATCTCAACCATCTCCGTCACAACGTCGTCACGCCCGTCGCCGTCGCTGTCACTGGCATGGCCCTCGATGTCGGCGAAGTGCACGTGAACCGTGGTCGGCCCGGAGACGTTCACGGTATGCGTGGTGGTGTCCGGGAAGAGGATTTCGAGTTTGCCGAGGCTGAAGGGGAAGACGTCAATCTCGATGGGCGTGGTGGGCTGATGGTGGGCGCAGACCAGGTAGATGCCGGTCGGCTGGCCGTTGGTGTCGAGCAGCTCGACCTCGTCGCAGTTGCCATACAGATCAACTGTGGCCGGCGGCTTGTGGGCGAGGATGGCCGCCATGTGCTTGGGCGTGGCGGTGTGGTAGGCCTGCCCTCCGACCTCGATCTCGAAGAAGATGTCGAAGAAGCTGTCGGCGGTTCCGACCGGGGTGAACGGCGGCAGGTCCAGGACACCCGGTGTGTTGTTGGCCTGCTCCTCGATCTGGCCGTCCGACGGGAGGGCAGGGTTGAGGCGAACCTTGACCGGCCCCAGGGAGCTGGTTCCCTGCAGATCCAGCTGAACCATGCGGGAGGCCACGTCGTCGCGGCCGTCGCCGTCGTCGTCGTCAGCGCTCCCTTCCGTCTCGCCCTCGAAGTAGACGTGGACCACGGTCGGGCCTTCGACGGCGATAGTCTCCGTGCCGCCGCCGGGGAAGCGCAGCTCCATGTCGCCAAGGGTGACCTCGAACGTGTCGGTCTCGACGGGGGGATTGGGCTGCAGCTCGGTGCACGCGAGGGTGTAACCACTCGGCTGTCCGGACTCGTCCAGCAGCGTCACCGGCTCGCACTCGCCGAACACGTCCGTGGGGGCGGGCGGCTTGTGGTGGATGCGGCCATGCGGGCGCAGCGGCTCG
>MVZH01000134.1 GCA_002068325.1 Lentisphaerae bacterium ADurb.BinA184 | reverse complement strand
CCGCGGCCGCTGGCCGTGACCGGAACACCTCTGGAAAACCGGCTCCTCGACCTGTGGTCCATCATGGACTTCCTGAACCCGGGATTTCTCGGCGACCGTGAGTACTTCCAGGCGGCCTATGACACCGGGGGCCGCCGGACCGAGCTGGCGTGCCGCATCACCCCCGTGCTGCTGCGGCGTACCAAGGAAATGGTGGCGCCCGAGCTGCCGTCCCGCACGGAGGAAACGCTGAGCATCGATTTCGATGAGCCACAGAGGGTTCTCTACCAGGCTGAACTGCTCAAGGCGCGCGACCGTATTGCCGGCCGCGGCCCGATGGAAATTCTGGCCGCGCTGACCCGGCTGCGGCAGCTGTGCTGCGACCCGCGGCTGCTCAAAACCGACGCCGCCGCGCCGGCCGAGTCGGCCAAACTGGCCACGTTGCTGGACATGGTCTGCGAGCTCCTCGGCGAAGGGCATTCGGCACTGGTCTTCAGCCAGTTCACCTCCATGCTGGCGCTGATCGCCGAAGAGCTTCGCGGACGGCAGCTCCCGCACTTCACGGTCACCGGCGACACCCCGGTGCCGCGGCGGGCCGAGATCGTGCGGCAGTTCACGGAGTCGGCCGAACCGGCCGTCTTCCTGCTCAGCCTGAAGGCGGCCGGAACCGGCCTGACCCTGACCAAGGCGGACTACGTGTTCCTCTACGATCCATGGTGGAATCCGGCGGTGGAACGCCAGGCCATTGACCGCACGCACCGCATCGGCCAGGACAAGCCGGTGATCGCCTACCGTTTGGTCGCCGCCGACACCGTCGAGGAAAAGGTTCTCGACCTGCAGCGCGAGAAGGCGGAGCTGTTTGCACAGGTGATGGCCGACACCGGCGCCGTCCCCCGCGGCCTCTCAGAGTCCGATCTGCGCGCACTCCTGTCGTGAGGCCGCCGCGAAGGCTGTCTGCACGGTGCGTGTCAAGCGTCACACGGCCGGGCTGGCCGATGCGCCCAAGGGGGGGGCCATGCGACCTGGTCTGGGCCGGCGCGGGCGTTGCGGGCTGCGGCTGTCTGCACACAAAAGGACGACTCACGTGGCACATGAATGGGGCTTGGCCGCCATCACTATCCCGGAGGCCGGATCGGGCTGGAATCCGCTGAACGGCGATGCCCCGGGGTGGGATGCGGCTCTGGCGATCGAGCGCTTCCTGCCCTTTGGCGGGCGGCCGGGAAACGTCACACCGACTGCGGTGCACCTCCTGTCGGACGCCGACGGGCTGTGCGTGCGTTTCACCTGCGTGGAGTGCAACTCCCTCTACCGGCCGGTCGGCAACAGTCGGTACAACAGCGGTCTTGGGAGGCCGCAGTTCGCCGATGCCGTGTTCGTGGTCGTGCGGCCGGACTGCCGGGCGGGAGCGTATGAAGTCTTTGCGGTTGCCTCCTCGGGGGACGTTGGCACCGCGGCCTCCGGCGGCGAGAAGGGCGCGGTGCCGGAAGGGCCAGGGAGGAGCGGGTTCTCAAGCGCGGTCGTGCGGCGGGCAGGGAGCTGGACCGCCACGTTCCACCTGTCCTGGGAACGGCTGGGCGGCCGGCTCGTCGGCCCTTTCGGGTTGCAGTTCGTGCGGGTGCGCGGACAGTCGGGAGAGCGCCTCAGCCCGACGGCGCTGGCCTTCGGCGACGTCGTGGGCAGCGATCTGTGCCTGGAGGCCAGGCTGGGTGAGGCGGCCGCGGCCATTGGCATCGAAGGCGACCTGGCGCGGCTGCCCTCGGGCGCGCAACGGTGGCAGCGTCGCGCCAGCCTGACCTGGCCGACCGTGGAGGAGTGCCGTCAGATCGCCGACCTGCAGCGCGAGCGGTCGCTCCTCCCCACGACGGCGGAGAACTTGGCCGCGCGCCTCCGCCTGGCGGCGCGCTGGCTGGATCTGCTGACCCTCGAAGGCTTCAGCTTCCACCCGCAGGGCGGTTGCTGGGAAAAGAGCGAGGGCGAGTACCAGCCCGAGGAGGCGCGGGCAACCGTCAACGAAGCCTTGAGACGGGGGGCGACGGCGGAGGCCTGCCATGTGGTCGAGCGTTTCCTCGGACAGTTGGAGCGCCATTCCCGGCGCTGGTTCGCCGACGGCACGCCGGGCTGCGTTGACGACGACGCCTGGCAGGCTGTCGAGCGGCTGGGAACACCTCGCCTCGACGGGCGGGAGGTCGTCATCGAGGCGTGGGCCGGCGGGCAGGCGTTGCGTCTGTGCCTCTCGTTCCCGTTCGCCACCTGCCTTCGCATCCATGCCGATCCGCCGGGGCACTTCCGGCCGGCCGGCAGCGAGGGGATCTGCGTCAAGCCCGGACGATCATGCACCCGCCTGGTCGGGCCGCGCCTGACCGTCGAGGTTGTCGAGGGCGACCGGTGGGTGATCGCCGCCACGGTGCCCGGCGGTCGGCGGCGCTGGCAGTTGCGCCGGGGCGATGTGTTCGTGCGGCTGGATGACGCGGGCGGGATCACGGCGGTGGACGTGCGGCTCCCCCTGGGCGCGGCCGAAGTCGTCTGCGGATTCGGCGAACGCTTCGATGCCCTCGACGTGCGCGGGCGCGTCGCCACGCTCTATGACCTCGACGCCTGGGAAGGGCTGATCTACGGACTGCAGAACCACATCTACAAACCCATCCAGCTTTTCCACAGCTCCGCCGGCTACTCGGCTTTCATCAACTCAACCTGCCGCCTGCGCGTGGACGGCGGGCGGCGCTGGCCGGACCGTCTGCGGCTGACTCAGCACGGCGCCATCCTCGACTGGTTCGTCTGGCTGGATGCCCCGTTGGCCGCGCTGGACGACTACACGGCATTGACCGGCCGGCCCGTGCGGCCGCCGCGGTGGGCGTTCGAGCCATGGTTCGGCGGCGGCTGGGAGCGCTGGAAGAAGGGGCCCTGCCAGGATCCGGCCAGCGAGATCCGTGCCGTGGCGCAGCGCTTCCGCCAGCTCGACATTCCCCATTCCGCCGTCTACGCCGAGGGGGTGGCCATGGATGACCCGCGCACCTGCGCGTGGCTCAATCCGCAGGGCATCCGCGTGCTCGCGTGGATGAACTCCGACATCCCGCTGGATCAGCAGCGCCGGCTGCTCGGCGGCGTGGCCGACGGCGAACTGCCCGTGTTGCGGCGCGCCGGCGGCGAGGCCTCCACCTACGTGGATTTCACCCACCCGCGGGCGGCCGACCTCTGCGACGCCTTCTGGCGGCATCGCCTCGACATCGGTGTCGCCGGCAGCATGGTCGATTTCGGCGACCGGGTGCCCGAGGACGCGGTCTGCCACGACGGCCGGCGCGGCGACCTCATGCACAACCTCTATGCCCTCGACTACCACCGGCACTTCCACGCCGCCTTCGCGCGGCGGCGGGGGGCCGACTTCGTGCTGTTCTCACGCTCGGCCGCGCCCGGCTCGCAGCAATGGCTGTGCCAGTTCTCCGGTGACCACCAGCCCAACTTCGTCGGCATGCACGCCGCCCTGCGCGGGATGCTCAACCTGTGCGCCTCAGGATTCCCGACGGTCGGCGGCGACATCGGAGGGTACTTCGGCTGGCCCGATCCCGAGGTCTACATCCGCTGGGTGCAGCTCGGCTGCTTCAGCGGACTGATGCGCTGCCATGGGACGGCCCCGCGCGAGCCGTGGGAGTACGGGGACGAGACCGTCTCGATCTACCGGTTCCACGCCTGGCTGCGGGAGAATCTGCTCGATACGATCGCGGCGGCCGCGGCGCGGGCGTCGACAACGGGGGAGCCGCTGATGGCCCCCCTGGGGGTGGCGTTTCCGGACGACCCGGCGGTGGCGCCGTGCGATGATGCATTTCTCTTTGCCGGCTGCCTGCTGGTGGCGCCCATGCTGGCGCCCGGCGTCCGGCGGGCCGTGCGTTTCCCCGCGGGGGGAGCCTGGTTCGATCTGTGGGATGGACGACGGTTCGACGGCGGCACGGCGGCGGAGGTGGACGCGCCGCTGGCGAAGGTGCCGGTGTTCGTGCGGGCCGGCGCTGTCCTGCCGGTGAGGCTGGCACCGTCGCTGGCCTGGGGCGAGAGCGCCGCAACGGTTCCGTGCGGGGCGGGGACGGTGGCCCTGACGCCCGTCGCGGAAGGATTCGAGTTCACCCTCGACGGGGTGCCCGACACCCGGTACCTGATCCTCTACGGAGTCTCGCCCGAAGCGCTGGAGGAAGTCCGTGTCCAGGGCCGGGCGCTCGACCGTCTGACCGCGTCGCAGTGGCCGGCGCGGCCCGTGGGATGGGTGGCCGCGGACGGGCGGATCGTCGTCCGGCTTCCCGAGGGGCGGCGGCGCCACGCCGCCATCATCTTCGGCCACGCACAACCCCGTTCACTCTGAGGCGAACGGTGCCCCCGACGGACAGATGGCCGGTTCCGCCCCCCCCCGTGGGAACCGCGCTCAGCCTAGGCGTTGACGAAGGCCGCGTAGAGGGCGCGGACCGCGCGCTCGTAGTCGGCCTCGCTGACTCCGACGATGATGTTCAGTTCGGAGGCGCCCTGGTTGATGATGCGCACGTTGACGCGGGCCTCGGCGAGCGCGCCGAACACCCGGGCCGCCATGCCGATGGTGTTGTGCATGTCCTCGCCCACCACCGCGATCAAGGCCAGATCCCGGAGCACCTCGATGCGGTCCGGCTGCACCGCCCGCCGCAACTCGTCGATGATCAGCTCCTCCTTGTCGTCGGCCAGCTGCCGGTCGTCGAGGATGACGCTCATCGAGTCGATGCTCGACGGGCAGTGCTCGAAACTGACCCCGTGGTTGGCCAGGATGCCAAGGACGCGGACCCCGAAGCCGACCTCCTTGTTCATCAGGCTCTTCTCGAGGCAGATCATCGCGAAGTCCTTCTTGCCGGCGATGCCCGCAATCTTGTACTTGCTCTCGGTGAACTTGGGGACGATGAAGGTGCCGGGATCCTGAGGGCGGTTGGTGTTCTTGATGTTGATGGGGATGCCGGCCTCGCGCACGGGTAGGATGGCCTCGTCGTGGAAGACGCTGGCGCCCATGTAGGAGAGTTCGCGGATTTCGCGGTAGGTGACCTGGTCCATGTGGCAGGGGCTGTCCACGATGCGCGGGTCGGCCATGAGCAGTCCCGAGACATCGGTCCAGTTCTCATACAGCCCGGCCCCGGCGGCGCGGGCCGCCACGGCGCCCGAGATGTCGGAGCCGCCGCGGCTGAACGTCTTCACCTTGCCGTGATGGTCGCGGCCGTAGAAGCCGGGCATGACGTACAGCGGGGCGGGGTCGGCCAGCCGGTCGCCGAGCAGCGCATAGGTGGCGGGATCAACGTTGCCGGCCGGGTCTATGATCACGTAACGTTCCGGATCGATGAACTCGGCGCCCAGGTACTCCGCCATCAGCAGGCCGCTGAAGTACTCGCCGCGCGCGGCCACAAAGTCGCGGGTGGCACCGTCCGTGACCTGGCGGCGGAACGCCTCCAGCTCCTCGCCCAGCCGGGGCGTCAGCCCAAGCTCCCGTTCGATCTCCAGAAAACGGCCCTTGAGGGCTTCAAACGGCGCCGCCAGGTCGGCGTGGGCGGTCGCCGTGTCATGGCACAGATAGAGCAGGTCGGTGACCTTGGCTTCAGCCTTGGTGCGCTTGCCGGGGGCGGAGACGACGATGACGCGGCGGCGCGCGTCGGCGCGCACGATGTCGCGAACCTTGCGGAACTGGCTGGCGTCGGCCACACTGCTGCCACCGAACTTGCAGGCGATGCGAGACACGGGTACCCCCTTTCCATCGGCTGAGAGGCACGGGGAGGGCAGGGCGCGTAAGATAGCGTGCCTGTCCGCGGGCGCGAGTCTCGCCGCCGGCCTGCGCCGCTGTCGGTCAGCCAGTGGGGGACGATCTGCGCACCTGGAGGGCGGACCTCCGTGTCCGCCAGGTCTTCTCGAAAGGCCAGGTCTGTCGGGTACGACCCGGACGCCACGGAGGGCGTCCCTCCATCGCCCGCCCCAGCGGCTGGCTGAGCACTCAGTTCCTGCCGTAGATGCCGATGCCCTGGCCGTTGATGTAGACGTCCTCGACCCACCGGCCGGTCTGCCAGGCGTAGTCGCGGGTGCGGTTCCAGGCGACGTGGCCGTCAGTCCACAGGAAGTGCCCGCCCTCGGGTCTGAGGGCCGGCTGGTACCAGTACTGCGCCGGGTGGTTGGCATCGTAGTGCCAGGCGCCGGAGATGCTGCCGCCGCGCAGACGGTCGCCGGACAGCGTGCGGTCGGTCTCCCAGATCTTCTTCCACGCGCCCTTGAGGTTGTCGTTCCAGCCCGGGATGCTCCCGGTGGTCAGGCCGCGGCCGCCGAGGTAGACATAGGTGATCTGCACGCCGCTGCCGGTGGCTAGGTAGTGTTGGCTGGACAGCGGTGTCGGCGACCAGTAGGGATCGCGGGCCGAGGCGGCCAGCCACTGGGGATTGGCCGGGCAGTAGAAGATCCGGTAGCCCGCGGTGTAATCCGGGAACAGCAGGCCCGGCCCCACCTTGTGACGGCTCGACCAATTCCCGCCTTCGTGGACGGAACCCAAGTTGAGGAACATCTCGTCGCCCATGCCGTTGTAACCCCACGGCACGACAAAGTCGTCACTGTCGCCGGCGTACATCGCGTGCGCCGTCCCCTGCTGGCGAAGGTTGCTCATGCAGGCCGCGCGCAACGCCAAGGCGCGGGAGCGGCGCAGAGCCGGCAGCAGGATCGCGGCCAAGATGGCGATGATCGCGACCACCACCAGAAGCTCGATGAGCGTGAAGGGCAACGCGGCGCGCGCCGGCTTTGCGGAGTCCGCACGCCGAGGTGGGGGGCGGCATCGGCTGGCAACACGCCGTCGCATGGCGACACCATATCACGGGGCTCGGCGCCCGCAACCGCCCGCGCACGCCTGCCCCGGGGGCAGGAAGAACGCAGGCGGAAGGTGAACCGTCGCGTCCGTCGGGCCGGTCTCGCACGCTTACGGGGTGGCCAGGCCGGCCGTGGAACGCCCGTGGTCGCGGCGCCAGCCGGGGAAACGGTCGAGGGCGGCGCGCGCCTGGGCCTCGTCGAAACGGATTTCGCGGGCCGTCGCCGGGATGTACATCACCGTGCAAGGGTAGATGAACAGCCGCCGGCCGGGGCGCCAGCCGCTCAGGACGTTGTCCATGAAGGCCGTGTAGTCGGCGAAGTTGGTTTCCGTGTTGATGTAGGCGTGCGGCGCGACCACCAGCCGTTCGCCGAACTCGTCGAGCAGCCGGGCGGTGCTGACGCTGGTTGAGACGTCGCAGTTGATCCCGGTCAGGCCCTTGAGCTTCCGCAGCGAGGGCAGGCTCGCCTCGCGGAGGGTGCAGGAGTGCAGGAACAGCCCGCCGAAGGCCGCGGCGATCCGGTTGTTGTACGGCACAACAAACTCGTCGTATACCTCGGGCGAAACGTTGACCAGATTGTCGTCGGACATCTGAATGCCGGCCTGCGGCGGAAACCAGAACGACGGCCAGATGCCGGGGCAGGCCGCCGGCCCGGCGGCGCGAATCTGCGCTTGGAAAAAGGCGATCGCGAAATCGGTCACCACGTCCATCAGCGCGTGCAGGCGGCGAGGCTCGTCGTAGGGCATGAGGAAGAACCGCTCGCTGCCCAGCATCTGCTCGACGGTGGTGAAGGGACTCTGGAAGTCCATGATGCGCAGGGGCAGGCGCTCGTCAAGGATCTCCGCGCACGCCCGGGTCTGTTCGAGGACGCGGCCGAGTTTCCCGGCGGTCAGCTGCGGCGGCCGCAGCCGGTCAATCTGTGCGGGGTCGGCGATGCACGGGCGGACCCAGCACACGCCCGAGGCCTCGGTCTCTTCGCAACCAAAGGCCGTTGCCATGGCGCAGGTGCCGGCGCCGGTGCCGACCGCCGGCACGAAGTCGTCGCCGCCCAGGGGCCTGCGGCGCAGCCCTTCGACCTGATTCCACGCCTGGCGCTGGAAGTCGTTCAGCCCATTCGGGGGCGGGGTCGGCGGCGGCGCCGCGGGGGAGGGCGCGGCGTGCACGATGGCGGCCGGGCGGTCCGGCGCCGGCCCGCAGAACAGCTGGGTGATGAAGGCGCGCGTGCGCTCCACCTCAACCCAGTCATACTCGCGCATCGCACACAGTCGTTCACCCATGGCGCGAAACCTTTCTCCATCGAGTTCTGTGCGGCCCGTGCGGGAGCCTCTGCGCGGCAGGGCCGAGCGCCGCGGCGCCCACGCGGGAATCATCCTTGCATGACAGATGCGAGGTCGGCCCAGTACACGCCGCGGAAGCCTTCGTGGATCGAGTCGAAGGTGATCGAGCGGCCGTCGGGCATCCAGCGTGGGTGCAAGTCGCAGCGCAGATCAACGGTCGCGGCCGAAAGGGCCTCCGACCGGAAACGCCCGAGGGTGAAGCCCGCGCCACGATCCAGCGAGTAGACCTGCAGGGCGCGCAGGCGGTCCGGGGTCGAACCGTCGGGGTAACTGTCGTAGAGGAGCCATCGCCGGTCGCCCGAATACGAGCAGTGTCCGTCGCTGCGGAAGAATGAGCGGTCGAGGACGCGTCGTTCGTCGGTGCGGTCGCTGATGAGGACCAGCTGCTGGCCGTCGGCGGCGGTGGCCCAAGCCCAGAAGAGCATGCCGTCGTCGTCGCGCCAGTGGTAGTGGGAGGCGGCGCCCTGAACAGGATGGTGCCGCAACCCGCCGCCCGCCGCGTCGGCGGTCAGCAGGAAGGTGGCCCAGGCGGCGCCCGGCGGGTTCGGGAACGTCCGCAGGAGGAACAGATAGCGCGAGGCCGACGGGTTGAAGGTGATATGGTTGATGAGCACCTTGCGTCCGGCGACCGCCTCGCCGCACTGTCCGAGAAAGTCCGCCGCCTCGGCGAGGGACAGGATCCGCCGCGTCCCGCCGGTGGCCAGATCCATGCGGAAGACCCCGTCGTCGGCGGGCGCGGCAACGTCGGCGAAGGGATCGGGCGCCTCCTCATAGCCGTAGCCGGGCCGGAAGGCGTACAGCCGGGCCATGTTGATGCACAGCGCCGCCGTCCCGTCCGACGAGATGTTGGCCACGGGGAGGGGCAGCCGGCGTCGCGCCCCCGTCCTCACATTGTGGATGCAGGCGCCGAAAGTCCCGCCGTCGAATGTGTTGTAGAGGCAGGTGTCGGGCGACGACGGCAGCCACTGCAGCATGGCGCCCTGCTGGAAGTTCCAGGCGCGGGTCTCGGCGAAGGCGTGGAACGGGCACTCGCCGTCCGGGCCGCCGCCGCGGGCCGGCAGGGGCAGCCAGCCGAGGACGGCCATGTCGTCCGGCGTCGGAAAGCGGTCGCGGAACCTGACGCGGTGGGCGAGGTGCCGGCCGGCGGTGTCCGCCGCGGGCAAGTCGTAGTACCCGAAGAAGTACTGACCGTCCGGCGGAGAGATTCGCCGCACCGGGATCGTCACGTCCACCGTTTCAGGCATGGGGCACGCCCTCGTCGCTTTGCAGGCTCTGTTCGTCACCCTCAAGGAACCCACTGCCGGGGACACACTTCGTTGCGCCTATCCAAACAGTCCTGTCTGAGTGCGCAGACGCTGCGGACAAGTCCGCCCTCACGCTCGTTTCGATCCAACGCTGGCAGACACCGTCGTGGCGGCTGACTCTGTGAGGTTCCCGCGGACCTCCGCATGACCGGCCGGGACGGAGCCCGGGCCCCCATCGGCGCCGACAGGGACGGGCTGTCTGCCGCGCTGGAGGGACGACCTCCGCCTGCCTGCCGCCTGTCTGCGTGCGGGCACGCACAAGCAGGCGCCGCGGCGCAGGCACGGCGTACAGGCGGGCGCTCCGCCAGACAAAGCCATGTTCACTCGGTGAAGCTTTGACCCAATGGGCGAGTCGTAACCTGCCAGAGAATGTAACGTGTTGAGTACGTTCAGGCCATTGAGACTGGGACTTCCAGGCAATCCTGTCTGCGGCGGGCAGAAACCAACGAAAGCACCAACACATTCCCCCGAATGAACCGCCCCGGAAGGGAAGTGCCGCGCTGCGGCGCACGCGGCCGGGACAGGGTGGTCGCCCCCGTGTCGCATCCTGTGTGAGCCGCTTGCAGAACCCCGGCATGAACGGCCGGGACAAAGCCCGGGCCTCCATCGGTCTCGACAAGGACTGCTGTGTGCCGGGCTGGAGGGACGGCCTCTGTGCCGTCCGGGTCACATCCCATGAACTGGATTTCTGGACACGACCTGGCGGACACGGAGGTCCGCCCTCCATCACGCGGGGCGGTTGTCGCCCGGGGGAGTTCTGCAAGCGCCTCTGTATCACTGACCGCGCAGCTCCTCCCGGATCCCCATGAGTATGCAACCCAGCCGGTTTCTGCCCCTCCCGTCGCCGCCATCGCCCCAGTCGGCATCGTCCTCTGCGTGCTCGACGATGCTTGCATCCCCCGTCGAGATGCGCTCGAACTCCCCCTCCTCGCCCAGGTTGAGCATGCGCCCGGCCATGGCCAGCGCGACATCGCGGCCGATCCGCGCCGCGCCACGGTCTGAGCCGCAGTGCCCCGCCTTCCGGCCTCTGCGCGCCCTCTCCAGCCTCACTGTCGCGCCCGTGTTGCGCGCACACAGCACTCCCGGAGGCACAATGCCGCGTCCGGCCCCCGCCTGCCACGCGGGGTTCGCCGGACTCTTGCCGTCAACGGGTGACGTTGATCCGCCCCGATCGGCGGCGAGAGCCGCCTGTAGACCGGGTTCCTTGGCTGTCAGATTGTCTACCTGGATGCCGGATGCTGTTACGGGTCGTGACGCACTCGCCGGTTCGCCAGCATCCCTGCCAGCAGGAGGAATCCAACGGTTGCAGGCTCGGGAGGCGCTTGCAGAAGCCCAGCGGACAACAACGGCCTCGTGCGATGGAGGGCGGACCTCCGTGTCCGCCAGGCCATACCCGAAGATCCGGTCTGCCGTAAGGGAACCTGGACTCGCGGCGCTCGCACGGGCAGTATCGTTGGGGCCGAAGTTCAGGAAGTCATCGCTGATCCAGAAAATGGGAACCGCAGCACGGGAGTCGCGGGTAAGGACGATGATTTCGTCGACGGACGGGTTGCCCGTGACCTCGATCAGGGAGCGTTGATTCGTATTGGCAGGAGGGGTGATGTCTTCCAGCAGGACGCCTCCGTAGAAGGTGGCACTGGTGCCGTTGTATCCCGATGACGGGCTCATTGCCGTGGTCAAACTGACGGGGCGGGACAGCACCAGGTCGCCGCTGGTGTCTCCGTCATTGAAGGCGTCGATCTGGCCTTCGCCACCGTGCTGGCCGGGCGCAGCCGGCAGCCCGGCAACCTCGGCGCGATGGGACTACGGAACGCCTGAAATACGGCTTCCCCGGTCCGACGCCGCCTCCCATCGACGCCAAGAACCCCTCACAGCGCAACCGTCTCCGCGGCGGTGCGTCCGCAGGACCGGGCGCAAGGGGGTGGGTGGACGTGTGGGGGGGCACCCCGAGGGTGCACCCGGTTTCACGCTGTTCCACTTCCCCCGTGTCGGAGCTTCATGAAAACGTAAGAGCCTCATCCCGAGTGAGATGAGGCTCTTGAAGGTGGTAGCGGGGAGAGGATTCGAACCTCTGACCTTCAGGTTATGAGCCTGACGAGCTACCAGGCTGCTCCACCCCGCAACACGAAACCAGTGAGGGCAGCAACAAGGGATAAGATAGCACCGACGCGGTTCGATGCAAGGGGGGCGGAAGGAAAAAACGGCACGGGGCCGGCGTCCCGTCCTCGGCCCGGCCGGATGGGGGCGGGGTGCCGGATCCTCGCCGGCGGGGGAGGGCGCCTCAGACCACCGTCTTGCCATCCATCGAGCCGATATCGATCTGGAGTTCGTCGCGGTTGGCGATGCGGTCGATCTGGCCGTCGCGGATCCAGACCACGCGGTCGGAGGCGGCCAGCATTTTGTGGTCGTGGGTGGCGCAGATGACGGTGGCGCCGGACTCCCGCTGGAGGGTCTTGAGGAGGGTGAGGATCTCCTCGCCGGTCTTGAGGTCGAGGTTGCCGGTGGGTTCGTCGGCCAGGATGATGGCGGGGGTATTGACGAGGGCGCGGGCGACGGCGACGCGCTGGCGTTGGCCGCCGGA
>MVZH01000133.1 GCA_002068325.1 Lentisphaerae bacterium ADurb.BinA184 | reverse complement strand
CGCCGTCCCCGCCAGGGCCTCGCGGCGGGCGATGGACGGCGTTGCCGCCGCCGTGGCCAGGAGGTCGTCGGCGCGCGCGTGCAACTCTTCGACGGAGCTGTTCATGACGCCGCGGGCGCGGAGGCTGTCAAGGCGGTGTTCATTGAGTCGCCACAAATCGGCCGCGGAACGCACGGCCGACGCCGGACACTCCCACGGCACCAGCAGCGAGAAACCGCTGCCGTACGGGCCGCCGGCCGCGCCCTCGCCGGCGAAGCCCGGCCCCTCGCCGCCGTTGTTCAGCCCGACGGCCGCGTCCAACCCGAAGACCTTCACCCCCTCGACGCGCTTCTCGCAGTGCCAGTAGATGACCCCGTCGCGGGTGGCGGCATGCGACTTGCCGGGGTCGAGCACCCCGTTGGCCAGCGCCTGCAGGACCTTGGCCTCCTTGGGGTCGGTCTGCGGCGTCAACACCACCGCCCCGCTGCGGCGGCTGACCTCGTCGCGGCCGTCGCGCAGGTTGCGGACCTCGCAGGGGAAGAGGCTCAGCCGGGTCTGCACCGTCTTCAGGCTGGCGAGGTCTGAGACGGCGACCGCCTCGCCGCGCGCGTTGAAGCGTGCCGCGAACCCGGTCAGCTGCCAGTTGTCAGGGTCGCGGATGACGGGACCGAAACCGTAGTTGGCGTTGGCGTCGCTGAGGGCGTACAGCGCGTCCATGAACGCGGGGATTTTGCGCGGCTGGAAGGCGACCGCGGCCTGGGTGCGGGTGCGCAGCCGCACGAGGGTGTTGGGCATGGGCTTGTTGGCCAGGGTGCTTCCGGCGGTCATCCCCATCACGGTCGGCCCGCGCGGCGTCCCGTCGTCCAGCACCTCGGGCAGGAAGTAGTACTTCTCGGCGACGATGGCGCGGCGCAGGGAGAGTCCGTCGTCGTTGCCGGCGGCGGCGACGAGGGCGGCGATCTCGCCGGCCTGGCCGCGGATCGCCTCGAGGTCGAGGGCCTCGATGCGGTCGTCCGGCGTGCCCTCGCGCGGGATGCGTTCCTGGCAGGTGGCGAAAGCGACGTTGTAGATGCCGACCCGCCCGGCGACCTCGCCGCTGTGCACCAAGGGGGCCGGCCAGAACAGCCGCGCGCCGACCGTGCCGTCGGTGCTCTCGACGGCGAAGCGCCGCAGCCCGGCGGCCACGGCGCTGTCTTGGAGCGTCTTCTGGACCTTGCCGTAGAGCCCGGCCTGGTCGGTGCCGGCGTGGAGGCAGGAGTCGCCGCCGATGACCACGCCCCAGCGCGGCGTGGCGTCGCCGAGGAGCAGGGAGGCGTGCAGGGAGATCCAGGTCTCGCCGAGCCGCTCGAAGATCTCTTCGTCGGCCGCAAGGGCCGCCGCGGCGTCGGCGAGTTCGCTCCCGCGGGTGGCGATGTCGGCGCGCAGTTCCGCCAGGACGGTGTCGAACCGCTCCCGCAGGGGTGGCCGGGCGGCGGCGGCGACGTCGCGGTGCGCCAAGGCCCGGCGGAGGTCGTTCCACTGATCCTTGACGTCCTGGTGCGCGGCGAGCTGCCCCTGCAGGTCCGCCAGCCGCGTCGCGGTGTCTGCACCGGCCTGTCGCCGGGCGGTCTGTTCATTGCGGCGCAAGTCCTCCATCACGGCGTTGACCGCGAACGCGTGCTCGTCGGCCTTGACCTTCAGCCGGCGCAGGCACTCCCGGAACACGGGCGCGCCCGGCCGCGGGGCGTCCCGGTCGGCGGCGGCGGCCAACTGGCGCAGGAAATCCTGTTCCGCGGCGAGGCGGGCCTGGCGGTTGGCCAGCCTCAGGACAGGTTCGTCCTCCTCGATCGCCCGGTAGAACGCCGCACTGCCGGCGTGGCCGAACGCCTGCGCGTCGAAGAAGACCACCGCGACGTTGCGGCGCGGCGGATGCCGCCGCAGCTGCCCGGCAATCTGCAGCAGGGCGGCGGCGTTGGCGGCGCCGCGCGCGGCCGGCGTGAGGTCGGGGACCTCACCGAACGAGTCGAGGTTGGCCGCCAGCACAATCGTCTCCGGCCGCCCGACCGCGAAGAGCGGCTCGCCCCCCGGCACGAAACCGATGACATTGCGGCCCGTGCACCGCTCCCACGTCACCTCGGAACGGAGCGTCGCCTCGGCGTCCTCGACGAGGTCCTCGGCCGGGCCGGGGTAGTAGAACCGCGGCAGGTTGGCGTCGGCCTCGGTGTAGTGGGCGCTCGCCCCGTCCGCCGTCTCCCGCCCCGGCACCAGGATGACCGCCCGCGCCCCCAGCCGGAAGGCCCGCAGCCAGCCGTCGCCACAGTTGAAATCCATGACCACGATGCGGCCGGCGGGCGAGCGGTTGCCGTAGTCCTGAAGGCGGCCGGCACCGGCCAGCAGGAGCCTTCCCCCGAGGCCTTCCTCGGGCGTGGCGGGCGGGAGGATGCCGTTTGGCCGCAGCGGGTACAGACGCAGGTTCCGGCCGCCGACCTGCAGTTCACAGCGCCGGGTGACCAGGCGGACAGCCGGGAACGGCTGCTCGATCACCGGCTCGATGCCCATCTCACGCAGACGGCCGGCCACGTAGTCGGCGGCGCCGGCCTTGTACCAGACCATGTGGGTGACGATCGGCGCCCGGTGGTCCGGGATCACCACCACCTCGAGCCCGTTGTCGAGGGTGAAGCCGGTCGCGTTCTTGGCGAATTTTGGAACTTCCGCCGCCGCGGCCGAGACCAGGGGGGAGCGGGAGAGGGCGGCGCAGTCGTCCATGAAGGCCGCCGCCGCCGCGCCCGTGGCGTCGGCCGCCGGCGCGGGCGCAGGCGACGCCGGCGGGGCCTCGGGGCCCGCGCTCGCGGCCAAGGCCACGCCGAGGCAGCAGACGGCGAGGATGGCGCCGGGGCGGCGCCTGTCGGGCCACGTCTTCATGGGCAGGGGCTATTCCGTCTCATTGTTGATCTTGCCGATGGTGATCCTGACCTCCTCGCGGCGGGCGACGCGTTCGACCTGGCCGTCGCGCAGCCACATCAGCCGGTCGCAGAGGTCGAGCATGCGCGGGTCATGGGTGGCACAGATGATGGTGACGCCGCGTTCCGTGTTCAGGCGCTTGAGGAGGTCGAGGATCTCGCGGCCGGTCTTCAGGTCGAGGTTGCCGGTCGGTTCATCACAGAGCAGGATGGCGGGCAGGTGAGCCATCGAGCGGGCGATGGCCACGCGCTGCTGCTGGCCGCCGGACATCTCGATGGGCCGGTGGAACCAGCGCTCGCGCAGGCCGACCGTGCCCAGCAGTTCCATGCCGCGGTTGCGCGCCGTGTCGGGGTCTGTCCCCGCAAAGGCCATCGGGGTGGTGACGTTTTCGAGCGCGGTCATGTACGGGATGAGGTTGAACTGCTGGAAGATGTAGCCGATCTTGCGGCAGCGCAGGAAGGCCAGCTCGACGGCGGTCAGCTGGGCCACATCAACTTCGTCAATGAAGACGCGCCCCGAGGTCGGGCTGTCGAGCCCGCCGACCATGTTGAAGAAGGTGGTCTTGCCCGAGCCCGAGGGCCCCATGATCGCGATGAACTCGCCGGTCAGTATCTCCATGTCCACCCCGCGCAACGCCTCGGTGACCACGCCTTTCTTGAGGTAGCTCTTGCGCAGTCCGACCGTGCGGATGATGACGCGGCGGGCGCCGTCGGCGGGGGCGGTGGGCGCGGTGGACCCCTGGGTGCCGGCGGGGGCTGTCGGGGTGGCGGTCATTCGATCCTCATGGCCTCCATCGGCGCCAGGCGCGCCGCCAGGTACGACGGGTAGACGCCGGCCAGCGCGGCGAGGACGACGCCGGCCAGCACGGCCAGCCCGCAAGCCACCAGCCAGGCCGTGAACGGGAACCCGGCGGCGAGCAGTCCGCCGAAGACGCCCAGCATGCGGCCGAAGCCGATGAGACTGCCGAGAAGGCTGCCGGCCAGGCCGCCGGCCAGCCCCAGCAGGCAGGCCTCCAGCACGAACATCAGCATGATCGAACCGTCCAGCGCCCCCAGGCACTTCAACGTCGCAATCTCGCGGAAACGCTCCGTCACCGACATCAGCATCGCGTTGGAGATGCCCACCGCGCAAACCCCCAGCGAGACCAGCACCAGCCACGCCATGCGCGTCCCCACGCCGAACCGGCCGCCGCCGACATCGGCCGTGGCCCGCCGGGCCACCTCCCAGGCCGCCTGGCCGGCCCGCAGCCGCGCGAGCTCCGCGGCGCGCCCGGGCCCCAGATCCCCGGCGGGATGGGCGGCCGCCTTCAGCTTGCCCAGAAACCAGCCGGCGTCGGAGGGCGACTCCAGCAGCCGCCAGAGCCGGTCGGCGGTGACGTCGCCCGGCAGCACGTTGAGGTAGGCGGCCACGGCCTTGCGGATGTCCGTGACCTGGCCGCTCTCCTCGACCAGCCGGATGTCTCGGGCCTCGCGGGCCTGACGGGCCACGACGTCGGCGGTGGCCGCGTCAAACGCGACGAACCCGGCCGCGCGAACCGCGTCGCCAAAGCCGCCGCGGGCATCGAGCAGCGCGTCTTCGAGGGAGCCGACGCCCGGCCACGACGCCAGCCAGGCGCCGAACTCCGGCACCGGCATCGGGAAGCGCGCCGACTGCACTCTCGCCAAGGCGTCGGTGAACGCGTCAAAGGCCGCCGCCGACTGCAGCCGGTCGAAGACCACGGTCCCCTCGGCGTCCTTGACCATCATCCGGCGCGCCGCATACCCCGCGCCGTCGAAGAAGTCCAGGCAGGCCACGGCGTCCGCGGCGGCACGGCGAAGCTCATCGAATGCGGAGTCCGCAAGGTTGCCCATGCGGCGGCACTCGTCAAGGATGGGGTCGCTGGCGGACGCGCCGCCGATCTCGCGCAGGACGGCCTCGGGCGTGGGCGCCGCCGAGAGCCGCCCGGCCCAGCGGGCGGCCAGGCGCTGTCCGGCCGTGCGCTCGGTGGCCAGGCGCCGCACGGACCGATAGGTCACGGCCTCGCACAGCACGTTCATCATGAAGGCGACTGCGACGGCGATCACCACCACCGTCACGGCCGACCGGAACAAGCGGTAGCGAATGCCGTTGAGCACAATCTCCACCGTCCGGGCAAAGCCCAGACGTGGCTGGGGCCTGACGTCAATGGGTTTCAGTGCCATGGGTGCCGTCCAATGCAGTCGCCCGCGAACCCGGATGCCGGCCGGGCTTTGAATGGTGCAGTGCGGCCGGGACTCATGAGCCGGCTCCTTCGGTCTGCCGGCCGGCCGGGGGCGTGGGGTGCTCGATGGCCAGGACCCCGCGCTTGACCAGCGAACCCAGGAACCCGGTGACGGCGGCGCGGGCCTCGTGGAACGTCAGGCTGTAGCGCCGCGAGAACTCGTCAATGACGTCCTCGACCGTGTGCCGGCCGTCGGCCCAGTCCCACACGGCCGTGCCGACGGCGTCCAAGTTCACCGTGCGCCTGCCCGTCAGGTGGACGACCCAAGTGATCGGCGGCACGGCCCAGCGGGGTCGCCGCAACCGGACGTGGACGGCGAGCGTGCCGTCGGGCCGGCGCACGGCGTCGGCCGCGGCATTGCGGCGCGGAACCGCCTGCAGCATCGGCCGCCAGCTGACGGGCTGTACGTGGATGCTGAATAGTGTCTCTCTCATGGCGGCGTCCGCTCCGCCGCGGCGCAGCACGAAAGCTGTCCCGGATGTCCGGCCGCGCCAGCACGGCCGATGGTGATCCAGCTGTAAAGCCGCCCGTCTTCCGGGCAGATCCAGGCGGCGGCCTGCCACGGCTGCCGATGACCGAGCAGGCGGGCGACGCCGGCGCCAGCCCCGTCGCCGCGGATCAGCGCCCGCTCATGCCGGCCCCGTGTTTCGGAGCCGCATGACCGGTTCGTGACCGCGGCGGGGATCTGCGCATTGAGCCACTCGGCCACCGTTCCGCGCAACCATTGCGGCACCAGGCCAAGGCGCTGGAAGCGCTCCTCGCGGCGGCCCTTCGCATCGCGGAACACCATCTCCGCCCGGCCCGGCAGGGCGCGGCAGCTCTGCAAAGCAAGTTCCTCGGGCACCCGCACGTCAAGTCCGAAGGCGCGCCAGTGACGCCGCCCGGCCTCGTCGCGCGGAGTCTCGCGCACCGAAGCCAGCACGTCGGCCTCCAGCGATAAATCACGCCGTTCCGGCCAGACGAACACCAGCTCCACCAGGCAACGCTCGCCGGCGAAGTACCGGCCGAAACGCGAACTACCGCCCGCCGCCGTGCTCACCGCCAGGCCGCGCCAGCCGGCAACCTCGATGTCGCACACCGCCGTCACCGCGGGTTCGCCAGTGAGGCTGTTGCGGCAGTCGGCCAGCATGCGCGCGAAGTCCGGGGCGCGTTCGGCGCGCTGCCAGTTGAACTCAAGCCGGTGCATGTAACGGTCGGCAAACACGCATTGCCCGGACTCCTGGTCGCGGCTGAACAGGAGCATCTCCCAGGTGTCCGGGACTTGCCAGGCAAAATGGCGCCACGCAACGTCCGTCATCCTCGGCCGCCTGTTTCTGTGCCGGAGAGCCGCCGGGCCGCCGGGGCAGCCCGCGGGTTCACCCCGGCATGATCCAGAACTGCTTGGGCGGTTGCCCGGTTGCGGCGTAGTAGACCGCGCCGATGACGATGATCAGCAGCCCGCCGACCATCTCGCCGGCGATCATCCCGAACATCAGCGGCTTCAGCTTCCGATAGGTTGTACTGCCCCCGTAGTGGGTGACGAGCACCTTGATCAGCCAGCCGATCAGGAAGGAGCCGCAGAACTGGGACGCGGGATAGGTCGCCCAGATCAGGAACATGACCGGATGCAGCGGCCAGCGGCTGAAACGCAGACGCCCGATGGTGAAGGCGGTCAGCAGCCCGGCCCCGGCCGCCAGAGCCAGCAGGTGCGCGGGCTGGGCCTGAAGACCGCGGAAGTGCCCCCAGCCGCTGACTGCCTGCGCCGCCGCCAGCTTGCCCTGCGCGTCGAGCCGCTGTTCGAGCTGCACAACCTGGTCGAACGGCATGCGCGGCACCCAGTAGGTCGCCCAGCTGTCGCTCATGTTGGCGCCCCGGTCGTACTGCAGGTAGAGCGTGACCGGGATCGCCGCCAGCAGCCCGATCACGACGGCCGCAACCGCCCAGCGCGCCGCCCGGCCGACGTCCACCCCGCGGCGGTCCAGCAACTTGAGCGAATTGATCATGAACGGCATGAACGCCTCGCGCGGATCAACCATCAGCACCCCCGTCATGACGGCCATGACCAGCGCCGCACGCGGTCCGACGGCGGCCGTGCCCAGCAGGCCGATGATCACCGCACTCGGCCAGAAATAGGCCTGAATGAAGAAGACCCCGGTCTCGACGACCACCCGCGACATGATCAGGAACATCAGCACCGTGAAGGCCGCGAAGATGACGGCCAGCTGCCAGTCGAGCCGCCCCGGAATCGCCAGGTAGAGGATGAAGACCAGCATGCTGACGAGGAAGACGCGGGCCCCGAGGACCGAGTTCCGGTCGGGCGGGTCGGTGGTGCGCAGACCGACGGCGGCCCGCGCGGTCTGGGCGTAGAACCGCCGGCCCGTGTAGAGCAGGACCCCGAGCATGGCGGCGTAGGCGCCGAACTGCACGAAGTCGGTGATGTTCGGATGCGCCCCCACCGCGCTGATCCCGTACGTGGACAGCATTCCGCTGATAAAGCACCACACGTACGGGCCGATCCCCAGCGCCAGCGACACGTCACTGGCCAGGAAGTAGGCAAACGCAATCACGGTGAACCAGAGGGTGGGGCGGAAGGCGAACCAGGCGCCGCCCTTGGTGAGGGTCGGGAAGAGCACCTGCAGCGGGGCCAGATCCAGCTGCCGCCTCACAGGGATGGTGTTGGCGGGGAACCACACCGAGGCGTAATTGTTCAGGTGGATGGCCAGCACCACCAGCATCCCGCCCCAGAACAGACGGCTGCGCAGTCCCTCCGCCATGGGGCCGCCTTCCGCCCCCGGCAGGAGGCTGTCGGCAAAGGTCGCGATCGGGTAGGGCAGCTGCTCGTGGTCCGCCCACTGCCGGTGCACCACCAGGCTGAGGCCGAGCAGGCCCACCCAAAGCACGACGATCAGCGGCACCCAGAACAGCAACGGGCGCACCCACGCCGCCCACGGGACGTCGGCGGGCGAGATGCGCCGGTTGCCGACGCTCTTGCCCTGGACAAAGCCGTTCACGACGTCGCTCTCGGTGGCCGGTGTCACCGTCGTCAGCATGTACCCGGGGAGCCGTTGCAGCGCCTCGTGCTCCTGCCACGACGGAGTGGTGCGCTGCCAATGGTGCGGCATGACCAGCGAGGCGGTGAAGGTGCGCATCAAGCCCGAGCTGGGGATGGAGCAGGCGGCCAGGGTCAGCGCCAGGGCGGTGGCGATCTCGGCCCCGCTCAGCGCCCGCCGCCGGCAGAGGCGGAAGGTCAGGGGGTTGACGACGAGCACGACAACCAGGAGCACGCCATAGACGGAGATCGGCAGGTTGTTGCCGACCAGATAGGTCTGCCGCATGACGGCGTCGTTGAAGTAGGTGAACGCGCAGACCAGCGCGGCGCCCACCAACCCCAGGAGGATGGCCCGACGGGTCATGGAATCCAGTGATCTCCCGGCATGGCGATGCCGACAGCGTGCGGGTCGGACGTCCCTTCAACGGTGAACCGGTAACGTGCCGTACGGCGGCGGGGCTGTCAAGGGGGGCGGGCGGAAATATGCCCCGCTTCCCTTGACGTCACGGCGCTACATGATACCTTGCTGACTGTCTCGCTAAAACAACACCGCCTCCGTCGTCTTCCGGCGGCAACGCACCCCCATGCAGATTGGAGACAGGCACAGGTCATGGCACAGTCTCGCCCGAGGCGACGTGGTGCGTCTGCCAAGTCCCAGGCGACGCGCGAGCGCATCCTGCTGGCTGCCGCCGAGTGTTTCGCCGGCCACGGCTACCGGGTCACCACCGTGCGCATGATCTGCGCCAAAGCCAAGGCCAACGTCGCCGCCATCAGCTACCATTTCGGATCCAAACGGGAACTGTATGTCGCCACCATCTCGTCCCTCTACCAGCATTCCGTGGCGCCGGGGCTGACGGCGGAACCCTCCGCGGTCACGACCGCCGAGGAGTGGCGGCAGCAGTTGTACGCCTGGTCCCACGACATGCTGTCCTGCCTCCTGGGAGATGACAGGTGGCACGAGTGGCATGCGCGTCTCTTCGCCCGCGAGCGAACCGTCCCGACCGAGGTTCTGCCCCTGATCCTTGAACGCTTCGTCACTCCCGTGCGGAACCGGCTCGAAGCGCTCCTGCGCATGGCGCTCCCTTCCGACGTCGCGCCGGAGGAGGTGGCGCTGTGGACGGTCTCCACCATCGCGCAGGTGAACATTTATGCGTTCCGCGCCTCGCCCTGGGACAGCCTCCTGATCCCGCCCGGTGTCTCCCGCCAGGAGTGGATCGAACGCGTCAGCCGTCACATCGTAGCCGGCATCACCTCGCGCCTCAGCTTCCGCGGCGCCGCGACCTCCGGGCAACGGCTTGCCCCCCGCATCCGCGGATCGTGATCTCCGCCCCCTGTCTTTGTGTGGGCCGTGCCGCCGCCTTCCGGATCACGGGGCCGCAATCGTGAACCGGTGATGTCCCACGGGAAGGGGGAGGGTGAGGCGCGCGCCCTCAGCCTTGAGGGCCAGCGGCTGGCCGTCCAGGCGTACCGCGGCAGTCAGGCCGGGCGGCAACTCAACGATGGCCGTGTGCGCGGCGCCGCTGGACTCACCCTCCGCCTGCATCCCCGCGACCGCGATGGCCGTCGGCCCGTCACTGGACAGGCCCCACTTTGCGGACTTCGCAACGCCGGGGCCGCGCACGACCGCCAGACGCACTGTCCCGTCCGCGTGCCGGCTGACCAAGGCGATCTCGCCCTCAACGCGGGCATCGCCGTCCTCGGCCGCCGCCGGGCGGCCCGGTGAGAGCAGGAGCAGGTCGGTTCCCTCGAAGTGTTCGACGCGGCAGCCCGCGCCGTCGGCCAGCACGCTCACCCGGGCCTCGCCCTGGCCGGCCACGCGCGGGAACAGCACGGCAAGGAAGTCCTCGGACGACCCCTGCTTGCGCACGTGAATGCCGGTCTGCGACTCGGTGAAATTCCCCCACGGGTTGACCCACTGCTCGTAGCGGTAGGCATCTTTGACGAACTGCGGGCCGGCCGGCGAGAGCATGTGGACATCGAGATCCACTCCGAAGAGGCCGGGGAAGTGGACGCTGCGGCCCGCCACCTCCGGCTCGCCGGCCATGCACCACAGATTCCAGAAGAACTCCTGGCCGGGCTGTCCGTCGCGCGTGACGTCGCGCATGACCAGATAGGTGGCGCCAAGCGAGTCGTCGGACTTCACCAACACCACGTGGCGGGTGTTGGCCTGATTGCCGCCGCCGACGGACAGGCCGGCCGAGTAACCGATGGTGCGCGGCAGGCTGCGCACCTCCTGCGCCTGCCGGCTGGCCTCCACGGTGCCGCCCGACATTCCCCAGTGGCGTTCGGAGGCGGCGAGGTCGAAACTCACGGTGTTGTGGTAGTCCGGCTTGTACATGGTGATCACCTCGTCGTGGCTGGCGCCGCGATGCCCGAAGTCCATGCACAGGGGCGCGCCCTTGGCGTAGTAGACGATTGAGTTGGCGTCGCCGGGATCGTAATGATGGAGGAAGTACCCGTTGCGATGGGCGACGTAGCTGGCCTTGGGGTCGGTCCATGAGGTGCGCATCACGCTGCCGAACCCCTCGAAGGCGCGGGCCAGCTCGGCGGGCGGCACGGCGGGCAGGTCGGAATCGCACAGGGCCGGAATGAAACCGGCGCGCCCGCCGTTGAGACAACTGAACGCCTGACCCTTCCAGTAGAACTGCTGGCGGGCGCTGAACGCCGGGTCGGACTGGGCGGTCGCCTTCGCGATCCAGCCGTTGTACGGATGGGTGAAGTTGGGGAAGGCGTCGCCGATGCTGGGCACGGTCATCGGGCCGGGGCTGTCCGCGAGCCTGGCCGGCGAGCGCAGGTCGGGCGGGGTGAGGATGAACCCGTAGTAGTCCATGGTCGCCTGCAGCCGGGGGGCGCTGAAGAGGTCGCGGCCCTTGACGTTCTTGAGGGCTTGGGCGAGGAGGAAGATGCCGTCCAGCGAGGGCGCCTGGTACATGGGGCACTCGATCCAGGCCCCGCCCGGCGCGATCCATTCGCGCAGCTCACGCTCGAGCTCGGCCTCGGCGACGGCCAGCCAGCGCGGGGCGCGCGGATGTCCGTCGAGGAAGAGCGCCAGTACTCCGAGCGGCAGCTTGAGCAGGCTGGTCATGTTCGGGTTGGCGCTGCACAGGCCGACCTCGCCGTTCCAGTAGTCGGGATGGTCGTAGACATAGCCGCCGAAGACCAGCGCGGCCTCGATGTCCGCCTTCTCCGCATCGGAGAGCAGGTCGGTGTCGGCGAGCGCGTCGTAGGCCGCCAGCAGCCGGAGCAGCGTGGTGCCGGACATGTGCGCGTTGCCGCCAAGGGTCGCCCGCGACGGCGCATTCAGGAACATGTCGAGATGCTGCCCGGCCAGTCCCTTGACGCCTGCGGACAGGATGATGGAATAGGCTTCGTCGGCGGAGCCCAGGAACGCCAGCGGCGCCACGTCGTACAGCCCGTTGCCCACGTAGTTTTCGACGAAGAACCGCCGCCAGCCGTCGGGACCGTTCCGGATCTTCTCAACCGGGTTGCAGCCGAGGCGGCCAAGGTAGGTCGTGGCCTTCTCAAGGTCGGCCTTGCGCGTGGGGACGGTGACGGCCTGGCGGCGCGCCCGCTCGATGTCGGCCTGGGTGAACAGCAGGAAAGGGTGTCGGCGCGCGGCGCCCGCCCGCCTGAAGTCGAAACCGTAGTCCTTGACCTCGTCAAGGGGGAACTCGCTGTACTTAATGATCTGCCGGCGCAGGTATGGAGTGCTGGTCTCGTCGGGGGGGAGATTGTCCGCGGTGGTGCCGGCGGTTATCGCCCACTCGCGGTGCAGCGGGCGGAAGGTCTCTTTGCCGTCGCGAGTCTGCTTCCAGGCCAGCAAGCCGAGGGTAACATCCAGGCGGGGGCCGGGGCCGCTGGCGACCGGAATCTCGGTCCGGTCAAACCCC
>MVZH01000132.1 GCA_002068325.1 Lentisphaerae bacterium ADurb.BinA184 | reverse complement strand
CAGCCGCTGGCCACCCAGACGGGCCGCGACAGCGAGGTCTCCCTGGCCGCCGCCCCGGACGGGCGGCTGGCAGCCGCTTGGCTGAACATGGGCGAGGAGAATCCCGTGCTCTGGGTCTCGCTCGGGGGTGCCGGGGCGTGGCAGGCCCCGGAACCGGTGGTCATCGCCCCCGAGCTGGGCAACGCGCGCGCCGGCTTCGACGCCACCGGGCGCCCCCTGGTCGTCTGGCAGCAGGACAAGGAGTACGGGAACGGCAACCGGGCCAGCCGGGCCTTCGTCTCGCGACGGTTCGAAGAGGGCTGGAGCGCGCCGGTCGAGCTGCTGCCCCCGGCCGCGGCGGCCCGCGGCGCCGAGGAACCCGAGTTGCGCGCCGAGGCGCGGGGAAAGCTGAGCTTCCTCCCGAAACCTCCCGAGGAGTGCTGGAAGGATGCCGACCCCGAACCCGAGGTCGGCGAGGACGACCCGCCGGAGGATCCCGAGCGTCCCGACCCGCCTCCCCCGGACGAGCCGCCCGGCCCCGAGGGCGAAGGCGACAACGCGCGCTCCAACGACCCCAACGAGAAGGACGCCCCGGTCGGCTGCGGCACCCTGGCCGGCGGACGCTACGTGCGGCCCGACCAGGAGTTCACCTTCATCATCCGCTTCGAGAACGTCGCCGCCGCCACCGCCGCGGCCCAGGAGGTCACCATCACCGACCGCCTGCCGGACGGCATGGACTGGAACACCTTCCGCTTCGGCGAGGTCGGCATCGGGGAACAGGTCGTCGCCGACCTCGCCGGCAGCACAGGCAAGACGGTCGAGGTCGTGCAGGAGAGCACGGGGATGACGTTGCGCATCGAGGCCGCCTTCGACCCGCAGACCGGCGACGTGCGCTGGTACCTGCGCTGCGTGGACCCGTCCAGCCCCGACGGCTGGCCGCCTGACCCGGCCGACGGCTTCCTGCCGCCCAATGCGGCCCCGCCCGCGGGCGAGGGCTACGTCACCTACACCCTGCGCCCGCCGCCGGAGAGTCTGCCCGATGGACAGGTCGTCAGCGGCCCGCACGCCCGCATCGTTTTCGACTACAACGACCCCATCGACACCAACTCGACCACTCACACCGTTGACGCCACCACGCCCGCCACCACCGCCGTGCGAGCCTGGAAGTCCGGTGCCGGGAACCAGGTCCGCCTCGCCGCCCAAGGCAACGACACCGGCTCCGGCGTCGCGATGTTCGAGGTGTTTGCGGACTCCGCACGCGGCCGCAGGCTGGCCGGCCGCGGCTGGCAGGGCGCCGAGGCCGCTTTCGCCGGGGACTGGGGCGCCGGCTACTCCCTCTATGTGCGCGCCATCGATGGCGTCGGCAATGCCGAACCCGTCCCGGCCGAGCCATCGGCCACCGTGCGGATTCCGCAATGGGCATTCCGACTCGGCGTGGAGGGGGCGGACGCCGCGGAACTGTTCATCGCCACCGACGCCACGGCCGCCGACGGCTGGGACGAGGGGCTGGATGAAGACGTCACGACGCGTGACGCCGACGCCTGGCTCGAAGGTCCCGCCGGCCACGACCGGCTCCGCTACGACGTGCGCCCGCCCGCCGCCGACGTCGTCTGGATTCTGCGTACCGGGGCCGACACTGACGACCCACGACCCACGACCCACGACCTACGCTCCACGACCCTCTCCTGGAACCCCGCCGCAATCCCTGCCAACCAACACCTCTGGCTCGTCCAGCTCGACGACGGGCAGACCCCGCTCCCGGACTCGCTCATCGCCCTGCGCACCCAGAGCACGACCGAGTTCGCCGACGGCGCCACCTACGCCCTCCACCTCAGCGACAGCCTGCCCGCCTCGCTACCCCTCGCCGCCGGATGGAACCTGCTCTCGCTACCGCTGGCCCCCGCCGACCCCGACCCCGCCAAGGTCTTCGGACCGCGCGCCGCCGGACGCCTGTGGGCGTGGCAACCCGCCGCGCGGGCCGGCGGGCAATTCGTCAGGCCGGACACCATCGAGGCCCCGCACGGGTACTGGGTTTTTGCGGACTCCGCAACCGGCCTGCTCGTGAGCGGGACGCCGCCGGCCGCCGGGCCCGTGGCCCTCGACCCCGGCTGGAACCTCGTCGGCGTCGCCGTGCCCTCGGCCATGCCGGCAATCCGCGGCCTCGCGCCGTGGGCGTGGGCCTGGCAGGACGGACGCTACGCCCCGACCACCACCCTCCAACCCGCGGTCGGCTACTGGCTGTACTGGGACGCCGAAGCCCCCGCCGAGGTCACCCTCCCCCCGCGGTAGCCGCGGCCACGCCGGGGCACCGGTCGCAGCGGGACGTCAGGGTCCCCGCGCCCCCTTCGGCTGCGACCCGCGGGTCAGCAGCCAGTCGTACAACTCCGTCCCGGCATAGGCCTGCGTCCACGCATCGTGCTCGGTGTCGGGGTAAATCGTGAGCCGGACGTCGGCGCCATGGTTGCGCAGCGACCGCACCATGCCCAGCGAATGCTCCAGGGGGACGATCGTGTCCATGGCACCGTGAAAACACCAGACGGGGATGGACTTGAAGTTCACGGGATCCACCATCGTGAACGGGCCGCAGACCGGCGCGATGGCCGCGAAACGCTGCGGGTACGCGTTCGCCAGCGCCCAGGTGCCGGCGCCGCCCATGGACAGGCCGGTGACGAAGATGCGCGTCGGATCCACCGGGTGGCGGGCGACAAGCTCATCCACCAGGGCTATCAGCTTATCGGTCTGCCAGACAGCGCCCAGCGGGCACTGCGGCGCGGCGACCAGGAACGGCAGCTCCGCGCCTTGCTCGATGCGGGCGGGCGGGCCACCCTGTTTGACCCGATCCAGGTCGTCGCCGCGGTCGCCCATGCCGTGCAGGAAGAGGAGCAGTGGGTACCCGGCGCCCCGCTCCGGCGGCGTCGCGGGCTGGTAGAGCAGATAGCCGAGATCCACAGGCACGGCAGGGCGGGCGGCGAGCTGATGACGGGATGAAATCATGGGTTGACGGCTCCTCTGGCTAGACCTGTCCTCACATCGCGGCCATCTGCTGGATGTTTCCGGAATCGGCGGAACGCTCGGCGGCTTCGACCAGGCGCATGGTTTCGTAGGCGTCGCGGGCAGGATGGCGTGGCGGCTGCCCGGCCAGGACCCGGCAGATGATGTCCAGGTTCTGGCCGTGGGTGTTGTGGTAGTACTCCTGGTCGTCCTTGGGGTTCCAGGTGATGTCCTCCACCCACTTGCTGGTCATGCCGGTTGGGGAATCGCCGAACTCCCAGCGTTTGATGCGGCGGAAGAACACGTCCGTCGCCGCGGCGCCGCGGGTTCCGACGATCAGGTAGCGCAGGGCGTGCCCGTCGTCCTTCTGCTGGTCAAGCTGATCCCGGAGCGGGTCGCCCGCGAAGGTCTCGCCCACGGCCATGTGGAAGGTCAGTTCGCTGACCGCGCCGTTGGCGAAGCGGTAGACGGTGTGGTAGTTGTCGCGCACCTCGTAATAGGGCACGACGTTGGGCGCGCAGACGCTGTGGACCTCGGTCACCGGCGACCCGATCCACCAGCGCGGCAGATCCACGTAGTGCGAGAGCTTCTCACCGAACATGCCGCCGCCGGTGGACAGCCGGTTGCGCCAGCTCCCCTTGTTGTGGAACTCGCTGCAAATGTAGGTGCATTGCGTGTTCATGACCGGCCCGAGAAGCCCCTGGTCAATCCAGTTCTTGATGGTGGTGTACAGCTTCGAGTACCGCAGCTCGAAGCCGATCTGGAAGAAGAGGCCGCGCCGCTCCGCCTCGTCAACCATCTCACGGGCATCTTCGAGAGTCGTGGCGATGGGCTTCTCGCACATCACCGCCTTCCCGGCCCGCAGGGCAGCCATGACCAGGGGTTTGTGGGCGTTGTTCGAGGCGGTGACGAATACCACGCCGACCGCCGGATCGTTCAGGATACCGTCCAGATCGGTGGTGGCAACGAAGCCGCGTTCGCAAGCCAGCGCGATCTGCGTCCCGGCAATGTCGTAGCCGACAACCCCGGCGAGCCGGCCGCAGTCGCGACAGGTCGCCATCACCCCCATGCCCATGCCACCGATTCCCAATACTGCTGCCTTCATGAACGCTGCCCTCCGTCGTGGACTGACGTCCTGACTGGCTGACTTGACGGCCTCCGCCTCATTCGACAAACCGCAGTCGGCCGAAGTCGCCCGTGTTGGAGTTGAGGCCGCCCTGGTTGGCACTCATTCTTTGATTCCCCGTGCCGCCGGCGCCATCGCTCATGCGGTTGCGGACAGACTGGCCATACTATATCCGCCCGCCGCCGTGCCGCCGCAGGACGTCCGATTGGCGGAAGCCCACCGACCACGACCATGTCTGCGGGTTGTCCGGCAACGACCCCCGCCGGGAAAGGCCTCCCCAGACCCCCGGCAAGGTCACGCTGTCCCGCCGTCGCCACGGCCCGGAACCTGCCCGGCCGCATCACGCTCCACGCCCCGCCACCACCGCCGCCCCCCCCCAAGTGCGTGAAAACGGGGCGCGTTTTCACGCACTTGCGGCCCGCACCCGGTCCCGGAGCCGGACTGACGGGCGTTGGGGGGGGAGGATTGACGAGCGTGGGAGGGACGGCGGGTCTGCGTCCCCGCCGGCCCATGCCGAGGGGCCAGGTCTGTCGGGCACGGCTTGGACGGCACCTGCGCACAGGCGGCAGGCGGAGCCAGCCACGGCCCAGATCCTGCCTGGCCGGCTCCCGCTTCACGCCCCGTCGCCACCGCCGGACACCACCCAAGTGCGTGAAAACGGAGCCCTGTTTTCACGCACATGAGCCCCGCGCCCGGTCACCACGCCGGCTTGACGGGCGTGGGGGGGGGATTGGCAGGCATGGGTAGGGGACGGACCTCCGCCTGCCGGCCGGCCGGCGGCAGGCGGAGCTGGCCACGGCCCGGAACCTGCCCGGCCGCATCACGCTCCACGCCCCGCCACCACCGCCGGACACCACCCAAGTGCGTGAAAACGGGGCGCGTTTTCACGCACATACGGCTTGGCGGCACGAGGCTGGCGGGGGCTTCTGAGCGGCAGTATCTTACGGTGATCCCGGGGCGGACGGGGTGGCAGGAATGGGACACAGGCAGGGCGTCCGACCGGGCAACCGGCGGCGAGTGGACATGGCATACTCCGAGACGTATAGACGGTTCTGCGAGTTGCTGGACGCGCGTGAGTTCGGCGTGGCTGAGGCGTTCGCCGAGCGTGAGTCGCTGGCCCGCCCCGATGACGAGGCGTTCTGGCTCACGCAGGTGGCGGTGGCGCGCCTGCGCGCGGGGCGGGGTGAGGCGGCGGCCGAAGCCGCCGAGCGCGCCGTGGCCCTCGCCCCGGCCAACCGCTTTGCCCTGATCGCCCGCGCCGACGCCGGGTATGCCGGCGGCCGCTTCGAGGACGCCCTCACCGACTACCATGAGGCCCTCGACGAGCCGCGTCTGGCGGCACGCGCACGCCGCAGCGTCCTGCAGTGTCTGATCCGGCTGGAACGCTGGGAGGAGATTCTGCGACAGCTTGATGCCTGGGGCATGCCTGAAAACGAAGCTTTCGAGGCGCGCGCCAAGGCGCTGGCCGCCCTCGGCCGCGACGCCGAAGCGCTCGCACTCTGCGCCCGCTGGCTGGCCGCGGCCCCGGACAACCCGCGGGCGCTGTGGCTGCTCGCCGATCTGGAGATCCGCCGGGACGGCATCGAGGCGGTGGCCGCGCGCGTCGGACGCCTGGCGCGCATCCCCTCGCGGCCGGGGGTCTACCGCGAGATCTACGCGTCGCTGTGCCGCCGCATGGGCCGGGAGGCCGAGGCGGTCGCCGCCTACGACCGGCTCGCCGAAGCCGCCGAGCCGCGCGTCCAGCGCAAGCAGGCGTTCGCGCTGGCCAAGAGCGGGCGGGAGGCCGAGGCGATCCCCATCTTCGAACAGCTCCTCCGCGACGACCCCCGCGACATGTACGTGCACACCGCCTACACCGCCGCCTGCCGCCGCGCCAACTGCCTGCCGCGGGCCCAGGAGTTCTACCAGGATCTGCTCCGGCAACACCCCGAGGCCAAGGGCATCTACGGACGCCTGCGCAGAGTCGCCGCCGCCATGGCCGCGACCCCGGCCGGCGAGGAGACCGATGACACTCGGTGACACACGGATCGGCGAGCTGGTCGAGATCCCGCCGGTGCAGACGGTCGTCCGCCTCGACCCGCGCCGCGGCGAGGGGCCCGGACTGGCCGCCTGCTTTGTCCTGACCGACGACGTGACCCGCCACCTCGACGTGCTCGCCGAGGCGCTGGCGCGCCCGACCGGCCAGGGGTACTTCCTGCGCGGCGATTTCGGCTCGGGGAAGTCGCATTTCCTGGCGGCCCTGGCGACTTGGGCGGCGGGGCAGGCTGGGGAGGGGACGCCGGTCGGCCGGCACCCCGGCCTGGCGCGCCTTGCGGCCGCCGGGCGGCGCCTCCTGCCGGTCGCCATCTCGCTGGTCGGCTACCGCGCCACGACGCCGCTGGAACAGATCGTCGCCGAAGCCATCGAACGCGCCCTGGGCGAGCGCGGGCAGGACGTCTGCCTGACCCCGCTGGCCTCGTTCAACCGGCGCCTGCTCGAACTGTGCGCAGACCCGGGCATCGCCGGCCAGCTTGCAGCGGCGGCCGGGATCGCCGCGCCCGAGATCCCCGACTGGGTGGCGCGCGCCCCGCGCGACGCCTGCGCCGCCGGCATGCGCCTGATGAAATCCCTCGGCCTCGCCGCCCCGGCCCAGCTGATCGAGGAGCGCGACCAGACCTTCCTCCGCGCCATGGCCGCGGTCCGCGCCGCCGGCGGCGACGGCGTCCTCCTGCTCCTCGACGAGCTGTCCGAGTTCTTCCGTTCGAAGCCGGACGCGCGGCGGCTGAACGAGGACGCGCGCGCCCTGCAGTTCCTCGGCGAATTCACCGCCGGCCAGCCGTTGTGGATCGTGGCCGCCGTCCAGGAGGGGCTCGAACGCACGGGCGACATTGCGCAGGCCACGTTCCGCAAGATCAAGGACCGCTTCCCGGTCCACCTCTCGCTCTCGGCGTTGCACATCCGCGACCTCATCGCCGGCCGCCTCGTCCGCCACCGCCCCGGCACCGACGCCGTGCTGGCGGACATCCATGCCTACCTGCGCGGCCAGTTCCCCAGCTTCAGCGCCAGCCTGGCCGCGTTCCGCGACTGCTACCCGGTCCATCCCCTGACCATGGAGCTGCTCGAAGGGCTCAGCGACCTGTTCAGCCAGCACCGCGGCATCGTGGATTTCGTCCACTACCGCCTGGCCGGAGACCCCCGCCGCGACATCCCCGGCATCCTCGAACGCCCGTGCCTCGAACTGCTCGCCCCGGACAGCATCTACGAGCACTTCCGGGACCGCCTGGCCGAGTTCTCCGACTTCAACGTCTTCCCGCGCCGCATCGTCCCGCACCTTGACGAGACCATCGAGCGCGTCCTCGAAGACCCCGGCGACCGCGAGCTGGCCCGCCGCCTGGTGCGCATCCTGGTCCTGTACCGCATCCATCCGACCGCCGATCCCCCGGCCGCCGGCCGCCTGGCCGAGCTGGTCGGCTGCGTCCTGGCGCCTGCCCAGCCGGACATGAACGTGCAGTTTGTGACCGAGGCGATCCTCGACCCCGTGGTCGCCGCCAGCCGCTTCCTGGTGCGGCGCGACGCGCCCTCCGGCCGGCCGGCCGAACGGGTCTACGAGATTGTCGCCGAGGAGAACCATGCGGCGACCTTTGCCGCGCGGCTCGACAAGGCGGTCGAGGAGCTCGGCATTCAGGACACGCGCCCGCTGCTGGCGATCCTCGGCGAGCTGCCCGAGAGCCTTTCGTGGCCGGGGCGCGGGGTGTTCGGCACGGGCCTGGCGCGGAGCGTGCTCTGGCGCAGCAGCCCGCGCGCCGTGCAGACCCTGTTCTGCGCCCCCGGCGGCGAGGCGGAGGCCCGCGGGCACGTGCTGGCGGCGGTGGCCGGCGGCGGCGCCGACGCGGCGGTGGTCCTCGCGCTGTGGGGTTCGAGCCTGCCGGAGTTCGACGGCCGCGCGGTCGCCGTCTGGCGTCTCCCTCCCCCGGCCGACCCCGACAACGTCTTGCCGCGCTGGTTCGCAGCCCGCGCCATGGCGGCGGAGCTCAACCCCGCCAGCCCGGCCGACGCCCCGCTCGTGCCCCTGGCCCGCGACCTCGAAGCCCGTCTGCGGCCCCTCGCCGAGCGGGTCGCCCTCGACACCCTGTTCGCCGGCGCCTTCGAGGGCGGACACCTCGACCTCGACCCCGTCGTCTGCCGCCTGAAGCGTTTCGACCGCCTGCTCGACGCGGCCGCCGAAGTGCTCCTCGAAGAGCGCTACCCGCGGTTTGCGGAGATTGCACCGCGCGGGCTCGCCCCCTCGCCGCGCCTCTACCAGCGCCTGCTCGAAGAGCTGGGCACCGCCGGCCACCTCTCGCTGCAGGAGGCCCGCCGCATGGGCCTGACCGGGGCCATCGAGGGCCTGGCGGTCCCCCTCGGCCTGGCCGAGGTGCGCGGCGGCGCGTACGTCGTCGCGCCCGACCCCGCGGCCCATCCCTTGCTGGCCAGCCTGATGCAGATGCTGAAGCCGGCCGGCGCCACCCCGGTCCGCCAGGTCGTTGACGGACTGCGCGACGGCCCCTTCGGCGTCCCTGAGACCACCACCGCCTTCCTGCTGGCCGTGCTCGCCTGCCGCGGCGCCCTCACGCTGCTGAACAAGGGCCGTGCCGTGCCCCTCGATTTCATCCGCCTGGTGACCGTCGACACAGTGGATGCCGTCGCCGCCGGCGAGCTCATCGGCCCCAACGAACGCGAGACTCTGCTGAACCACTGCCCGTTCCTGCTGCCGCCGCAGGACCGCGAGTCTTTCGGGCTCAGGCAGCAGGGCGAGGCCTGGCAGGGGGCGTTGCGCCTGAAGCCCGCCGTCGAGAAGCTGGCCGCCGCCCTCACGCCACGCCTGCACGAGCTGACCGATTTCGCCGCCTTCGCCGCCTTCGACCTCGAAGCCGTGCGGCAGAAGACCGAGAGACTGCGCGCGCTGGCGGACGAGATCAAGGTCTCCTATGCGGCGCGCGACGGGCTCGAGCGCTTCCTGCAGGCCTGGCGCGAGTCCGGCCTGGACGCGGCCGACTTGGAGCGGGTGCGCCGGTTCGCGCGTTTCCTTGAACGGCAGGGCGAGCAGTTCCTCTCGGTGGCCTACTTCCTGCGCCATCCGGCGGTGGCGCGTGCCGCCGCCGCCGACCCCGCCTTGGGCGAGTTGCACGCGCGTGCCCTGCCCTTGCTGGAGGCTCCCGACGCCTGGCTCGAAGACGACCTCCGCGCGGTCGAGCCGTTCGAGGCCTTCCGCCGCGCCTACGCGCAACGCTACGCCGACGAGCACGCGCGCTTCTACGAGGCGGCCAAGCCGGCGTTGGACCGGCGTTCGCGGCGCGCCCTCGACGCGCTGCGGCGGCTGGCGGCGGTCGAGTCCCTGGACCGCCCGGTCGGCCTGGGCGCCGTGCTCGAGGGTGCCGACCGCCCGCGCCGTTCCTGCCGGTACAACGTCGCCGAGCAGCTGCGGCGCTCGCCGGTCTGCGAGTGCGGGTACGAGATCGGAACCACCACCCCGGCGGCCGACAGCACGGTGCCGGACGAGATCAACCGCTGCCTGGGCGAATACGCCGGAATCCTGCGCGGCCCGCACGTCCGCGAGGCGTTGCGGGCCCGCGCCTACGCGCTGGAGGAGGCGGCGCCGGAGACCGCCAACGCCCTGCGCCGGCTCATGACCCAGCTCTCGGGCGACGCCGCCGCCCTGCCGGCGGCGCTTCCCGACGCGGCGGACGCCGTCGCCTGCCAGGAGTTGTCGAGGGCGCTGGCGGGGACCGTGCAGGTGCAGCGTCGCAGTCTGTCCGAACTGGTGCGGCGCCTGCGCGGACGGCGGCTGCGGGAGAGCCAGGTCCGCGAGCTGTTCGAGGCCTGGCTGGGCCGCACCGGCGCGGAGTGCGTGCTGGCCATCGAGGCCGACGACGACACCGCCGCGGCCCGCCCCGGCGGCGACGACGGCGCGCCGTGGTGGCGGGCCTTGCACCCCGAGCTGCTCAGTGAGGCGGCGACGGTGGACGTGGCGGCCATCGCCGGCGCCCTCGAACGCCTTCATCCCGCCCGCGGCCTGCGCGCGAAGCTGGCTTCCCTCGGTGAACGGGAGCTGGCGCAGTTCGCCGCCGGCGAGGCCTTTCATACCCAGGCGGTGCGCGAAGCCTGGTTGCTGCTGGCCGAGCGCGCCCTCGGCGGCCGGCACCGCTGGCCCGCGCCCAAGGGATCAGGCCACGCCGACCCCGCGACCGCCCGCGCCATTGACCAACGCCTGGCCCGACTGCAACGAATCTGCGAACTCCGCAAAGCCGCCTTCCCCGAGCGGGCCGAGCTGCGGATCCCCCTGGTTGCCGTCGCCTGCGACGGATGGTGCGACGAGCCTGTCCGCCGCCTGGTCCACGCCGAGCTCGACGGGCTCACGGCGCGGGCCGCCGACTGGCTGGCCTCGCTGCCGGCGGCGCCGCCGATCGGACTGGAGCGGCCGGTGACGGTGGTGATCCTGGACGGGGTTTCCCCCGACGTGTGGCTGGCGGCGGAGTTGCAGCGCCACGGCGTTATTGCGCACCCCGATGTTTTTCTGTCCACGCCGCAAGCTCTAGCGGCCTGATGCCAAAGCGCACCGCGTTCCCGGGATGCAGGGCGGTGAACTCCTGCAGCACCAGCTGGATGAAATAGTCCCTGTCGGGCGCTGCCACCGTGGGTGGCACCCTGGCTTGCACCGCAGCTTGCGTCGGGGCCTCGCCGTTGCGCACGATGGCCGCGACCACTTCGCCCAGGGCCTGGCGGTAGCGCAGACGAAGAATATCGGGTGGAACCAGGTTCTGCTGGACCGCCACGTATTGCTGGCAGGAGCGCGCGTAGGCCCAGACGAACACGTCGCGCAGAAGTTCGATGCGGTTGAGTTCGTACACGCCGATCATGGCGTCCACATAGGCTTGCTGCGGCACGTCGATGAACGACAGCGGGCACAGGTTGTGGCGAATGAAGGGTATGTTGGCCGCCAGCCTGGATACGCGCTTGTTCACATCTTCAAACGGTTGCAGGTAGGGCAGGTGCACCATCAGGAAAAATGCCTGCTCGAAGGGGTCGGCAATTTCCGCAGCCATCTGGATGACGATGCCAAACAGTTCTTCCAGCCGCTGTGGCAAGGCGACGGGTAAGTACACACTGCCGCCGATCTCGACCGCCCTGCGGCGCACGCGGCCCACTGCGGCTGGGTCGGCCATCAAACCATCGGACAGAAAAGCATGCAGTGCGATGACCGTGTCGGGGGTGACCTGGGCATGTGCGGGATCGAGCACCAGGTATTCAATGGCCTGCTTGTGGTTCAGGATCATCTGGGTTTCCAGCGCATTCTTGCCATCGGCCGCCTGGCCGAACTCGATCAGCCGCTGCGTGTCCAGCCGGCTGTAGGTGTTGCCCTCCAGTTGTGAGGAGGCCCAGGACAGGTCAATCAACAAGCGATTGAGGATGTCGCGCGCAAAGGTGCCCGCGGGTGTCTGGTCGGCGGGAGATTGGCCGAATGCGCGCCCCAAGGTGTGCAACTGATCCCGCAAGGCCTGCGTCAGATAGGCTGTGTGGTTGGGGTGGTATTGCTCCAGAAATTCCAGCTTGTAGCCGACCGGCGCGCGCAACGCACGCGGCTGGCGCACATAGGCTTTGATCTCCTCGCCCTGCGGCGAAGTGGGGACATAAGCTTCGGTGGGCTCTTGCACTGATGCTGCAACAGCGCGTGGGGCAGGGGGGTAGCCGGGTATCCGGTAGCGCACAGATCGCGCCTCGCCCAGCATCTGAATACGCCCTTGCGCGACCAACGCAGCCAATCGGCGCTGCAAGGTGCGGCGCTGCAAACTGTCGCCCAGCACCCGGGCGATGGCCTCAATGCCCATGCCGTACGGGTGTGGAGAGATCAAATCTACCAGTTGATCCAGCTCGGTTTGGGGGGTGACGCGTGGCATGTGCTTGGTTCTCGGTTTTCAGAACCGCAGTATCGCGTCACTTTAAGTGTCGCGCAAGTTCTATTGCGACATATAAAGTGTCGTTATTGAAGAATCACGACATATCTACAGA
>MVZH01000131.1 GCA_002068325.1 Lentisphaerae bacterium ADurb.BinA184 | reverse complement strand
CTTCGCGTATGACCTGGCGGACACGGAGGTCCGCCCTCCATCGCACGAGGCCGTTGTCGTCCGCGGGGGTTCTGCAAGCGCCTCACCACCGAGAGCACAGAGGACACAGAGAGGGTGCGCATCGCCGCCCCTGGCAGCATGAGCGGCGAGTCCTCTGTGCTCTCTGTGATCTCTCTGGTGAAGGGGACGGACGATGGTCCGACTGTCCACTTGAGTGAGCAGTATCGCCGCTGGCCTTTGAGGTTCACGAATGGATCAGGCAGGAGAGAAGGAGACCCTGGCGATGAACGTCAGACGAACGACCGAGCGGACGTGGGTCGAGGGCGTCAAGGGCTTCAATCCGGGTGACTACGCCAGCAGCGTGCATGGTTCGCAGGCCCGCATCCTTCAGGCGATCGGCGATCCGCTCTCGTACGACGACCTCATCTGCTACGGCGGGTTCGCCTTCCGGGTGGGTGTGCACACGGCCTTCTGTCCCAGCGCCGGCCATCCCTGCTGCGGGTTCATGTGCGTGGACGGCTCGAACCGCGCCCTGCCGTGGAAGACCAAGCTGTTCGACGCCTTCCCCGGCAGCAAGCCGAAGGAAGACCGGGCCGCCTTCGAGGCCGAGGCCTGCGCGGCCATCAAGGCGAGCATTGACCGCGGCGTACCCGTCCACTACGGCAGTGAGGAGGATGGCTTGATCATCGGCTACGCCGACGAGGGCCGCCGCTGGTGGTGCATACACCCGTACCACAAGTGGGGCAGCGAAGCGTTCTGGCACGACCAGGCCGAGGGCTTCGCCGGCGGCAAGTGGCCGTGGGGCATCGTGGTGTGGACCGAGCCTAAGCCGGCCGCAGAACGCGTCCCGGACCGAGATCTCACCCTCGCCGCGCTCCGACAGGCCGTCGAGATGTGGAAGACCGCGAAACGCGGGGACTATTTCGTCGGCGAGGCCGCCTACGCACACTGGCTGAAGTGGCTGCGCGACGTGGATTCCGGCGCGGTCGCCGACCCCAAGCCCGGCATGCAGGGCAACGGCTGGTGTTACGATGTGCTCATCCACAGCCGACGTATCGCGGGGCGCTGGCTGAAGCAGAAGGCCGAGACCTTCACCGGCGAGGCCGCACCACACCTGCGCGCGGCCGCCGACCACTACGCCCGGATCGCCGAACTATGCATGAAAGACCTCAACTGCTCGTGGGAACTGACGCCCGGCCCCGACAAGTGGACCAGCCCGATGCGGCAACAGCAGACCGCCCGCCTGGAAGCCGCCCGCGAACATGATCGCGCCGCCATCGCGGCGATCGAGAATGCCCTCGCGGCGGTTCCGTAGAGGCGCCTGCAGAACCCCTGCGGACGACAACGGCCTCGCGCGGTGGAGGGCGGACCTCCGTGTCCGCCGGGTCATACGCGAAGATCCGGTCTGCCGCGGACGAACCCGGACGACACGGAGGTCGTCCCTCCAGCCCGACAGACAGCAGTCCTTGCCGAGGCCGATGGAAGCCGGGGCTTCGTCCCAGCCACTCACGCCTGGGTTCTGCAGGCGCCTCCTTAACTTGGTCTACTCACGAACCGCCAGGACGCCAACGTGTGTGGACGGCTGGTCCGAATACTCGTCACTTAGGGGGGACAAGGGTAAGGACGATGGGGAAGTCCGTTGTCTTTACCACAATCTTTACCGTAGTCTCCGGCCTTAGGGGACGAGTGTTGCGGCTAGTCCGAGAGGTCTATCTTGCTGGGGTGGAAGGGGTGGGCGGTGTCAAGGGTGAGCGGCTGGTGGCGGTGGGCGGCGTCCGCGAGGGCGCGGACCGCATCGGCAAGCGCGGCGTTCTCGGCGTCGGGGGCGAAGAACTCGCTGGCGAGGAAGGCCTCGTACTGGGTGACCGCCTCCTCGTAGTCCCCGAGGGAGTGGGCGGCCTGGGCGCCGAGGAGGGCCTTGCCGGCGGCCAGCGCGCCGTCGGCGGGGCGGACCTCGGCCAGGGCCTGGCCCGCTTCGCGCCACTTGTCCATGCACGCGAAGGCCAGCGCACGGTTGAAGAGCGCGACCGGGGCGCCGGGGCTGAAATCGAGGGCCTTCTCGATATACTGGAGGGCGAGGGTCGGATCCTCGCGGATCGCGTCCGTCCCCATCCGCTGATAGAGGCGGTATCGCCACTGGCGGTACTCCTGCGGCGGCTTGCGGGCCCAGGCCGGGGCAAGGCTCTCCGGGATGAAGCGCAGGCCGGAGACCAGGCTGACACCGCTGGCGGCGAGGACTTGGGCATGGATGCGTTCCAGCAGCCGCAGGACGTCGTCGAGGGTGCCGGTGCCGTCGTTGGCGAAGAAACACGGGCAGGCGAGGTTGCAGGAAATCCCCCCTTCGCGCAGGGGCTCGTGGCGCTGAACCTGGTCGGCGAAGGCATGGACGATGAGTTCGTCGGCGTCAGTGAACCAGGCCTCATGGTCGGTCAGCGCGTCCGCCCCCTCGCCGCGGGGATACCCGCTGTTGACGAAGACAGAGCCGATCGCCTGGCCGGTTGGCTGTTCATCAACTTTCCGCGTGGTGGCATAGGTCGCGATGAACCGTTCCACGTCCGCGGCCGAACGGCTCAGCAGCTGCAGGCGGGCGCTGACGGCGACAGCGGCGCCGAGTTCGCCGGACAGGAACGCGCTCCAGTGGGGTTCCAGATAGCCGAGTTCTGCCGCCGGCAGGGCCTGCACGTCACCCTGGTTGTTGACGATCGTGACCTCATCAACGACGCGGGCCATGCTCTGGCGAGTGACCGTCCTGGGGTAGAGGCCGTCGAGCAGTAGAAGCCGGTTGGGCACCGCGCTGCCGGCGTCGCGCGTCGCCTCGACATCAACAATCTCGCTGTAGGCGTTGGTGGCGATGGCGCCGCCCAGCGTCCCCGGCATCCCGAGGCCGAACTCGATGCCGGACAGGCACTGGACACTGCACGTTCGGGCCAGCTCGGCGAAGGGGATGCCGGTGTCCGCGGCGACCAGGGTCCCCGCAAACTCCACCGGTGGCCGTGGCCCGGCCGGCCCAATGACCATGAGCACACCGTCCACGTCCCCGAGCACGGCATTCGAAGCGCTGCCGACGGGAAAATACTCGACACCGTGCCGGCGGCACCAGCCCACGGCCACGGCCACGGACTCGGTCCATTGGTCAAGGGTGGCGCCCGAGGGGCTGAACACGCACGCGGCCTGCCCACCTATGCCGCCCGCGCTGTACCCACTCAAAGCGATCCCGCCGGGGGCTTGCCGGACGCCTCTGACCTCCCGTGCGAACTCCGCAACCCAGGCTGGCAGTGGTCTGGCGGACATGGTGCTCGCCCCCCTCATGGTCGTATCTCGAAGGCGACGACGCGGCCATCCGAGGTGGCGGCCGCGAGCCGTTGGCCGGCCCAGACCAGACCGTTGAAGTCGTGCAGAATGTGAGCCTGCGCCCTGAGCGAGCCGTCGGCGGCGAAGATACGCAGCTCGCCGCCCCAGCAACCGACCGCGGTCAGCCCCCGGCCGTCAGCCACCGCGAATTTGACGATGCGGTGCGCCGGAAGCTTTGCCGCAACCGCCTCGGGGAGAGCGAGTTCAGTTTTGGGGGCTTCGCCGGCGTCGGCCAGGGCGATTGCCTTCCGGGCGGTGACCTTGCCTTGGGTGTCAAGGGTGATGAGCGATCCGTCGAGGGTGTAGAGCGTCAGCGTGCCGTCCGCGCCCACCTTCATCCAGGCCGCGCGGTCGGGGAGGATTGCCTGCCACACGATGGCCGGTTCACTCACCCGGGCGGCGGGCTCGGGCGGGGCGACGACGGGCGTCACGCCGGCGGCCAGAGGCCCGACCGTGGGGGTGAGGGGATCGAGTCCGGCCGCGGCTTCGTAGAGTGTTCCCGCCGCCTCGGTCATGCCGGCCGCGTCGTAGGCGATGAGGGTGATGGACTCCTGGCCGATGCCGATGGCGTCGCGTTGCCAGGCGATGGCGCCGCGGCCCGGTCCGGGCAGGTCGGGGCCACAAGTGTAAGGCAGGAAACCCATCTGCGCGACGGCCTTGATGAGCGGGTTGTCGGCCGGGTTGCCGATGAGGATGGCGGGGCCTTCGAGAGCGAAGCCGGCCTTGCCGGGGCGGTTCTTGTCGCCGAGCTCGGCGCGGCCGAATTCGAGCCCGACCCACGTCTTCGCCTCCTCCTCGGTGAGGGAACGGGGGCGGTTGACGTCGTCGGCGCTGACCGCCGTGCACCGGACTCCCCACGGCGCGAGGGCGGCGGCAAGGTGCTTCGCGGCGGCCGCATCGAACTCACTGGTGCCGGTGACCAGGGTGACGCGGTCGTGGCGGCGGATGAACCGGTAGATGCGGTCCCGGTCGTCACCGAAGCAGACGGCCCGCGCGAGGGTGCCGGCGACCGCGCCGCACTGGGGAGCCGGGGTGTAGGCGAAACTGGCGCTTCCGGAAGTGTTGGCGAGCAGCTCCGTGACCTCGATGCGCCAGGTGCCGGCCGGGTCGTTGGCCGCCAGCGGCAGACGGATCGGGCAGACCCCCTTGCCGGTGGCGCGGTAGAGGTCGTAACGGACATCCCCCTGCGGGTCGAGCAACCGGACACGTAGCGGGGCTGAGCCTCCGAGTACGCCGCCAGCGCTGTCCACGAGCATGGCGTTGCACTCGACGCGAATCGGATCGCCCGCCGCGGTGGAGTCGCGCACAAGGGCAGGGCGGGTGACCCGGACGGCGGCGACCGGTGCCGCAGTGCGCGCAAACACCCGCATCTGGCCGGGGCCGAAGCGCAGCTCGGCAACCGGGTTCTTGTCGGCGTTGCCGAACTCAGCCGCCAACCCGCCGCGCAGCGCGTCGTAGACGGGACGCCCGGCGCCGCCCGGCAGCGCCAGGGTCGCGGTGACCGGTTTGATGGCCTGCGGGCCGCCGTCCTTCTCATCCCACGCCGCATTGACCGCGAAGAGGTACTCGATGTCGGCGTCGCCCTGGCGCGTGGCGACGATGTCCGCGCGGTCGCAGATGACGACCGGACGGATGCCCAGCCGGTCGAACTGCGCCTTGAGGGCGGCGGCGAGCGGCGCAGCGTCCGTCATGAACAGCCCGGCGGCGCGCTGGCGCATGGACTCCTTCTGGTCGGTCTTCCACAGGTCGCTGATCTTCTGGTACTGGGCGGCGGAGGCGGGCACATCGAGCTTGACCGCACCCTTGATCACGGCCTGGCTGTCCGCGGTCAGCAGGACTGCGCCGCCGCCGGCGGCATAGGCTTCGAGGGCGGCGGTGACACCGGGGGCCAGGTAGTTGACGCCGGCCAGGATGACGGCGCGGTGGTTGGCCGCGAGCGTCCCGTCCACGATGTCCTCCTCGACGATCGGGTCGAACGGGATGTGCAGCTGCTTGCCGGCCAGGTAGGCCTGCAGCAGCTTCCCGCGGGTGTGGCCCTGGGCCTCGTAGTTGTCGTTCATGTCGCGCAGCTGCGAGCCGATACACTGCGAGATCGAGTAGAGCAGCGCCACCTCGCCCCGGGCCGGCGCCAGCGTAGTGAAGATCGTCCCCAGGCGGGCCATGGCCTTGTTGGATTCGACAATCCCGTCGGCGTCGGAACACTCGGCCGGCTTGTGCACCTGCATGTCCGGCGGCTTGGCCATGCCTTGCAGGTTGGTCATGAAGGACAGGTACTGTTCGAGGCGGAAGTTTGCCGAACTCATGCCGCCGTACCAAGCCGGCAGGTACCAGTTGGGCTTGGCCAGGTCGCGCATGCGGCCGAACTCATGGTGGAACGACGGGTAGAAGTAGCTGGCCGGGCCGTCGTTGTAGCCGCCATGGCCGCTGATCACCGGCAGGCTGCGGACGACGTTGAAGTAGTAGCCGTCGGCGTAGGCGGTGAAGCCGTAGACGCTTTGGGTGCAGGAGATGAGCGCGGGGGCGACGGTCTCGACGCCGAAGCGGGCGTCCTTCCAGGCGGCGTCCATGAAGGACAGCTTCCAGCGTGCCCAGTGGTTCCAGGCGGCGGCGGGGCCGGGGTCGTCGGCCCTCACATCGCTGTACTGCAGCGGCGGGCGTCCGAAGGCACCGAGGAACGCGCGGTCCTGGGCGGGGATGTTGTGGGGGACGGCGGCGCCCGTCCTGGGATGGGTCCACCAAGTCAGGCCGGGTTCGTCGTAGAAGTGGACGCCGGCGGTGTTGGCGACGGTGCGTGTGAGGAAGGCCTGCTGGACGGCGCGGGCGGTGCCGCCGCGGATCACGTATGGGTCCGACCAGTCGCACTCCTGGCGCAGATCCATCTGATGGGCGCCGCTCATGGTGCAGTACTGCATGAAATCGGCGCCGCCGCGCAGCGTGGCCTCGGCGTGGGCGAGGTGGCGGCCGAGCCGGTAGTCGCCGTAGATCAGGTTGAAGCCCAGGCCGTCCTCGCCGAGCTTCGCGAGGTCGGCGCCGCCGGCGCGGCTTCCCCAGTCGATGAGACGGAAGGTGCTGCGCCGCAGGTGGCTGAACAGCTCGATGGCGGTCTGGGCTGAGGCGCCGTTGCACGCGGCCTCAAGGGTATAGGCGCCGGGGCGCAGCAGCCGCCCGTCCAGCCGGAGGTGCTCGACGGCGCGGGCCTGGCCGTCCACGGCCGCGACCTCGGCGGCGGGGAAGGCGAGGGCGATGCGGCTGCCGTCGGTGCCGGTGAGGGTGACGGCCAGGGTGCCGGCCGGCAGGGGCGCGGCATCGCTGCGCACCACGGTCACGTCAATCCACTCGTTGGTCTGATAGGCCGTGCGGCCCAACGGCAGGGCCAGCCGCAACTCGGGGGCCGCGAGGGCGGTGGCGGCGAGCGCGGCGGCGGCAGGGATGAGGCGGGCGATGGAGCCGGGGGCGCGAAGCGGCATCGGCGTGTCCTCCAACTGGCGGGGCCGCGGGGCCACCGCGTCTCTGAACCTGTGTGTAACATGCCGCCACGCACTGGCAGTGCAAGCGCAACGCCGGGCGGCCGCCGCCAAGGGCCCGCCGCTCCGTGGAGCGTCGTGCTGGCAAGACGCGGCTGGCAACGGGCGGGCGGCCTCCGCACACCGCAGGTGTTGCGTGCCCGTCAGTCCTTCACGGCGTTGCCTGCCGGGCGAGGGCGCGGTGGGCGATGTCGCGCCGGCAGAAGGCGCCGCGCCAGTGGATGCGGTCCACGGCGGCGTAGGCGGTGTCGCGCGCCTGACGCAGGGTGGGGCCACGCGCCGTGACCCCGAGCACGCGGCCACCGGCCGTCACCAGGCGCCCGTCCTTGGCCGCGGTGCCGGCATGGAAGACGACGGCCCCGGCCGCCGCGGCATCCTCAAGGCCGGCGATGGGATCCCCCTTCCCATAGGCGCCGGGATAGCCCTTGGAGGCCATGACCACGCAGACGGCCGGGTCGGCCGACCAGCGTAGCCGGACCGAGTCGAGGCGGCGTTCGGCGGTCGCCAGCATGGCCTCGGCCAGGTCGCTGTCCAGCCGCATGAGGATGGCCTGGGTCTCGGGATCGCCGAAGCGCACGTTGAACTCAAGCACCCTGGGGCCGTTGGCGGTGACCATGATGCCGGCGTAGATGACGCCGCGGAAGTCCAGCCCGTCCTTCTGACAGCCGGCGAGGAAGCGCCCGAGCACGTCGCGTTCGATGAGACGCCACAGCTCGGGGGTGACGACCGGGGCCGGGGAGTAGGCGCCCATGCCTCCGGTGTTGGGGCCGGTGTCCCCCTCGCCGACGGCCTTGTGGTCCTGGGCCGAGGCCAGCGGCACGATTGTGCGGCCGTCGGTCAGCGCCAGGATGGAAGCCTCTTCGCCGACCAGGCACTCCTCGATCACCACCGTGCGGCCGGCCTCGCCGAAGGCGCCGGAAAAACAGTCCCGTACGGCCTGCGCCGCCTCGTCCGCCGTGCGCGCCACGGTGACGCCCTTGCCGGCCGCCAGCCCGTCGGCCTTAACGACAATCGGCGCGCCGTGGGCGGCCAGGTGCTGCAGGGCCGTCGCCGCCTCCGTGAAGCGGCCGTAGGCGGCGGTCGGGATGCCGTGGCGCCCCATGAAAGCCTTGGCGAAGGCCTTGCTGCCCTCGAGCTGGGCGGCCTCGCGGTCGGGGCCGAAGATCGTCAGCCCGCGGGCGCGGAAAACGTCCACGATGCCGGCGCACAAAGGCCCCTCGGGGCCGACCACGGTCAGGCCGATGTGCTGCCGTTTTGCGAAGTCCGCAAGGTGTTCGAAGTCGGCTGGGCCGATGCACTCGGCCTCGGTCATGCCGGGGTTGCCGGGGCTGCAGTAGAGCCGTTCGACGAGGGGGCTGTGGCGCAGTTTCCACACCAAGGCGTGTTCGCGGCCGCCGCCGCCGATCACCAAGACGTTCATGTCGGCATCTCCCGTGCGCTGCCGTTGCGGAAGCATCCGCCCCATAACGTAGTGCCGCACCGCGGTTCCGTAAACCTGCGCCGCCTCGATCCGCTTGACAGCCGCGCATCCGGTTCTAAAGTTCCCACCGTGGGCACTGCGGGTCGCCGTCCGGGCCATTGCTACGGATGGGGTGTTGCATGGACGTTGTGCTGATTGCGCTGGCTGGGGTCGGGTTGCTGATCGGCCTGGCCGGCGGCGTGATGATGGTGGTGGCCGCCTTCCGTGTGCATGTTCTCTGGGGGTTGGCGGTTCTGCTTGTGCCCTTTGCGGGGCTGGTGTTCGTTGTGGCGTGCTGGAAGAAGGCGAAGGGCGGGTTCCTGGTTCAGGTGGCGGGCGGCGCGCTGCTCGCCGCGGCGGTGGCGTCGGGGATTTCAATGGGCATGGGCAACCGGCTGGCGCCGTTGCTGGCCGAGGGGCGGGCACAGTTGGAGCGCGCCCGGTCGGGCGGCCGCCCGTTGTGGCGCGGCCAGGGATCGGAGGCACCGCCTGCCACGCCCGACACCCCGCCCCCGGAACCGGACTACCCACCCGTGCCCGAGGGCGTCTTCATCGGCCTGACCCTGGCCGAGGCCAGGGAGCTGCTCGGCGAACCGCCGATCATGAGCAAGGCCGAGGGCGTCATCCGCTACACCTATCCGCAACGCCATGTGGAACTGGTGTCCGAGGACGGGCAGGTGGTCAGCCGGCAGATTCCGCTCGTGCCCCCCGAGGCGGAGGCCGCCGAGGCACCGCCTCAGTCGCCGTAGACCTCGCGGCTGACCTCGCGCGCCAGGCCCACCCAGCGGGTCAGACGGTCCGGATGGCCGTGGAGGGTGTGGACATCCTTCATGACGATCTCGGTGGCGCAGCCGTGCCGGCGCGTCTGTTCCATCGTCGTGCGCAGGTCGCGGCGGATGGCCGCCTCATCGAAGCCCTCGGTGCTGACCCAGGTGGGGTTGGGCTTGCGGGAGTAAACGATCTTCCCCGCCGCGCAGGCCGCCGCCATGAAGGCCTCGTCGCACCATGGGGAAACCGAGACGCGGCGTAGGTTGGGCATCCGCGCCAGCACGTGCCAGCGGGTGTGGACCGGCTCGCAGCAGCCGTAGTAGACGGCGCCGAAGCGCCAGGCGATCCGCTCCTGGTAGGTGAAGATGAACTCGTCAAACAGCTCGGGGCCGACGCCGACGGTTTCCTGCGATTCCAGCAGGCACCACAGGTCCTGGGTGCGGATCGGGGCGTCCGCGGGGCGGGCCGGCCGCGGCAGGCGGCGGGTGTAGCCGCGGCTTCCCGAACCGGTGTAGTCGTTTTCGTTGTTTGGCGCCAAGAGGTCTTCGCGTTCGAGGAAACCGAGGAAGGCGAGGTGGTCGTCGCAGAGGAATCCCATCAGGCGGTGGAGGGCCTCGGGGGCGTCGTACATGTAGAGCATCAGTTGTTCGAGCCCGATCAGGTCGATCGCCACGATCGTCATGCCCAGGGTCCAGTAGTACCCCCCGCGCTGGCGCACGCCGATGACGCCGTCGAACAGTTCCTCGAGCGTGGCCCGCCAGGCCAGCGTGCCCTCGCGATCCACTGAGAAGGTGCGCGGCCTCAGGCGGGCGAAGTCCTTCTCGATGTCCTTGATGGGCGGCTCGATGTGGAAGGCACCGCGGCCGCCGGGGGCGTCGGCGCGGGTATGCTCGACCTTGACCCCGTAGTCCGACGTGCCGACCCGCCACTGCCAGGCGGCGAAGGGTTCGATGGGGTAGTCGTCGCGGATCACCTCGGCGTGCATGATCCAGTCGTGGAACATGGCCTCCAGCCCCTGCGCCCAGCCTTCCCGGCAGCGGGGCTGGAAGTCGGGCAGGACCATGCGGATGCCGCCGTCGGTCTCGGTCAGGATCAGCGGGCGTTCGCAGCCGCCCTCGTCGTGTGCGAACCAGCGTCGGCGCAGGTCCTGGTTGCGGGCGCCCTCGGCTAGTTCCCGCACGTGCTTGGCCAGCTCGCGGAGGATGTGGCGGTCATGCGCATTGATCGAGTAGGCGGCCTGGGACATGGCAGATCTCCTGTGGACGGGACAGTCTGGCCGCGCCCGGCCTGCCTCAACCTGAGCTCCTCATGAACAACGAGGCAACGGAGATGACGGAGGTAATCCCACGGGTTCGCAACAGGCTACGAACCACTGGGCGAGCCGGCGGTTTCCACGCCGCCCAGCCGCACGTGGGGTGACACCCCCCGGCAACGCAAACCCTTCGTTGGCTCCGTTTCCTCGTTGTGAACAATCCAGGCTAGGCCGCCGGCCGGTTGTACGGCGCGGGGGCAACCGTAGCCCGGCATCGCATCACGTTCAAGTTGCCGGTGCCGGGCCCGGGGCCGGCCTGGCATGCCGGAGACTCCCCCGGCGCGCGTAAATGGCCGGCTGCCACACGGACAGGGGAGGGGGGACCGGCTGGACTGAGGCGTCTTGACCGTTCAGGGTCACGGCCTTACGTTGCGGGCCGGCCGGGGGCACGGTCCTGCCAGGTCTGCCCCGCCGCCGGAGCCCGCGCCATGCCGCCGAGTGCACACCGCGCCTGCTACGTCAACTTCGCCGAGCACCTGCAGAACCGCTGGAACGTCAACGTCCTCTACCCCGGCGCCCCGAACCGCTGGAGCCGCGAGGACTGGCGCGGCTTCCTGACCATGCTGCGCGCCTTCGGCTACAACGGCTTCGAGTACTGGCTGGTGCCGACGCTGTTCGACCGGCCGGCGCTCGGCGGCGACGGCATTTTTGCGGAGTTCGCAGAGGCGATGCGCGAGGCCACCGCCGTCGCCCACAGCCTGGGGATGCGGATGAAGCTGCTGGCCGCCGCCAATACCGTCGGGCCAGGCTGGTACTCGGCGTGCCCGAACCTCGCCGACGACCGGGCGTTGATCCTGCGGCTGTGGCGGCACTGGCTCGAGCAGCTCGAAGGCACGGACATTGTCGGCATCTTCCCCGGCGACCCCGGCGGCTGCAACCGCAACGGCTGCACGCACGAGACCTTCATCGAACTGGCCCTCGAAATCGCCGGCGTGGCCCGCCAGGTCAACCCCGCGGCGATCATCGAACTCGGCACCTGGGGGACGCCGTTCACCGGCTGGGGCGACGACGCGCGCCGCGTCCCCGGCTGGGACGGCACGTTCAAGATGCTCGCCGACCCGAGGTACGCCACGCCCGAGGCCCCCTGCCACATCTGGAACGGCGGCCCGGCCCGGGCGGCGGCGGCCATGGAGTACCTGATCCGGCGCCTGCCCGCCTTCCCGGCCGAGACGTGGGTCGCGGTCAACTTGGGCTTCAGCCCGGACGGCGATGCGACCATGGGCGGCGACGCGCGCGGCTGGGCCCGCGAGGTGGCGAAGGTGCGGCCGGTAACGACTTGGGACTACTCGCTGTCCGAGGGCGAACTGGTCTGCTACCCGCACTGGCGGCTGCCCCGCCTGGCCGCGCGCCGGCGCGAGGAGTGCAGCGCCGCCCCCTACATCGGCGGCATGAACTACACCATGACCCCGAGACTCAACCTGCTCACGCTCTACGCCGCCGGACAGCTCTTCGTCGACCGCGACCGCGACCCGGACCAGCTTGCGCGCGGCTTCTGCGCGCAGGTTTTCGGCGAGGAGCACGCCGCGCTCGGCGAGCTGTTTGAAGCTTTCGAGGTGGTGCCGGGCTGGGGCCACTACCCGCGGCGGCGGTGGTCGCTCGATGTGCTCCGCGCCAAGTACGCCGAGATCGTCGACCGCCTCGAAGCCGCGCGACCGACGGCGTGCACCTTGCCACTCTTCCCGGACGCGGAAACCTACCGGCAGGACCTGCTCTGGACACCTTTCACGCC
>MVZH01000130.1 GCA_002068325.1 Lentisphaerae bacterium ADurb.BinA184 | reverse complement strand
CGAACGCGCCGTGCTTCGAGTCTCTGGGCACGACGGTTGCCGTGCGCCCGCCGCGCGTCAGGAGCACGCACCCCGCCGCGTCCAGCCCGAGCGACCACCGGCCGGCCTTCAGCGGCAGCTCGACGGCAGACCACTCCGCCGGCGCCGGCGCCGCCGCGCCGAGGGCGAAGGGCTGGAACGGCCCGGCCGCGTAGAGATGGCCGCCAACTGGAATCAAGCCCCTGCCGCGGCGCGCATCGCCCCTCACACGGGCGAACGGCAACGCGACCTCGGCCGCGTTGAACAGCCGGGCCCGCCCCGCCGACGGAAGGCCGGCCTGCACCTCACGCAGCCCCGACTCGACCGCGGCGCGGATCTTGCCCATCTCCGCCGCCAGCGTGGCCCGCGAACACGGCCCGGAGACCATGGTGTGCCCGGCGTGGAACTCGCCCACGCGCTGCCCCTGGACCACGGCGGCATCGTGCGCCTCGGTGAGCAGCAGCGCCGGCAGGAGCGCGTCGAGCTGGCGCCGCCGCCGCGGCCACAGGCCGCTGACGAAGGCCAGCGTCTGGGTCTGCCGCAGGCAGTGGGTGAGGCGGAAAACCGTCTCGCACTGGCTGAGGGCGTTGACATTGGTCTCATTCGGGTAGAAGGCGGTGCGCGAGATCCGGTAGGCGTCGGCGGTATAGGTGCGCACGGGGGCGGTGGCCGGATCAAAGGCCGCGAAGCGCGGCGCGGCCAAGCCGAAGTCCCCCCACACCGGGGCGTAGTGGTGGGCACGGATCATGTGCACGCGGTACGGCACGTACCCCAAGTCCTGGAAGCACACGTAGTTCAGCGACTGCGGCTGGCGGCCGTACTCCTCATGCACGAGCGGCAGGTCGTGGAAGTAGTTGTTGCCCTTACGGCTGAGGGCGGGGTGCCGGGTGGCCATGGCCGGCAGCCGGTGCCCGCCGGGGCTCTGCCACCAGATGAAATCGTTCTCTTCGCCGGGCGCCTGGCCGCGGTTCTGCGTGATGTGCAGGGCGCGCGGGTAACCGAAGTGCAGGAGCAGCTCGGGCATCTGCGGAGTCAGGGAGTTCTCCTGGCACTGGTAGGTTTCGGCGGTGCGGCCGAAGACGCGCCGGAAGGTCTCGCCGCCGACCCGGAACTGCCAGTACTGCAGCGCCAACGGCGAGAGCAGCCCGAACGGTAGGGTCTGGGTGCCGTTGGTCAGGTCTATGGTGCCCTCCTGCCAGAGGGTCTTGAGGCTGGCGGCCAGTTGCGGGAAGCGGGTCGCCAGGTTCTCCCAGCAGTTGGCCCCGGCTTCGAGGCTGATGCGGTAGCCGCGGCGGCGGGCGTGTTCGAGGTAGGAGAGGATCGTCTGGCGCGAGCCCTCGGGCCATTCGAGTTCGAAGAACCCCTTGTCGCCCAGGAGCAGCCCCAAGTGCGGGAATTCCATGAAATGCACGTCGAGCCGTGAGTGCCGCCGCCGGAGGCCGGCAAGTCCCTCGAACGCCTGCCGGAGGGCCGTCTTCGCGTCGCCCGCCTCGCCCGCCGCCCAGGCCCGCGCCGCCCGCAGGCAGGCCTGATCCGCCGGCCGCACCCGGCCGCGCGCCTCGCCCCGCTTTTCCAGGAACCACTGCATCATCAGGCGGTTCAGCCCGTAAGCCTGGAAATCCGCCCGCAGGTCGGCGAGTTCCGGCGAGGCGGCGGCCGGTTTTCCGGGCCGCAGCGCACCGGCCTCGATCAGCAGCCCGTGCAACAGGTTCGCACACTCGGTCAGGCGGCGCTCCGGCCACTCCCCGTTCCAGGCGGCCAGCATGGCGAAGAACTCGAACCCGGCCGCGAGCGCCCCGTCCAGGCGGAACAGGGCCGGGTTCTCCCCGATCTGCCAGGCGTCGGCCGGCCCGGCGTAACGGTCGAACGGCAGCCCGTGCGGGTAGAAGTAGTCGCCCTGCGGAGTCCGCAACCGCTCTTTCTCAGACGCCCGGCTGCGTTCGATGATGTCAGGCCCCTGCGCCGGCCGGATGTAGAGTCCCGGGCACGGTGGGCACCCGATCGCCTCGCTGGCCTGGTGGCAGCAGGCGATGACGAAATCGTCGGGAGCGACGGTTCCGTTCCAGCCGTTCTCCCACTCGGGAAGCACGCGGGTTCGGCTCAGGATGACGGGGTCGAACAGCAGACCGTAGCCGTCAATCCAGCCGTACATGTGCTCCCAGCAAATGGTCGGCCGCGTCTCGCGGAAATCGAGGGTGTGGGGGAAGACATAGCGGATCGCCTTGGGCATGGATGGCCTCACGTTGCTGCATCGGCCTGTGGTCTTGCTGAACCCGCGGGCACAGAGTGCCGACCCGGTTCACCGGGGTCACACGCGACGTCGTCCTTCATTCGGTGCCGGGCCCGTGCCCGTCCCGGTCCGCCGGCCGTCTTCCGGATAAGAGAAGGCCCGTTGTCCGCCCTGCCGGAGGGACGGCCTCCGCGCCGTCCGGGCACGTCCGCGGCAGGCCGGGTCTTCGGGTATGACCTGGCGGACACGGAGGTCCGCCCTCCATCGCCCCTGACGAGGCCCGTTGTCCGCCCTGCCGGAGGGACGGCCTCCGCGCGGTCCGCGCCGGGTTCTGCGAGGGGCTGTGACACCAGCATGGACGGGCGGGATCATTCGCGTTCGTTGAGGATTGTGCCCGCACACGGCGCGCAGGCTGACCGTTCGCCCTGCCAGCGGCGGAATTCGTCGAGCATGACGTCCTCGTAATGGCGCAGGGGCATGCCGCTGAAAATGGTGTTGCTGGTGCTGAAGAAGTAGCCGCCGCCCGGCGCCCCGTGGGTCAGCGCGTAGCGCGCCGACTGGCGGATGGCGTCGTCGGGGCCGTCTTGGAGCAGGCTGCACTGGACATTGCCCATGAGCGCCACGCGCTTCCAGGTGGCGCGCTTGACCTCGGCCATGTCCATGCCCGCCATGGGGTCGAGCGAGTGCAGCATGTGCATGCCCGGCGAAATCCAGTCCTCCAGAACCGGCATCAGGTTGCCGTCGGAGTGCTGGATCACCCACAGCCCCTCGGCCTTGAGCGCGGGGATGTGGCGGTGCATGTAGGGGATGATGAACTCACGGAACATGGCGGGGCTGATGAACGGGCCCTGGTTGTAGGCCACGTCCGAGACCAGGTTGACAAAGTCGCCGCCGGCCTCGCGGATGGCGCGCCCCAACGCGAGCGCCTCATCCGACATCCGCCGGGCCTGTTCGTGGAGGAGCCCCGGATTCTCGTGGAGATCCACGGAGAACTGCATGAAGTCGCGGACGGTATCAATGGCATGGATCGAGCCGCCGATGTAGGCGCCGACCATGATCTTGCGGCCGAGTTCGCGCTTGGCGAGGCGCAGGCAGTCGAGCATATCCTGGCCGCCCCAGGGATGCCAGATGGTGAGGGCATCCCAGCGGAAGCGCTCGACGATCTGGCCGTAGAGCGTGACGCACTCGTTGAGGAGCCGTTCGCGCCCGGCCCCGCTGGCGGCGGCGATGGCCTCGCCCGGCGGGAAACGGCGCCCGAAAGCCTCCTCCGTCAGCTCGAAGATCTCCTCGAAGTGCGGCGGACGGTCCGGCTCCCGGAAGGTGATTGCCTGGACGAAGCGCTGGCGGCCGTTGAGCGGGGCGGTTGCCATGGACACCAATCCATTGAGGGGGGGCTGTGGGGTGTGGAGCCAGGGGAAGGATTTCACCTGCGAGCCGTGCTGGGCCTCGTGCCAGGCCCCTGTCGCCAACACTGCGCGGCGAGGGCGGTGCCGCAGGCCCGCCGGTTGCCGCGCGACGCCCGCCCCGTCCGTCGGGCGCGGCCTCGGGGCCCGCGTCCTCCGCGGCCCGTCCTCAGAACGGCGCCATCGAGATGGCCGCGGTGACCAGCCGCAGGGCGACGGAAGCCATGCCGATCAGGCCGGTGCCGACAAAGTACCCCGCCAGCAGGATCGGCGCGGTCTGCAGGAACGGCTTCTGGCCGAACTTGCGGTGGAAGTAGTAGCGGGCCAGCAGCGCGCCGAACAGTTCGAGGATGATCCCATGCGGCATGCCGACGCCGACGCCGCGCGCCACCCCATAGATGAGCATGGTCGGCAACCCGAACAGCGAGAGCACGGTGAAAAGCAGCGCCGAGGCGGCGAACCCGAACCCGATGAACGTTGGGTGGAACGAGCGCTCGAACAGCGTGACCGTGCCTTCGCCGCCGGTGGTGGCCGACCACATGATCATGGTCTGCCGGGCGCTCAGGTCCCACATCTTCTGTGCGTAGGGGTAGAGGTCGGACGGGATGGGCGCATCCTTCCACAGGAAGCTCCAGAAGACGAAGGAGAGCACAAAGATCAGCGGCGTGGTCAGGCACCAGGCCTTGACCTGGCTGGTGAACCGGGTGCCGGTCAGCTCGATCGTGCGGAATCCGCTGGCCATGCCGCCGTAGTTTTCGACGGGGATGGGGGCGATCCAGGGGGCCACGCCCTTGGCCGGCGAGAGCAGGATGAAGGCTTCGCGGACGAAGGGGATGTCAATGTGCTGGCCGGCGATGCCGTTGATGCGGGCGTTGAGGTAGGAGGTCAGCGGCGTGTAGAAGAAGGCGAAGGCGATGAGGAAGAACAGGGGGAACTCCGGCACCAGCACCTTGCACACGGCAACCACGGCGCCGGCCGCCGCGAAATAGCCGGCGAAGCACAGGCGCAGCGACCAGTCGCCGCGGCCCGCCGGCACGTCCCAGATCGAGCGCCTCGCCGCCTCCGCGCCGCCGCTCGCACGCTGTACCCGGTTTTCCCGCAACGACTTGCGTAGCTGCCGGATGGTCTGGAAGATGGAGCAGGCGGCGACCCCGAGGGCGACGCCGATGGTGGTGCTGAAGTAGAAATCAATGCTGTTGGCGATGTTGGTGTTGATGGTGTCCATGCCCGGACGCCACGAGGTGAGGATGCCGCTGTGGTAGAGGATCGGGTTGAGGATGAACGTCATCCCCACCGAGCAGGCGGCGCCGATCACCGCCCAGAAGGGCATCACGAAGCCGCTCAGCACCAGCCCGAGGTCGAGGATCAGCCCGGTCGCGGTCGCCGGCAAGATGGACTCGGTGACGCGGGTCAGGTCGAACCAGGGGATGGGCAGGATCAGGATCGGCTTGGCCAGGAAGGCGCTGGACACCGCCGGCACCCCGACCGAGATCACGCCGAAGGCCAGACCCAGCACCGTGCCGATCGAAAAGGCCGTCCACCGCCAGGTGCGCTCGCCCTTCTCGCCCTCGCACAGCGCCATGACGCCCTGGGCGCCGACCGGTGCCATCGGGAAGGGCAGCTTCTCGACGTCCGAGGTCAGACGGAACAGCGCGTAGCCAAGGGTGAAGTTCTTGATGAAGCCGATCACGGTCATGAACAGCAGCAGCGCGATCGGGATGAGCCAGCCGGAGTGCAGGAAGGTGCGCCCGGTGATGGCGGCGGAGTCCGGCGCCGGCGCATACCAGGACGGGAAGCCGCCGTACAGCCCGGCGTCCTTGACGGCGTCGGAGGTGACCAGGAACTGGCGGTAGATGAGCTGTCCGAACGGCCCGCCCGGCATGAAGGCGCTGCCGCCAATCATCGAGCCGGCGACCATCAGCAGGATCACCATCTCCTCCTTGCGCATCGGCCGCATGGCGCGGCGGGTGACCTCGGAGAAGACGATGACGGTGACCCAGGTGGCGGCGGCGTTGAGGCCGACCCCGGCCATCAGCCCCAGGTAGATGGCGCCGGGGAACATGAGCAGGCCGCAGAACAAGGCGCCGATCACGGCGGTCCAGGTGAAGCCGTCGCGGTAGGTGGACGGCGGCTGCACGAGGTCGCGGTAGAGGGCCAGCTCGCGGTCGAGGGTGGCGCCACGGCGATCGGAGGTCTTTGCGTCGGCGTCGGCCTGGCTCACGTTACCGCTGTCCTTCCTGGAGTCCGCCGGGCGGCTGCAACAGCGCCCGGCCACGCTCAAGCAGCTCGGTCCGGTTCTCGTCGGGCACCGCCCGCCAGGTCAGGAAGCGCTTGCGCAGCAGCCCGATGAAGGCGTGGCAGCAACGCTCCCAGGACTCGCGGCTGCCGCTCTTGCGGACCATGGTGACGGTGGCCACGTTGTCGCCGGTCTCGGGCAGGTGGCGGACGACCAGGCGGACGGTCTGGCTGACCCCGAGGTCGTACGGTTTCAGCCAAGTGGTGGTTTCGACGGCCGGGGCCGCCCCGCCGTGGTTTTCGCCGACCACCGAGCAGACCGGCGGCGAGCAGAAGAACTCGCCGGACGAGCCTTCGCCGTAGTTGTCGAACCAGTCCACGAAGTACGGGATGATGCCGATGCGGTCCCGGCGGTTGAAGGTGAACGGCAGGTCGAACTCCATCACGTCGCCCTCGGCGGTGCGCCGCCGCCGCGCCATCAGCTCGGCCGGGGCCGCCAGCTGCGCGGCCATGCGGGCCGGGAACAGGCTGGACACGAAGACGACCGCCATGATGATCAGGCTGACCACCACGCTGGACATCGAGGAGTAGTTCAGCGAGAAGCCCGCACTCAGGCCGCTCAGCCGCACCAGCGTCCCCACGCCCTGCGCCACCAGGTAGCCGCCGACCGCGCCGACCACGGCGTAGACGCTGGCCTCGGCGACGAACAGCGCCTTGATGTGGGCCGGCGACAGCCCGACGGCGTTGAACACATACAGCTCGTCGCGCCGCTCGTAGACGCTGCCCCGCATGGTGTTCAGCACCGTCAGCGCGGCAATGACGATGGGCAGGATCAGCTCGACCAGGCCGGCCAGCGAACGCATGCGGAACTTGCCCCCGTAGTAGCTGGTGCCGTCCAGCCCGTAGTAGGCCGGTTCGGCGGAGCGCTCCAGGTGCGAGACGACGGCGGCGCGCGCCCCGGCGTAGTCCAGCCCGCGGAAGGCGACGGCGACGGAGGCGGTCATGGTGCGGGCCGGCATGGACTCGTGGGGGGTGATGACCACGACCTCGGCGGGCAGGCGCACGATGTCCTCGGGAATGTCGCTGGCGTCGCCGCCGGCGTTCTGCTGCTGGCCGGGGCCGACCGTGCCGAGGATGTCGAGGGGCAGCAGCGACTGCCCGTCCAAATCCACAATGTCGGCCACCTTGCCGGGGTCGAAGATGCCGAGCACCCGGTACTCGGCGCTGCCCATCTTGACCCGGACGTCGCCGCGCCCGACCGCGTCGGCGGCAAGGCGCAGGTCCTCGGCCATGGGGCGCGACAGGAAACAGCTGTACTCGTTGTCGGTCTCGAACCAGCGGGCGAGGACGTCGAAGGCGTCCTTCCAGTCGGTCAGCTCCGGCTCGTGGCAACTGAGGCCGAGGATGCCGTTGGCCTCGGTGTCGAACGACTTCTCCCCGACCGGGCGCGAGACCGCGTAGACGGCGCGCTCGACCACGAAGCCGGGCCGGCTCTCGACCGTCGCCCCCCACTGCCGAGGCACCACCCGGTGCTCCTTGCCGTACAGCTCGCGCAACGGATTGAGGGACGGCGTGACGTCGGCCAGCGTGCGGCTGCGCGCCAGCAGCCCGGAGTAGGACGCCGTACCCACCGCAAACTCGACGTCCGTCACGTTGGTGCTGATCGAGGTGAAGCTGAGCATGACGAAGGTCGTCAGGATCAGCGTCCCCACCGTCAGCCCGGTGCGCACCTTGCGCTTGCGCATGTGCCCGAGGCCGAGGACGAAGGCGGTCATCAGCGCGCCCGTGCGCGACACGTCCGCCACCTCGGCCCGCCGCTGCAGCTTCTGCTGGAGCTGGGCGATGTTGCTGGAGAAGCGGGCGGCGACGAAGGCGCTGACCATGGCGGCCAGGGTGAACGTGATGAAGCCGAGCAGGATCATGTAGGAGCTGCGCACCAGCTGGTAGGCGGGATGCACCAGCTTCAGCGCCAGGAAGTAGAGGATGAAGAGGATGCCCTCGATGGCCAGCTGCCGCCGCAGGTCGGCGCTGGCGAAGAACAGCTTCTCGACGAAGATCGCGAACGGGATGGCCAGCAGCAGGTAGAAGAGGATGCCGAACACGGCGTCGGAGGCGTTCTTGCGGATCTCGGGATGGATGTTCGAGCTGTAGGCCAGGGACGCCGCCGCCTGATGCTTGGCCTCGACCGTGCGGCCGTCGTCGGCCAGCCGGCGCGCCTCCTCGGCCAGATCCACCGCCTTGCGGCCGTAGGACAGCAGCATCTCGTCGGCCATGCTGTAGCGCTCCTGCAGGGCCAGGCGGCGCGCGTTGACCTGGGCCATGCTGAGCGCCGCGTCCAACTCGATGTTGGTGATGCGCGGGCAGTCGGCGGCCAGGTAACCCCGGCCCGTGATCTCAGGCTGGCCCTCCAGCCCGCTGCCGTCGGCCGGGCCGTCGGCACCCAACGCAAACGCCCGCACCCGCATCAGCTGCGGCGCCTTCGGCAAGCCCTTCTTGAACGTAAAGTACAGCCGCGCATCCGGCGGCACGAAACACACATGCGTCCCCCCCGCCGTCTCAATCTTGTACTTGCCCGGGATGGCCAACCCCTTGGATTCGATGAACTCGAACCCGGCGTAGTTCTGGAACGTCGCGGGGTCGGGCATCGGCACCACCTCGACCGCCTTGGCCCGGAACAGGACCGGCATGGCCAGGCTCTTGTCATACTGGGCCAACGGCACGACCCGGACGGTGAACGGCATGTTCTGCCCGCTGTCGGCGGTCGATAGCGTCCACTCGATCTCGCCGTTCTCAGGCCGCAGCTGGGCCGCATCCAGATCCACCCCGGACCAGCGGCAGTAGAAGATGTTCTCCCACACGTTGTCCAGGGCGACCATGCCCCGCGGGTAGGTGAGCATCGCCACACGCGGGAAGAGGACGACGGCGCCCCCCATGGCGTGGTCGGGGGTGAGGTTGTCGCCGACCCGGCTGACGACCTGGCCGCGGATGGTATGCAGTTCGCCGGCGATCGAGGTGGGCACCACCTGGCCGTAGCCTCGCGCGAGACGGGAGACGCTGGCGACGGCCAGCCGGGTGGCCAGCGTGAGGTGGGTGATGGGCGGGGTCTGGGCGACGGCCGCCGGACCGGCCGTGGTGTCGGCGGCCGCGTCGGCATCCTGCGGCATGCCCAGCTCGGGATGGAGCAGCCATTCGAGGGAGTCGAAGGGCGTGCCGGTCCAGCGCCGGCCGGCGCCGGCGGTGGTCAAGGTGAAGGCGGTGTGGCCGCCCATGAGCATGCCGGTCGAGTCGAAGAAGAAGGGCATGCTGTGCCAGCTGCTGAAGAACCCGAGGCCGTTGCAGTCCTTGCCGCGGACCAGGTTCTCGAAGCGGGGCAGGCGTTTCTCGTCCTTGACGTAGAGCGGGGTGTCGCTGACGCTGTCCAGGCCGACGGCGGCGGCGGCGACCTGCGCGGCCACCGCGGCGTCGGCCGGCATGGTCTGGGCGGCACGGTCATCGTACCCGCAGACCAGCGCGAGGCGGCCGCTGCCGGCGGTCAGGTCAAGCCCCAGGTAGAGCAGGCGCGAATAGGGGATCAGCAGGCGGGCGACGCGCTCGCGGGCGACGGCCTGGCGCAACGCCCGCTGCCCGTCGGCCAGCCGCCGGCGGATGGTCTCCGCCGTGCGTTGCGGAATCCGCAATGCCGCAAACTCCTCGCCCCACTGCTCCTTGGCCCGGCCGGCCGGAACCGAGATCAGCGCCTGCATGCGGGCCTGGCGTTCGCGCGCCGTGTTGTAGGCCGTGAAGGAGGCGGCCGGCCCGCCGTCAGGGCCGGTGACCGGCATGTCCTCGCGCACCCAGTCCACACGCGCCAGGGCCAGGGCTTCCACCGCCGCCATCAGATCCTCGTCGAGGGTCGCCACCAGCCGGCGGCGGAAATCTTCGAACCGCTCCGCCGGCAGCGCGCGCCAGTAGTCGGCCTCGGCCGCCTCGCCTCGCGTCTGCCAGTAGCGCGCGTCCTCGGCCACCGTCAAGGCCTCCTTGAGCCGCGTCAGGCCGGCCTCCAGGTCGCCGCGCTCGCGGCCGCAGCGGTCGAGGGCGGCCTGGCGCTCGTTGCGGGCGCCGACGGCCCGCACGAACTCGCGCATGCCGGCCAGCCCTTGCGAGTGGCCGGCCGTGGCCAGCAGGAAGACTGGCCGGCGGAGCGCCTCACGCTCGCTGGCCAGACGCCGCGCCGCGGCCAACAGGGCGGTGACGCCGCCGGCCTGCTCGGCGCCGGGCGAAAGGTCAGGCACATAGCTGAAGGAATCGTAGAACGCGCCGACGATCAGCGCCTCGTCGCCGTCGGCCCCGGCGGCAGGGCCGGCCGGACGGTCGAGGAAGGCCAGGATGTTGCGCAGCTGGCACCGCTCATAGTCCACACGGGCGGTGAGGCGGACGCGCCGCCCGTCGAGCTGCGCGGTGTCGCCGCGGACCAGGAAGCGGGGCACGTTGAGCGAGGCGTCCTTGTGGTGGTCCCACTCGGCGCCCGTCACCTTCTTGCCGTCGTCGTAGTAGAGGATGGCGGCGGCCCCCATGCCGGCCACGGTGCTCCAGGACTGGCCGATGGGAAGCAGTACGAAGTTGCCCTTCAGGTCGACGCTCTCAAACTCTTGTGCAAGGCCCTTCTCCCCGCGGTAGACGGTTCCGGTCAGCCCTTCCGGCGGCGTGGTGCAGGTGCGGAAGAAGTTGGGCAGCATGGGCGCCAGCGAGAGTCCGGGCAGCGGGTCGCCGTCGGCGTCGGTCAGCGAGCACGAGCGGGTCACCGGCACGGTCAGGTCGAAGGGTTGTTCGACGACCTGGTACCCGAGGCGGCGGAGTTCCTGCACGACATGGTCGGCGGCGGCCTCGCAGCCCGCGGTCCCGGGGTAGCGTGAGGGGGGTTGGAGGAGGGCTTCGAGATCGGCGCCGACGGTCTCCTCGGTGATCTCGCGCAGCACGGCGCGGTAGTCGGGGTCGCCGGCCCCCTCCCCTGCCAGAATCTTCTCGTGCGGCGCCGCCAGGCGGTTGAAGACGAACAGCGCCGCGAGGGTCGCCCCCCCGAGGATGAGGGTCAGCGCCAGCTTGCCAGACCAGTCACGCCGCATCGTCAGGCTCCACCCGAATGTCCCGCGATCCGCCGGGCAGCCCCGGCGATTCCCGCGGCCGTCGAACGCCATGGGCAACGGCGGCGCCTGGCCTCTGCCCGGGTTGTGTCGCCGCACAATGGCATACCCTAATACGAGGCATGGTGGGATTCAAGCAGGAAGGGACACCGGCGGGTGGCGGCTGCGCGAAGATCCCCGGCGGGAAGCGCGGCAGGCCACTGTCAGATGAGCCGCTTGCAGAACCCTGGCTGGGTGGCCGGGACGGAGCCCCGGCCTCCCCCGGCTTCGACAAGGACTGCTGTCTGTCGAACTGGAAGGATGACCTCCGCGTCGTCCGGGTTCGGTTGCGGCAGACCGGGGTTTCGGGTGTGACCTGGCGGACACGGCGGTCCGCCCTCCATCGCACGAGGCCGTTGTTGTCCGATGGGGTCCTGCAAGCGCCTCAGGAGTGCGCGCGCGGCTCCCGCGCACGGCCGGCATCACGCCGTGCCGCGCCGGGGCGTCCGCGGCGGCACCCAAGCCGTCGGGCCGCACGCCGCGCCGCTTACCCTTGGCCGGTCGGCGGGGCTTTGGACTGGCCGTCGCCGCAGAAGTACGACACCATCACCTTGGCCGCCATCACAACCGCGACCGCGGCAATGATCCAGACATACCGCCTCACGTAATCCGCGAGGTAGGCCCCGGCGATCAGGCCAACCAGCAGGCTGCACCACTTCAGCAGACCGATGTCCACCACCGACCACACTTTGGCTCTGAACAGTTTCATCGTCTCACGCCTCCAGTTGCGCCATGCCGTCTGTCCGAGGGGGGAAAACCCCTCTGACACCACGTAACCCGACCCACACAACGGCCGATCCCTCCCCGCCATACCCAGACTCTACTGGACTGACCGGCGCAAGTCAAGTTCCGGGCCTGGCATGGCCCACGGCATCACCGGCGGAGACCGCCGGCTCCAAGCCCCGCGCCGTAGCGTGCAAACGCGCGGAGGCGGGGCGCCTTGCCGGCATCGTCCCCACCCGCTACATTGAATGGTTCCCGCGAGCCTGACGCGGGCGGTGTGCGCCCGGGATCCCGGAGCCTGCACAGGCCCGGTCACCGCGCATGGCCGGCTTGACGGCGGGACCGTCGGACCCTTTGCGTTCTTGTGGCCTATCGTTCGCTTCAACAGGTTTGCACAGGATGGAAATCAGCACGTCGAGCGGCGGGGTGGTCGGGGTGTCCGGGGGGC
>MVZH01000129.1 GCA_002068325.1 Lentisphaerae bacterium ADurb.BinA184 | reverse complement strand
TGGATGTCGCTGGCCTGCTTGTTGATCGCCTCCATGAGGATCATGTTGACGATGCGGATGACGGGCGCCTCCTCGGCGCTCTCGAGGATGCTGGCAATATCGACGGACTCCTGGCCGCGGACGCCGCCGGCCAGCTCGATGGTGCCGCCCTCGCCGGCCTCGCTGAGAATCTCGCCCAACTGGTCGGCGCCGGCCTGCTGCAGGCTGCCGATCAGGTCCATGACTTCGTTCTGCAGCGCCGCCACCGGGATGACGCGCAGCCCGGCGAGGTCGGCGACCTCCTCGATCGCCACCACGTCGAGGGGGTCGGCGAGGGCCAGGGTCACGGTGCCGCGGGTGAAGCCGATGGGCACGGCGCGAAGCCGCCGCAGGAGGTCGGCGGGATAGTCCTTGAGCAGGTCGTCGCGCAGCGAGAAACGCCCCAGGCGCACGACCGGCACCTCGGCGTGCTCGGCCAGCGCCAGGCAGATCTCCTCGGGGTCAACCTCGTAGTTCAGCGCCAGCTGTTCTTCCAGGTCGGCCAGGGTGGGTGGCTCGGCCTGCCGGAGCAGGGCGGCCTGCTCGGCGGTCAGGGCGGCCCGCCGTTCGAGGATGCCGATCAGGCTGCTGTTGAGCGTCCGGCTCTTGTCAGTGGTGGGCATGGGATGGGCTCCATGCCGGCCCTTGCACGGGGGCGGGCATGACGTACATTAATGTGAAGCTCGTTCGGGTAGAATCAAGTCGGCCGGCCGGCCGGTTGCGGCCGGGCCGCAGAGCACGGGGTCGCCATGCAGTCGCGCTGCCCGCATTGTTCCACGGCGTCGGAGGTTGACAACGGGCAGGCCGGCCGGCCGGTGACCTGCGCGACCTGCCGCCGGGTCTATGTCGCCCTGGCCATGGACAGCGCGCGCGAGGGCCTGTCGCTGGTGCCGGAGGCGGGGACGGCGGCGCCGCCGCCGGGGCAGACCGTCCGCCACGTTGCCGCACGGAACCGGCGGCTGGACGAGAGTGCGGCGGTGACCGTGGCCGACCTGGGCATCGAGCTGGCCCCCATCCAACCGGGACGCTTTGTGCGGGGCAGCGACCGTGGCTACGGGAACGAGGCGCCGAAGCACATCGTCACGCTCAGCGACCCCTTCTGGATGGCCCGGACGCCGGTGACGCAGGAGCAGTGGCTGGCGGTGATGCTGGCCAACCCCAGTTACTTCGCCGGCCCCCGCCATCCGGTGGAGACGGTGTCGTGGGCGGAGGCGCTGGAGTTCTGCCGGCGCCTGACGGAGCGCGAACGGTGCGCCAACCGGTTGCCCGACACCGCCTTCTTCCGCCTGCCGACGGAAGCCGAGTGGGAGTACGTGTGCCGCACCACCCCCCAGGCTCGCGGCGGGGCGGCCGGCGAAGGCGCCTGGCGCCACCTGTCGGAAAGTTCCGAGTACGGTTTCGGCGACGCCCCCGAGCAGCTGGATGCCTACGGATGGTATGCCGGCAACAGCGACGGCACGACGCACCCGGTCGGGCTGAAGAAGGCCAACCCGTGGGGGATCTGGGATCTGCACGGCAACGTCGGCGAATGGTGCATGGACTGGTACGACACCTACACGACCAAGGATGTGGCCAATCCAACCGGCCCCCCCAGCGGTGGGCGCAAGGTGCGCCGCGGCGGTGCCTGGTGCAGCCTGGCCACCCGCTGCCGCGCCGCCAACCGCATCGGCGTCTCCCCCGAGTGCGCGTGCGCCATCGTCGGCTTCCGCGTCGTGCTCGTCTGCACCGGCGTCTGCCCGTACGAGGGGTCAACCCGCGTCTGGTGAACCGGCGCCGGCGGAGCGCTCGTCGGCCAGCACCGACGCCTCGATGAGGATCTGCGAGACCGTGCGCCCGGCGTCGGCGGCCCGGGACAGGACACCCTCGAAGAACCGGGCTTCGAGGCCGCCGGCACCCAGCATCCGCGCCAGCGCCTCGACGCCGGTCTGCCCGGCGTACTCGGCATGGACGATCGTGTTGCGGTCGAGGAAGACGGTGCCCTCGGTGCCGCCGTTGAAACGCAGCACCAGCTCGCCGGTCCGCGAGGTCATGCACAGGAACTGCAACGCATTGCTCAGCTCCCCCTCCTTGAGCTGGAAATACATCTGGCCCTTGACCGGAAGCGCCTCGGCGTCGGCCAGCTCCGGCAGCCGGCCCGCCCCCCGCAAGAGTCCGACGACCTCCTGAACCGTCTGCACGACCCCGTCGCGCGGCACGAACTCCTCGGCCCCTTCCTCCAGGCATCGCAACCGTGTGACCTCGTGGAAGCGCTCCGTATAGAAGATGACGGGGGCGCCGGGGAGCGCCTCGCGCAGGTGCCGGAGCCGCTCGAAGGCGGCCAGGTTCAGCGAGTTGCAGACGCACACCACGATGCTGGCGCCGGCCGGGTCGGCCTTGAGCGGCATGTCCTCGGGGCGGTCGCAGACGACCCCGTCAAGATGGGCGGCGGCCAGTTTCGCCGCCAGGGCGACGGCCGCCTCGCGCTGCTCATCCCAGACCAAGACGCGGGTGGCGGCCATGCGGGTGCGTGCTCCGTGCAAATGCCAGCCGCGCGTCCGGCGCGCGGCCGCGGTCCAGCCTCAACACGTTTCACCTGAGCGAGACAAGGGCAAAGACGAAGGGGGAGTCCTTTGTCTCTGGAGGCGCTCGCATAGCCCCTGCATCACCTGGCCAGGACAGGGCCCAACCGTCTACCGGCGCCGACACAGACTGTTGTCTGCCGGGCTGGGGGGACGACCTCCGTGTCGTCCGGATCCCGCCGCGGCAGGCCAGGTCTTCGGGTATGACTTGGCGGACGCGGAGGTCCGCCCTCCATCGCACGAGGCAGTTGTCGCCGGCGGGGGGTTCTGCAAGCGCCTCCGCAGTCTTTGCCGCAATCTTCGGCTTTGAGTGAAAGGTGTTGGGTCTCGCCGGGTCTATTTGCCAACCTCAGGGGCTCAGAGGGGTCAGAGCGGCTGGTCCTCTGCCCGTCGCGTCAGCTCACAGGTTGCGGACGATGGCGCGGCGGCCGAGCATCCAGGCGAGCTCCTTCATCAGGGAGCGGGCCCGCTTGAGGTCGCGCATCCCTTGGTGACGCTCGTCCTGGACGATGATCAGGAAGAAGTCGCCCTCGCCGAACAGCACCACCGGCGGATCGCTCAGCGGCAGGGCGATGCAATCAACCGAGTCCTCCGTCAGCTGGCGCACGTACCGGGTGGTGTGCCGGAGCAGCTGGGCCGTCACCGCGGCGTACTTGTCGGCCACCTTCTCGATGCTTTCGGTCTGGGCGATCGGCACGCCGTCGCGGCCGGCCAGCACGCAGCCGACGGCGCCGAGGCGTTCGCGCAGGGCCTTGACGACGCGGTCCAGCGACGGGCGTTCGCCGGGTGGGAAGTCGAGCAGGCGGTTGAGCACCTCGTGGCGGTCGCCGCCGGCGGTCAGCGACAAGCCGGTCATCTGCCGGAACAGCTTCCGTCCGATGCCGGGCACCAGCGCCAGCTCGTAGATGTTCTCGAAGCGGCGGTCTTCGCGCGTGGCGACGATCTGGCGGGCGCGGGTCTGGCCGACCCCGGGCAGGGTCTGGAGCTCCTCCGCCGTCGCCGTGTTGATGTCAATGCCGCCGGCGGCGGCGGCCATCGAGGCTTCGACCCCGTCCCAGCCGACCGGCAGGTACTTCGACCGGCGCGGGACCGGGGCCGGTTCCTCCTCCGGGACCTCGGCCGTGGCCCCGACGGCGGCGGCCGCCACGGCGGAAACCTCGACCTCCTCAACGGGCGCCGCGACCGGGGCCGCGGGCGCCGGCTCCGCGGCGGCCGGAACCACGACTTCGGGCGCCGGGGCGGGCGCCGTGCGCCCCATCACCTCGTCCTCGGTCGGCGGCCGCATCCCCTTCTTGGGCGCGAACAGTGTGCGCACGTTGGTCGCGTCAAGATCCGACCGGCCGGCGGCGCCCTGCAGGCGTTCCGGGGGGATGGCGGCCACCACCTGCGGCAGGTCGAGGTCAAGCACGGTCGTGGGCGGCGCGTTCACCCAGCCGTCCGGCAACACGTCGCTGAAGGTGGACAGCGGGTGGCGCACGCGGCCCTGCCTGAGCTGGCCCAGCGTGTCGTGCATGTCGAGTTTCAGGGAGAGGTCGGGGACACCGCCGGGGCGCCACGCCGGCCCCCGCAACTTGGCCGGCAGGCGGTCGAGCAGGGCGGCGCTGGGAACCACCAGGGTGTCGGCTGCCCCCTCGCCTTCCAGCACGGCCTCGATGGTACCGAGAATGTCCTTCACCTCCTCGACCGTCTTGGCCGGCGGCTGGCCGGCGCCCGGCGCCCCGCTCCCCGGCCGCCCCTCGGGCCGCGCCGCCTCCGGCCGCGCGCCCGGCTCCGCCTGCCCGCCGTCGCCGTCGCCCGCCTTGCCGTCCTTCCTCGGGCCCTTGAAGATGGAGAACTTCATGCCGGTTTCACCTTTCCTGCTCGGGGCCGCGCCGTGGCCAGGCCTTGGCGGGAACGCCTTTCAAGCCACGAAGACCTTGGACTGACGCGGGTAGTTTAGCGGGGACGCCGCGAAAAACAAGCGGCTGGCGGATCGGGCGCGGGGCGGACGATGGCCGCTCACCGGGCGCGTGTGCCCTGGTCCGGTTTTGCGGGGCGTTTGCCTTTGCCGGCATCCGCCCTTATGGTACGGTGTCTGAAATCTGGTATGAAAGCCCCGGAGGCCAGCGATGTCCTTCATCAACTACGCCACCCGCGAGATCCAGTTGAAAATTGTCTATTACGGGTGCGGGCTGTCGGGCAAGACCACCAACCTGCAGGTCATCCACGAGATGATCGCCGACGAAGCCAAGGGCGATCTCACCTCGCTGGCGACCTCCCAGGACCGCACGCTGTTCTTCGACTTCATGCCCCTGGTTGCCGAGGCCATCAAGGGCTTTCAGACCCGCTTCCAGATGTACACGGTGCCCGGGCAGGTGATGTACAACATGACGCGCCGGCTGGTGCTGCGCGGCGTTGACGGCATCGTCTTCGTCGCCGACTGCCAGTGGGACAAGATGGGCGAGAACGTCGAGAGCTTCGACAACCTGCTGGAGAACCTCAAGCTGCAGGGCGACACCCTCGACAACCTGCCCTACGTGTTGCAGTACAACAAGCGCGACCTGCCCAGCATCGCCCCGCCCAACTACCTGGACTTCCTGCTCAACAACCGCGGCACCCGCCGCCCCACCGTCAACGCCATCGCCTCCAAGGGCGTCGGGGTCTTCGAGACGCTCAACCTGATCGCCCAGCTCGTGCTCAACAGCTTCATCCGCAAGCACTCCGGCGGCGCCCGCGAGCAAGAGACGCGCAAGGAGATGGTGCTGATGTAGACCACAACCGGAGCCGTCCGCCCGCGCCGGCGGGTGACCGCTCGGGAAAGGAAGGACGTATGGCGTTTGCACTGACCCACAAAGACGTGCACAGGCTCAACCGCATCCTCCAGGACCTCCTCGACCGCTCGGAGTCCACGGGCTGCGTGGTCTGCGACCACAGCGGCTATGTCCTCGCCCAGCGCGGCGTGGACAGCCAGGACCCCCTCGTCATCTCGGCCCTCGGCGCCGGGGTCTTCGCCGCCAGCCGCGAGCTGGCCCGCATCCTGGGCGAAGACAAGTTCAGCGCGGTCTTCCACCAGGGCGAGCGCAAGAGCATCTTCATCTGCGCCGCCAGCCTCGATGTACTCTTGGTGGTGATCTTCTCCAACGAGGCCAGCGTGGGGCTGGTCAAGCTGTACGCTGGCCCGGCCGCCGACGCCGTCCGCGGCGTGCTCGAAGACGTCCGCATCCGCGAGAGCACGGTGCAGGCGCCCGAGCACACCTTCGTGCTCAACCTCAACGAGGACGTCTTCGTCAGCCAGTAAGGCCGGCGCACGCCCCCGGCGCCGGCGCACCCCGGGCCCACGGGACTCCGGCCGGAGTGGATCCCTCCCATGCGCATCGTCAACGAGAAGCACCTCGCGCTGGTCTGGAACTGGGACGAGACCGAGAAGGGCGGCCTGGAACGCAAGTACCGAAGCCACCTCGAACAGCTCCTCTTCGCCATCCAGGACCGCATCGACCGCAACCGGCAGCCCGCGGTTCAGGACCTCCGCGACTTGGCCAACGAGCTGCAGCAGGCCGGAGAGACACTGCAGGAGTGCATGCAGAACTGCTACGACGCCGCCGCCACGGTCTACGCCCTGGCCGCCCCCACCCCCGAGGAACGCGAGCGGCGCCGCGAGTTCCTCCGCCAGATCGGCGAACACGTCGGCAAGCCGGTCGTGCTCAAGCAGACCAGCGTCGCCGAGGTCGAGGGCAAGCCGTTGACCCTCGAGGAGATCCGCGGCATCAAGGGCATCCTGCGTGACGAGGCCGGGCTGTGGGAGGCGCTGGTTGACTTCCTCGTCCCGGTGCTGAACCACTCCGCCCCTCCCAAGCCCGGTGAACCGGCCGGCGCTCCTCCCCCGCGAACCTGAGAGGCGAGGCCGTGCCAACCAAGGACAACCCGCCCCCGCCCCCCGCCCCCGACGCCCATGAGGACGCCGAGGCGCTAGCCCAGACCATCGAGGCCCTCGAGGGCATCCTGCGCACCTTCCCCCAGGACGTGACCGCCCTCGAATCGCTGGGCGCCGCCTACCAGCACGCCGGACGTGACCAGGACGCCGTCGCCGTCCTCCACCGCCTGGCCGAGCTGCTCAGCCAGCAGAACGAATGGCGGCAAGTCTACGCGGTCGCCCGAAGCATCCTCCAGATCGAACCGCAACACCCCTCAGCCGGGCTGTTGCGCCAGAGTGCAGTCGAGAACCTCCGTCTGCAAGGGATCGATCTGGAAGCGGCGGCCGAGCCGTCCCCGCCAGTGCGGGAGAGCGAAGCGCGCGGCCCCGGCTTGACCGCCGACCTCAGCGGCGAGCTGGAGCTGGGCTGGTTCCTGCTCCAGCACAACCGCATCACCCAGAACCAGTACGAGGCCGCGGTGGCAGGGCTGACCGAGAGCCGGACCCGGCGGCGGCCCGACGCCTGCCTGTCGCTGCTCGACGAGCTGGCCAGGCTGCCCGGCATGGACAGCGACGCCCTGGTCGGGTTCCTCGCCGCCGAGACCATGACCCCGTTCGTGGAGATCACGCGCTTCGAGCTGCGGCCCGAGATCTGCGGGCTGATCCCCCTCGAAGACGCGCGGCGGCTCGGGGTGCTGCCTTTCGAACGGATTCGCAACGAGGTGATGCTCGCCGTCCTCAACCCCGTGGACAGCGACGTCAGCCGGATGGTCAGCCGCCACCTGGGCTGCAAGACCCACGTGTTCCTCACCTCGCCGGCGGAGTTCCACCGGGCCATCGAGCAGCTTGCCCGCCCGGCGCCGTAGGGCGTCCGGCCGGCCGTCGCCTCAGGGGGTCACGGCGGGCATCCCCCCCTCGCCCTCTCGCGGCGGAGCCGGGGTGGAGAGCCGTTCGAGCGCGGCCAGGCGGGCCCGGACGCCTTCGGGGGATTTTACATAGGGCAAGGCCCGCTCGTAGTGGTCCCGCGCCTCGGCGTACAGCCCGCGCAGCTGGGCGTTGTACCCGCGCGCCATGAGAATGCGGGCGAGGAAGGTCTCGTCCATCTCGTCGCTGTCCCCCCGTGCCACCTCCCGTTCGGCCGCCGAGGGGCCGGCGGCCTGCAGGCGTTGCCACTTCGCCTCGGCCCGCGCCAGCGACTCGCCGGCCTCCGCGAGCCGCCCCTGGGCCTGCAGGACGGCGCCGTGGCTGTACTCGAGCTGCGGGGAGCCGGGGTTGGCGTGGATGCCCTCGGCCAGCAGGTCGAGCGCCCGCTCGGGACGCTTGAGGCGGGTGGCCAGCCAGTAGGCCCCGACGTCGTAGGCCAGGACGTTGCCGCGGTCGGCCCGCGTCGCGGCCCAGACCCAGGGCAGGATCTCCTTCTCGAGGCTGGCCCCGGTGAGGTGCCGGTGTTCCCGGGGGTGTATCTGCAGCCACAGCCAGCGCCACGGGTCGCGGGGCCTTAGCCCGTGCCCTTCGTGGTGACAGCCGTCCGCGCCGTGCTCCCCGTTCTCATGATGGCAGGGCTCGCCGTCGGCGACGGGCAACAGCCCGGCCGCGGCGTGTCCGCCGTTGGCCGCCGGTCGCGTGCCGCCGTCGGCCATCGTCGCCACTCCGGCCTCACGGCTGTCGGCGAGGACGGCCGCGTCGTCGAACCCGGTCATCCCGCCATGGTAGTAGCGGTCGGCCGAGGCGAACAGCGTGCGGCTGAGCGCCACCCGCGAGTCGCCCAGCAGGCTGGTTAGGATCCCGCCGTCCTGCCGGGGCGGCCGGGGGGCCAGGCGCAACGCCACCCCGCCGGCCAACCAGGCCAGCAGCATCAGGCCGATGGAGAGGACTGTCGTTCGCCTCATGGCGTCTACAGCCGTTTTCTGGAGAACACCAGCGCGGCGGCGCCGACCAGCGACGCCGCGTACAGCAGCCCGTACGCGAGGATGGCCACGAACACCCAGGCGCCGAGGGGTTCCCAGCCGTGCACCACGCGCAACCGCAGGTCGAACAGCTCGACGTGCGGCAACCCCCAGTGCAGCAGCCGCGCACAGACTCCGCCCACGCCCGGCGTGGCGGCCGCCAGCTCATACAGACGGGAACCAAACAGCAACATGCCGGCCACCAGCAACGCCGACAGCGTGACGTTGGCCGACGCCGTCAGCACCAGCGATCCCAACACCGCCAGCGCACAGATCAGCAACACTGCGCACAGGTGCAACGCCACGCTCTGCGCCAACACCCCCCAGCCGCCCGCCCCGCCGCCGCCGGACTTCAGCGCGGTGAGCGCCGCGTAACAGCCGTACAACAGGAGCGTCGCCGCGCACGAGGCCGCCGCCGCCCCCGCCCACTTGCCCACCACCACCTCCGCCCGCGTGACTGGCCGCGCCAGCAACGGCAGGATCGTCCGACGCTGGATCTCGCCCGGCAGTTGCCGCGCCGCCGTCGTGAGGCTCACGGCCACGGAACACACCCAGACCAGCAGCAACACCAGCTCACGCACGTAGCGGACCGCCCCCTCCACGCCAAACACGTTGGCGCCAAGCAGCGGAACCCCCACCACCAGCGCGAAGATCAACGCCACGTAAACGTCGCGCCGCCGGAACAACTCCACCACCGAGAGCCGGGCGACCGACACCACCGGACGGATACGAACACCGACGCTCACGCGCTCTCTCCTGACCCGCGCCACGCGGCCCCGAACAGTCTACCGATGCGCTTGCAGAACCCCCGCGGACACCAGCGGCCTCATGCGATGGAGGGCGGACCTCCGTGTCCGCCAAGTCATACGCGAAGACCCGGTCTGCCGCGGACGAACCCGGCCGACACGGAGGTCGTCCCTCCAGCCCGCCAGGCGACGTCCATGTGGGCGCCGATGGAGGGCCAGGCTCCGTCCCGGCCACGTGACGGGAGGTTCTGCAAGCGACGCCACCTTCAAAGACGCAGAGACTCCGGCGCCGTCAGGGCCCCCGGCCCGGCCCCGATGACCTCGAGGAACAGCCGCTCCAGGTTGCGCTCGCCGTCGCCGGCCACCTCGCGCGTCGGCCCACACCACTTCAGGACACCATCCTTGACAATGCCCACCCGGTCGCACACCATCTCCACCTCGGACAGCTCGTGCGAGGAGAAGAACACCGTCCGCCCCGCCTGCCGCTGGCGCAGGATGATGTCGCGGATCTGCAGCCTGGCCAGGGGGTCCAGCCCGGTCGCCGGCTCGTCGAAGATCAGCAGGTCGGGCTCGTGCAGCAGGGCCTGCGCCAGGCCAGCGCGCTGCAGCATCCCCTTCGAGAACGTCGCCAGCGGACGGTCGGCCGCTTCGCTCAAGCCGACCAACTCCAGCAACGGCCCGGTCCGCTCGCGGACCTGCCGCGCCGCCAGCCCCGACAGCCGGCCGTAGAAGGCCAGCAGCTCACGCGCGCTTAGGAACTCGTAGTACTGGGCGACCTCCGGGAGGTATCCGATGCGCGCCCGCACCGCCGTCTCGCCCGGATCCCGCCCGAGGACGCGGACGGTCCCCGCGTCGGCCCGGCTCAGCCCCAGCAGGATCTTGATGAAAGTCGTCTTGCCGGCGCCGTTGGGCCCCAGGAACCCGAAGGCCTCCCCCTCGCCGACCGACAGCGAGAAGTCCGCCAGGCCGCGCCCGCCGCCAGGGTAGGTCTTGCAGACGCACTGGGCATCAATCGCCGCGGGCATGCCAGGCCTCCGTCAACAGGCGTCTGTTACCCGTGCGCCAGGCTGATCACAACCGCCAAGGAGAACGCCTGCGTGCCCCAAGCCGCTTCGGAAGACGAGTTCTCCGAAGTCCTTGTCATTGGTCACGACAATCCGGCCTTCCCTCAAGGCCAGCGCGGGAATGGCCTCGTCCTCCGCCTGGGGAATGATCTCGCTGACCAGCTGCACGTCGCAACCCACTGCCCGGAGACAGTCCGCGACGCAGTGCCCGGCAGACTCGTCCACAAGGAATGCCAGCATTGGCGGGCCTCAGGCGCTCACGGCCATCGGAAAAACGTCCTCCTGGGCGACGACCTTGGCGGCGTATGTCAGGGCCGCGCGGATGTCCTCGGGCACGAGCCGGGGATACTCGCGCAACACCTCCGCCTCCGGAATCCCCTGGGCAAGCATACGCACGATGAGGTCGACGGGAACGCGCGTGCCGCGGATGACCGGCTTGCCTGTCATCACGCGGCGGTCCACGGCAATGCGCTGCAGCAAAGTGTCACTCATGCAGACCTCCGAGCCGTGGCTGAACCTCGTTTGCTGACGAATCTGAGACCGTGAGGCATTGAAGCGATGCCGCCCGCGGGCCTGCGGGCTGAATCACGTCGGCTAACATACTCCCTTGCCAAGTGCACGGCAAGCCGGAACAGTACCCGGTTGCCAATTGGGGCGCCAAGGTAGGACAAGCGTCCCCGCTTGTCAAAACGATGTCCTGCCGGAGCGCCCCCGGTTCGTTACCATGTCGCCAGTGGGGAGACACGGCGGGTGGCAAGCGGGACGGTTGCCCTACCATGGTGTTTTGCAGGCCAATCAATAACCGAGTACCCGAAACAGGCTGCGACGCGGTGGCTGCCGCGGGGGTTCGTCCCGCGCCGCTCAAGCCGCCGGGATCCGGCTCTGACTTCACCACAAAGAGCACAGAGGACACAGAGGGAAGCCGCGGCCCCCTCTCTGTGATCTCTGTGTTCTCTGTGGTGGCCTCACCCAAAGTGCCCCCCGTCCGTGCCTCTTGTGCGAGGATCATGTGCGACGTGGCGTCCGTAGCGCCGTTGCGGTGCTGTGCCTCCGCGCCTCTGCGCGAGGATCATATTTCGCCGTCCGCACGAGGGAGACGCCGGACGGGTCTCACCACGAAGAGCACGAAGCTCACGAAGGATGGCATCAGGCGTTCCTCTCTTGTCGTGTCTTCGTGCCCTTCGTGTCCTTCGTGGTGAACGCCATGCCGGATGCGGGCGACGTCACGCCGGCGGGCGCCCCGACCTTGCGCCGCCGCCGGCTTGCACAAAGGCCATCGGCAGGTTATCTTCGTGTCGTGTGCTTGAACCCGTCCCGGCGCGCCCCCCCAAGCCAGACGAGGTGAGACCATGAGCGAGAACGATGCCCTGCAAGCGGCCCCCGCCACGCCGCCCCCCGCCGAGCTTCCCCACGAGCAGATTCTCGAGGATTACCGTCGCCGGCAGATGGTCGAACACCTCACCGGGCCGATGATCTCGCTGCTCCTGCACGTGCTCGTCATCGTCGCCTGCGCGGTGCTGCTGGTCGGCCGCGAGGTCCGCGAGGCCAGCGCCTTTGAGTTCAATACGCGCGAGCTTGAGGTCAAGCCGCTGGATCCCGAGACGATCGAGGAGCTGGACACGCTACAGGACGAGATTGTTGACGACATGGTGCCGACGGTTGACAAGCCGGTCGTGCAGGCGGAGAGCGTCAGCGTCGAGGCGACCCGCGACTTTGCCGAGGCCGTCGCCGCCAGCGAGATGGACCTTGATGTGAACGCCATGCTCGACGTCAAGGTCACCAAGTCGCCGATCAAGCTGCCGGGGATGTGGAGCAACCGCAGCGGCGACAACCGCGACAAGGCCCGCCGCGAGTATGCCGGCCGGGTCGGCGACGCCACCGAGCGCGCGGTACTGCGCGCCCTGCGCTGGCTGAAGGAACACCAGTCGCCCGACGGCTCGTGGGCGCCCGCCAACCAGGACGCCATGACCGGGCTGGCCCTGCTCGCCTTCCTGGCGCACGGCGAGACCCCGGACTCGCCCGAGTTCGGCGCCACCGTGCAGCGGGCCTGCCA
>MVZH01000128.1 GCA_002068325.1 Lentisphaerae bacterium ADurb.BinA184 | reverse complement strand
GGAGATCACCGTGTCCTACGCCCCGGGCCGCGACTTCGATGCGCGCGACAAGTGGTCCGACAAGCTGACGCTCGAAGTTGCGGCCGGTTGCGGACTCCGCAGACTCGTGCGCTTCAATCCGAACGTCTATGCGGAGACCGCCGAAGACCGCGTGGCCAGTCCGTGTTGCCTGACGGCGGAGACCGAGGCCGGGCCGCTGAGCCTGCTTAACGAGGGGGCGTTCCTATACGAGGTTGACCGCGGCGCCGGCCGCCTGAACTGGCTCTTCCATGTGACCGGAGAGTCGGTGCATGAACGGCGGATGGCGCTGCTTCTCGAGGCGGGCGGCGACCCCTTCCAGCTTGCCCGCGCCTGGTCGCAGGGCGTGGCGCCGCTCGAACGCGTGGCGCGTCCCTGGCCGACGGTGGCGGAAGGCTGGCACAGGCTGAGCGCGGAGACGCTGGTCGGCGACCGCGTGTTGCTGGTCTCGAACCTCGACGGGGCTGCGCGTACGTTCACCTTTACCGACGAACAGGTGAAACGGGCCGTGGACGCCGCCGGACGCAACCGGCTGCGCCACCGACCGGGGGGGCGATCCGAACTCCTGCTCCAACCATACGAACTGGCGTTCCTGCACCTGACCCGATGAACCCCGTCTGCCAAGGCGCGCGCGCTGCCGGTCTCTGCGCCGCGGCCAATGGCGGATCCCCAGCCAACGTTGAGGGATGAACGAATCTTCCAGGCATGATGAAACCCGCCTCGGCGCCGGCCGGCACGGGCTGCTTGCCCTGCTCGCGGGCGCGGCGCTGATCGCCTGCGCGCCCATCCTCGTGCGCCGCAGTCCAATGGCGCCGCTGGCCACCGCGACTTGGCGGTTCATCCTCGCCCTGCCCGTGATGTGGGCCTGGATGTGGCTCGAACCGGCGCGCGGAGACCAGCGCCGGCGACCGCAGGGCTGGCGCGACTTCGGCCTGCTGGCCGTGGCGGGGCTGATGTTCGCCGGCGATATGGCCCTGTGGAACTGGTCCGTCGTGCTGACTTCGGTGGCCAACGCCACGCTGTTCCCCAACTTCGCGCCGGTGTTCGTGGCGGTCGGCGCTTGGCTGCTTTTCCGCGAGCGGATCACTTCGCGCTTCCTGGCGGGGCTGGCAGTGGCGGTGGCCGGCGCCGTCCTCCTGGCCGGCGCCAGTCGCACACTCGGACAACGGCACGTCTTGGGCGACCTGCTCGGACTGGGGACCGCCGTCTTCTATGCCGGCTACATGCTGGCGATCAAAGAGTTGCGCAGACGGTTCTTGACGGCCGCCATGGGCGAGCCGCTGTGGCCGCCGACGGCCCGCGCCTGGCTGGTGTTGCTGGCGCTGGCCGTCCTCGTTCATGTGCTGGGGCAGGGGCTGATTGCCTATGCCTTTGCCCACCTGCGGGCGGGTTTCGCCTCGTTGGGGCTGCTGCTTCAGCCGGTGGTGGCGGCGTTGCTGGCGTGGGCATTGCTGGGCGAGGCACCCTTGCCGCTGCAGGCGGTCGGCGGCGCCCTCGTGTTGCTCGGCATCGCCGTAGCCCGGCGGCAGGCACCGGCCCTGGCCGCGCCGGCCCCCACGGCAAAGGACTCCGTCGAACGATGATGACGACGACGACGCGGAGCAATGAAGCGTCCACGGATTGCCGACCAAGCTTCGCGTCCCCCAGGCCGCATTGTGCCTGCCAGTGCGCCTGCCAACCGGAGGATACCCAGCCATGGAAGCCCTGACCCGTGAGTTTGTCGCCTTTGCGAAGGAGAGGCGTGTCGACTTGCTCGGCGTCGCGCCCATCGAGCGGTTCGACGACGTCGCCCCGGAGCATCATCCACGCGCGATCTTCCCCGAGGTCCGTAGCGTGGTGGTGGTCGGCAAACGGATTCCGCGCGGGGCGCTGCGCGGGATTGAGGAGGGCACGCACTTCGACGCCTACGGGATGTTCGGGCTGAACTGGCTGAAGGACCGCATGCTCGCGGTGACCACGATTGCCCTGGCGACGTGGCTCGAAGACCACCGCTGGGAAGCCTGTCCGGTGCAGGATCTCGATCCCCGCATCCCGCCCTCGGGGATTCCCGTTCGCCCCGCGGCGCCGGCGCCCAACGTGATGATTGATGTGCGCGCCGCGGCCGTCCGTGCCGGCCTCGGGGAAATCGGGTTCTGCGGCGAAGTGCTCACCCCCCAGTTCGGGCCGCGCCAGCGTTTCCAGCTTGTCCTGACCGACGCCCCGCTGACGCCGACGCCGATGCTGGCCACGGCGGTCTGCGACCATTGCGGTGCCTGTGCCGGCAGCTGTCCGCTCGGGGCGATCAAAGGGCAGGGGAAGCTCACCATCGCCGGCAAGACCATGGTCGTCGGTGTGGTTGACTACGCGCAGTGCCGGAGCTGCCGCAACGGCGCGCGGCCCAACGGCGACCACCCCGCGGGGCTGCCGGACCGGCTGGGTGCCCTGTGCGTGCGGTCGTGCGTCAATCACCTCGAACGCGAACGAACCGTCGGCAACGCCCTGGACAAGCCCTTCCGCACGCGGCCGGCCTGGGCCTGCGACAGCCAGGGCAAGGTCAGGCTCCTTGACGACGGGGGGCGGTGAACATGGCACAGTCACTGAGCAAGGATCAGATACGGGCGTTCGCCGAATCGCAGGGGCTCGACCTGGTTGGGTTCGCCAACATCGAGCGGTTCGCCGGCGCGCCCGAGCGCATGCATCCGTCCAGCCTCTTCCCCGAATGCCGGACGGTGATTGCGGTGGCGCGGCGCATCCTGCGCGGCAACTGGCGCGGCATCGAGGAGGGCACGTACTGGCCGACGTATACGTACTTCGGCTACCACGGGCTGCTGAACAGCTTCTTCATCCCCATGGGCGTGTACGAGACGGCCTGCTTCATCGAGGATCACGGTTTCGAAGCCGTGCCCTACTACCCCGGCGTGCCCGAGTGCCAGCCGCCGGATCCGCCGCTGCGTCCGGGCGCGGTGGCGCCGGAGGTGCATTTTTCGATCCGGATGGTGGGAACCTGCGCGGGGCTCGGCGAGCCGGGCTGGGCCAAGGTGTTCCTGACCCGGCGGTTCGGGCCGCGCGTGCGGCTGGCCGCCATCCTTACCGACCTCGACGTCGAGCCCGACCCGCTGGTCGAGCCGGGTTCGATCTGCGACCGCTGCATGAGCTGTGTCAAGGGCTGCCAGGCCGGGGCCATCCCGCATGTCCGCGAAGGACGCACGGTCAAGGTGCAGATCGAGGACAAGGTGTACGAGTGGGGCGATGTGCAGATGGGCCGTTGCACGCTGGGCTACCATGGCGGCGACCCGCAGGTCTCGCCCTTCCTGCACAAGGCGTTGCCCGGCTGGGAGTTCGACGTCACGCGCCAGGACTGCACTGAGGACGCCGCCTACAAGCTGTGCTGGCCGTTCTCGCTGGGATCATGGCGGCGGACCGAGGAGGATCCCAGCGGGCACCTGGTGGACGGGCATTGGCAGCTCGCGCACTGGGGCGGCGGCGCCGGCGCCGGAAGCTACGGCGTCGAGGGTTCGCGCGGCTGCATGCGCAGCTGCTTCGACCACCTCGAAAAGAGGGGGGCCTGCGAACAGACCTTCGCTGACGGCGCGTTCATCAAACGCCCGCGCTGGCTGCTGGGCAAGCGGTGCGGCGGCGGTGCGGACGGCGAGCCGCAAGGTTGACCGCGGGGAGACTATGACTCGTTGTGGCGGAGGCGGTTACGGCATTATGGGAGCGGCTGCGGCGTGGTGGTGTCGCAGTGGTAGGGGTGCCAGGTCGAGCCGGTGTTGGCCGAGTAGCGGGCCGACGCGGAGGCGGGGATGGCGATCACCGCGCCATCAATGTTCAGCTGGTTCGTGATGCCGGTCAGCCGGCCGTCCTGGGCCCGGCGCGAGTGCCAGAAGCCGGGGAAACTGCGCAGGATGGTGGTGCCCAGATAGCTGGTCGGCACGGTGTAGAAATCCATGGCCCGGTCCTGGTAGGTGAGCTGGATGTTGTTGTAGCCGAACTGGTTCCACACGATCTCGGGGCCGGAGTCGCAGAGCAGGGGGAAGTCGCCGCGGGTGACGTTGTCGTAGTGCAGATTCTCGTGTTTGTAGTCATGCGACCAGCCGCTGTTGGCGGCATAGGTGGTGCCGGTGGACGAAAGCCAGCGGTCGACGGGGGCGATGGCGGAATACATCTCGCTGGCGACCGTGGGGCAGATGGCAGGGGAGGCGCCGGGAAGCTGTCTGCGGAACAGGTAGGCCAGGTTGTCGGAGGCCATGCGCATGGGCAGCACCGTGCTGGCCAGCAGCCGTCCCCACCCTTCCTGGTTCTTGAAGCCGGGCGACCACGTGTTCGTCGCCTCGGAGATCAGGTACCGGGTGCGCGGAAACTCCCCCTCGTAGTCGCCGGCGTACGAGCTGAACCCGATGCCCCACTGGCGCAGGTTGCTCATGCACGCCGCCCGCCGGCCGGACTCGCGTGCCCCCCGCAGCGCCGGCAGCAGCAACGCCGCGAGAATGCCGATGATGGCGACGACCACCAACAGCTCGATCAGCGTGAAGGCCGCCCGCCGCCGCCCGCCGCGGGCATCCGTGGCCTGGCGAGCCCGCCGTTCGCCGCGTGCGCGGGAATCATGCCGATCGGTGTGTGTGCTGTCCACGGCCCGCCTTGTGTGAGTGTCACTACCGTAGTGTGTCGCCGGGGCGTGTGCAAGGGCGGGTCGTGAGGAAGGCGTCGACGATGCCGACCTTGGCGTGGATCAGTGTCGCGGCTTCCGGGAAGCGTCCGTCGAGGCGGGCGGCGGGGTCGAGCCAGGGGGCGGCGGCGTAGAGGGGGAGGGCGGCAAGGGCGTTCGCCCGCTCTGCCGTGGCGACGCGGCGCATGGCGGCGAGGGCAGCCGGCGCATCGCCGCGCCACCACGCCTGGCGTGCCAAGAGGAAGCGCACCACGTTGGCGCAGCTCAGGAAGGTGCGCCAGGCCAGTTCCGCCAGGAGCGTCTCCTCACGCCAGTTGAGGCGGTCCTCGTCGCTCTCAAGCCGTTCCTCGGCCGCACACAGGGTCTCCCAGCCTGTCCGTCCCTCGCGTGCGGCCGCGTCGTACTCATCGGAGACCAGTTCCCAGCCGAGGCCGGGGTCGGTGTGCACGCCGAGGCCGGCGGGCGTCTCCGGAAGTTCGGCCAGGACGATCGGCACCCGGCACTCGTCGAGTTCGCGGCAGGAGAAGGAGGGCCCAAGCTCCTGCAGGTAGTAGAGGCAGGCGTAGAAAGGCTCGGGCACCGGCGCCTCGGGATCTGGCAGCAGGGGATGGCAGGGCCCGAAAAAGGACGGACTCTTGTAGTACTCGCCGAGGTGGACGCAGGGAAGACGCTTGACGGCCCGCCCGAAACGCGCCCAGCAGGTCAGGGCGGCCGGCGCCGCGGCCGGCCCGAAGTCGGCCCGAGCCAGCTCCGCCAGGAAGGCCTCCGCCGGCTGATCGGGTCTGTAGGCGGCCCACGCGGCCAGGCGTTCTGCGCGCGACAGGTGGTGGCCGTAGAAGAGCCAGGCCTGGTGGACGCCGTCGGGGCGCAGGCTGCGGACGCCCTGCCACTTGCGGGCTAGGTGGTAGAAGGCGGGCACGTACGGCAACTGCATGGCCTCAATGCCGGTTCCCGTCTCGGTCTTCGCGAGGAAGGGGCGCGCGCTCTCGTGCGCGCAGCGGGCGGCCTCGGCGGCGAAGGCGGTGGGGCCTTCGTAGTCGAGGGTGTAGTCCCACATCCACTTGCGGTAGCCGGGCTTCTGGTAGACGGTGCGTCCGTCGTAGAGGGGATCCTTGTCGACCGCCTGACAGACGCCGACGGCAACCGGACGGGTGGCGTGGATGGCGGCGAGCGTGCGGCCGCCGTTGTCGGGCGGCTGCCAGGTGTAGATCCATTCGGCGAGGAAGGCGTCCGGCCGAACCTCGTGGAGGGCATCCGCCACGGTCGCCAGGAGCGGGATGACGCGGGCGTCGGAACTCAGGGGCGCGCAGCGCGGACAGGGCTGGCATTCGAACGGCTGCCACATGTCGCAGTGGTAGAACGACTCGGAGTAGGTGATGGCCAGCACGCCTTGCAGCTGAGGGACGGCATCGAACAGCCGGCGGTACTGCTCCCGGTAGAAGGCAAGGGCCTGCGCCGACGTTGAACACAGGCAGTGGAAGCGGTGCGTGCCCCGCCGCCAGCCGCGGCCGCGGACGTCAGGGTGGGCGGCGAACACCGGGTGTGCGGGAACCAGCTTGGGATGCACCGGCACGTAGGTAAACCCGACACCGTAACGTGCGGCCCGCCGCCCGGCGGCGCGCAGGACGTCGAGATGCCGTTTGGCGTCGGGGTGGTTCAGTTCGGGGAGGATGTCGCTGCGCACATAGCACAGCAGGTCGCCGTAGATCATCATGCTGTTGACGCCGCCGTGGGCGTACAGCCGCAGCGACTCGTCGCTGAGGAAGTCCGGCCCGAGGTCGGGCACGGAGTAGTTGCCGCCCCAGGGGCCCTGGCTGATCTGCGTCGTCCACAGCGCCCGATGCTCGCGGCGGCCGGTCGGCAGCACGGGGGCGCGGCGCACGCGCAACTCCCACACCAGCCACGCCAGGCCGGCCCAGAGACCGGCCGTGCCGCCGCCCGCGATGGCGAGGCGGTCGGCCCCGAGGTCGAGTCGGCAGTCGCGGGGGGACAGCGATGCATCCACGTCGAAGCAGAACGCGCGGGGCGCGCCGTCGTCGAGGGCGATGCCAAGGCGCGCGAAGAGGGATGTCACGTCGGCCTGCAGGGCGGTGGCGGCGCCGGCGTCAACGGTCGGCCCGAACACCACCCGCCAGGCCGGCGCCAGCCGGAACTCGTCAGACCCCGGTTCGCTGCCGGGCTGAACCGTCAGGCCGCGATACGGATCACGGAAACGTGTGTAGGTGCCGTGGGCGTTGGCCGGGCGCAACTCCTCACGGGTGAAAAGCGAGTTGTGCATGCGCGTCTCAAGGATTCACCGGGTATGTCTTGATACCGTTGACACCGTGGTACCAGCCGCTGACCTCGATCGTGAAGTCGTCCGGGATGCGCGCCCAGTTGACGTATTCGACGTGGCCGTCGCCCATGGCCACGTTGTGCCCGCGCCAGAGGCCGCGCATGACGTCGGGGTTGGTGACCACGACGTCGCCGAGGTTGGCGTTGCGCCGCATGTGCGTGCCGACGAAGAAGCCGTAGCCGAACGAGCCGTGCTGCGAGTAGGCGCTCGGGCAGAATGTGATGAGGGAGCGGGACGGCCGTGGGTGGTTGCGGCTGTAGGCCCAGCCGGCGATGTGGTTGTCGTAGGCTTTGTAGTCGATGCAACCATGGCCGGCCATGACGAGGTACGGGTACATGGTGTGCGGCCACTCCTCCCACGCAATGTGGTAGGGATTCGCGGTGCCGCCGTTGGAGGCCATCCAGCGCCGCGCGCCGGGGTCGATGAGCAGCTTGTTGGGCCGGTCGGCCAGCTCCCCCATCGTCGTCGGGTAGCTGCCCTGCGAAATGTACGGCCCTGCCACCTGCGCCCAGTAGCTGGGGCTGGTCGGGTAGCCATAGCCGGGGTAGCCCTGGATCTGATGCCACATGGTGCCGTAAAAGTAGTCGGTGTCGGCCATGCAGCTCGTGCCGTACCTCGAGTTGAACTGCGCCCCGGTCATGGCGTCGGGGGCGTACGGCCACCCGTCATAGTCGCTCTCGTAAAGGGCCGTGATCACCGTCAACTGCCGCTGCTGGCTCGAGCAGACCGCCAGCCGCCCCTTGTCCCGGGCGCTGGCCAGCGCCGGCAACAGTATCGCCGCGAGTACCGCGATGATGGCCACTACCACCAAAAGCTCGATGAGGGTAAACACACTTGGAACGCGGAATGCGGAGTGCGGAATGCGGAAGGCAAAATGCGGAATGCGGAATCCAGAGGGCCGGGGTCGCAGTCCGGCCGATGGAACACTGGCCACACAAGGAGTCCGATGCTGCCGATGTACCATGGTCTGATTCCCTCGATCAACGGGACTGGGTTCGTCTGCTTCCATTCCAAGCCGCTTGCCGAACCCCAACATGGGGGGGGCGGGACGGAGCACGGGCCGCCATCGCCACTGAGAGTGCCCGTTGTCTGCCATTCTGGGGGGACGGCCTCCGTGCCGTCCGGGTCACACCCCATGGACTAGATTCCCGGACACGGCCCGGCGGACACGGAGGTCCGCCCTCCATCGCACGAGACAGCTATCGTCCGCGGGAGTTCCGCATGCACCTCTTTCGTCAGCGCCAGGCACTACACTTCCTTCCCGCGGTGCCGTTCAGCCGGACTTCGCGGCCGCCAAACGACGGTCGGCCGGCTCCGGGAACTGGAATCCGCGCACGGCGAAGACCTGCGGGTGGCCGGCCTGGCCAAGCCAGTCCGAGTTGAAGAACACGGTGCGGCAGTCGGGGCTCATGGCCGGCTGGATCTCCGTCCAGTAGTTCCCCGTCCAGCTGCTCCGCGGGTTGAGCAGGAACTTGGGCACGACAACGGGGTCTTCGCCGCCGCCCTCGACCACCGTGCCGATCCATAGGTGGGCCGACGGCCCGATCGGCACCGCGGTGCCCCGCCCGGCCCAGCCTTCCGTATCGGCCACCACACGGGTGCCCGACTGATCCCAGGCGTGATGGCACTCGTCAGGCCGCACGATCCGGCGCGTCAGCTCGAAGCGCCGCGCCCCGGGGATGTGCGCGCCCTTGTACCGGTCCTCCGCCGCGCAGGCGATCGGCTCGGAGCACAGCAGGATCCCCCGCCAGTGCGCCGCGGTGCGCACCGAACTGGTGTGCGTGACGATCTCGTACTTGCCGCCGCGCCACGTCGGATGGTCCACCCCTTCGCCGGTGTCCCCGACCGGAACGGCCGCGACCCAGCGGCCCTCGTCGGTGACGATGTGTAGCGTCACGCGGCCCGGGTAGTCCGGCTCCGGCCGGTCGTACCACTTGCCCTGGTTGTCAACCCCTTGCTGACGGTGCGTGCGGCAGATGAGCAGATGATCCCGGTAGCGCGGGTCGTCGCCGCGGTAGTACAGACCGATGGGACGCCAGTTGTACGCCTCGAACTGGAAGCCGTGCACGCGCATCGCCGCCAGATCGACAATGATCGTCCCGTACTGCGGGTCGTCGTCGGTGAAGAAACTGCACGAGGCCGCCAGGCGCCGGCCGTCGCGCCGCAGCGAGGACATGTCGTACATCTGCCCGCCGCGCGGCGGGCGCCCGATCCCGGGCACCGGGCTGTCCACCACCAGCAGAGTCTCCCGCCGGAACGTCTCGAGGTCCACCTGCTTGAGCACGAGGCGCGGCTTGTCGCCGCCCGACTGGTCGTCCCAGTAGTAGAGCACGCGGCCGTCGTGGCTGAGGATCGGCCCGCGCACCCGCGCCTCGTCGGTGAGCAGCCGCAGGCTGAACCCGTCCTCGATGTCGCAGAGCAGCAGCTCCATCTTCCAGTCGGGGCCACTGCCCAACCCGTGCTGGCGCTCGATGACGAACCGCCGCGAGTCGGGCGTGAACAGCCCGAAGGATGAGTGCATGGCCGGGCAGTGGGCGTCGTGCGCCAGATCGGCGGTGACGCGGAAGACCTCGATCTCTGGCTCCGAGAACGTCGCCAGCATCTCCGGGCAGGGGCGGGCTTCGTGGAAGGCGGCGGCGGCGGCAGGCTCCTGCACATCGTTACTCATCGTCAGGTCTCTCCCATGTCCACAATGCCGATCTTGCGGCCGGGGTCTCGGCGTGCGGTGGTGCCCGCCGCATCTCCCGTCCGCCTTCACACCCTGGCCACCGGACCGTAGAGTTGCGGACTCCGCAACGGCCGCTTTTCGGTCCGCACGTCGTTCATCCACAGCCACTTGCGGGGGGTGGCCAGGTCGAGCGTCGCCACCGCCAGCGAGTCGCCGACGCGTCCGGTGCGGGCGGCGTAGTTGCCCTCGGCGTCGAGGATGCCGGCGCAGCCGCCCCACATGCCGATGGCCAGGGGCACCGACCAGTCGCGGGCCCGGCAGCGGGCGGTGAGATCGTCCGACTCCTCCCAGTGCCCGAAGGTCGGCTGGAGGATCAGCTCGGCACCCCCGAGCGCGAGCACGGCGTAAGGCTCGGGGAACACGATGTCCCAGCAGATCAGCATCCCGATGCGGCCCAGGGCGGTGTCGAACACCGGCAGCGCCGTGCCGGCGTCGTAGGTGCCCTTCTCCGGCGCCGGAAGGTGCGTCTTGTCGTACGATGCGACGAGCTTGCCGGCGGCATCGAGCAGCACGGCGGTGTTGTAGTACCTGCCGTCGCGGCAGGTGGCGACGCCTGCGGCGGCGTGCATCCCGAAGCGCCGGCAGACCGCCCCCAGGCGCTGGAGGCTCGTCTCATAGGCCGCCTCGACCGCTGCCCGGCAGAAGGCCTGGCCGCGGTGTTCACGGATCATCCCGCCCAGTCGCAGAATGTCCTCCGGCAGCACCGCCAGCTGGGCGCCCGCCGCCCCGGCCCGCCCGAGCATGCGTTCGTGGTGGTCGAGGAGCCGCCCGACGTGGGCGCGGATGGCGCCGGGATCGGTCTCCTTCCCGGCAATCATGCGCTCGGTCGCCGGGGCGTCCGCCGGCGCCACGAAACCGTACGAGGCCGGCGCACAGGCGGCCAAGGTCAGGCGGCGGGGCGCAACCGGGACGGCCACGCCGCCTTTGGGGGTGTCACTGGACATGTGGCAACGCTAACCTGAAGCATTCATGAACAAAGAGTCAACGGAGGCAACGGAAACATATCTCATTGGCTTGCAGTCGTTGACAAACCACTTTGAGATCCGTAGGTTTCCACGCCGCCCAACCGCACGCGCAATGCCCCCCTGCAACGCAAACCCTGCGTTGCCTCCGTTTCCTCTTTGTGAACAATCAAGGCCCGGCCTTTGTCTCTGCCGACGCCGCCTCAGGCCCGACGCCCGCGCCGCGCCAAGGGCAGTACGCCCAGGGCCAGCAGCAGCACGGCGGTCGGCTCGGGGATGACTTCCACTGTACCGGCACCGATGACCTGGTCGCCGAGATCTCCCTCGTCATAGACGCCGAATCCATAGCTGACCCCGTTGATCGTCAGGACTCTCAGTTCGAGGTCGAAGCCCCCCAGGTCCAGCACCGTGCCCGACTCCATGTCGAGGGCGGCGAACACGAGGTCGTCCGTCAAGGTCAGCTTGGCGCCGTCGGTGAGGAAGGCGCTGACGAGGCTGAGGTCGTCGCCCCACGCCGGCGTCGGCGAGGTCGGCGGCAGGTGGGTCACACCCTGGGCGATGCGGTCGAAGTTGCGGATGATCAGGTCGCCGGCGCCGGCATCGTCCGAGACGGTCTCACGGTAGATCGTGCCGGCCGCGCCACGCTGGCTCGCGGACCCCGCCGGGCCGCCGAAAGCCTCGAACTTTACGCCGCCGAAGCTGTCGGACGCCGTGAGGTAGACCGCCATCCGCCCGCCGCCGCCGGCGCCGCTGGTGCTGCCCTGATCGCCGCCGTTGGCTGAGATTGTGCCGCCGCCGGAGAGCGTCTCGGCCACCAGCCAGAGCGAGCCGCCGCTGCCGCCGCACCGGTAGCCGTTGGTGTCGGTTCCGGAACTGGCGGACAAGGTGCCGTCCAGCACCACGTCGCCAAGCACGGTCAAGTGGATGGCGCCCCCGGCAGGCGTAGTCACGTCATTGCCGCCGCCGCTGCCAATGCCGGTCGGTGCGAGGACCGAGCCGTAGGTCGGGCCGACGACGCCGCTTCCGGACTCCGATGTTCCCCCTTGTCCGCCGTAGCTGCCGCCGGCGCGCAGGGTGCTGGTCGGGGCGCCGATGCCGTAGTACTTCTGGGAGATCCCCTTCCCGACGGCGGTGACCGCGCCGCCGTTCTCGACGGTGAGGTCGCCGTCAATGGTCAGATCCATCGTGTGGACTTGGGAGGTGGTGTTGTAGAAGTGGGTGATGGCGCCCCCGCTCTTGACTGTGATGTCCTCGCTGACCGAATTGGTGCCGTCGGCGGTCAGGGACCAGTTCTCGATCGTCAGCCCGGCGCCGCCGGCGCTCAGCGTACCGCCGCGCAGCCGGATGCCGTCGGTGGCGCTGTCGCTGTCGGTGGAGACCGGGCCGGTGAGGATGAGGGTTTCGCCGCTGGCGACGCCAAGCGTCCCGGCGTTGCGCACGAGCAGGTCCGGCACCGTCCAGGTTCCGCCGTCGGGGATGGCCGTGGTCATCTCGGTGAAGCGGTCGCCGTTGTCAATGATCAACTGGCCGTTGCCGGCGCCGTCTCCGGCCATTTCGAGGTAGACCGTGCCGGCGGCGCCGGTGCGGCCGTCCGT
>MVZH01000127.1 GCA_002068325.1 Lentisphaerae bacterium ADurb.BinA184 | reverse complement strand
CCCGCCAGCCTCGGCCTGCTCATGCTGGCGGGCGCCCTGGCGTTGCCACGGCGGCGGCGCTGAGCGCGGAACGCAGGGGCAGAGTACGTAGCGCAGGGGGACGAACCGCCGGGCGGTGCGGTGTAGCCGGGCCGTCCGACGGCGCAGATCCCAGGGCACAGAGCTGACAGGACAAGGCAGGCTTGAGCCGATGAAACGCCGTTTCACGCTCATCGAGCTGTTGGTCGTGGTGGCGATCATTGCGATCCTGGCGGCACTGCTGTTGCCGGGGCTGCGGGAGGCGCGGGAGTCGGCCAAGGCCACCGTCTGCCAGTCCAACCTGCGCCAGACCGGGCTGGGGTTCAACGTCTACGGCACCGACAGCGACGGCGGCTGGCCCGCGTTGCGCCAGGTCGGGGGCGGGCCGGCGCTGGGGCCGCCCTACAGCCGCTGGCCGAACGAGGCGGGAAGCGCGCTGGGCCAAGTCGGCAAGACGTGGATGGACACACTGGTCGACTACGAGGCGGCCACACCGGCGCTGTTCGATTGCCCGGCGGTCGGATCGAACGGCTGCGCGGGCCCCGGCTACTGGACGCCGGCCGATCCCGTGCCGGAGTACTCAATGAACATCTACCTGTGGGAGCGGTACGGGCAGGCTGGTCTGGGCGCCGTGGTCAACCGCGCGAACTTCGATCCCGCACCGTGGCCGGTGCACGCGATCAAACGTCCGAGCGAGGGGTTCGTGATCAGCGACAGCATGGCCTCGTCGTGGACGACCGGCTATGTGGCGCCGTGGATGGGGGATTTCCAGGAGACGTCGGAGTCGGGGCCGCACTTTGCCCGGCTGCGGCACCGCAAGATGACCAGCATCGGCCTGCTGTACTTCGACGGTCATGCCGGGCTGTTCAACGCCCAGCGGAGCTGCTTGTTCGACAAGCCGGCCTACACGATGCAGTTCGGATTCGGGGCTGAGTACAGCGTCTACACGGCCTCGGGGGTCGGGTCGAATCCGACGCCGCTGTGGCGGCCGTGGTTTGAGCGTTATCCGTTCTGACGGGTATGGCAGGCGGCAGACTGGAAACGGCAAACAGCAAAGAGACGACCGCGAATAGCAGATAGAAAATAGCAGATAGCAAAAATGGGGGATCCATACCGGGCGGATGGCGAAATCCAGCCACGCTCCCCGCCCGGCCACCCTCCCCGCCTCGCCACCCTCCGCGCCTCGCCGCAGCCTTTCCGCACCCATCTCCGGTCGTCAGGCACTCATGCCTGCCCTTGCCATCTGCCCCGGCCATCCGCACTCTTCTGTTTTCTATCTGCTATTTGCTATCTGCTATTTGCCATTTTCCATTTGCCTTTCGCCCTTCCCGCCTCCCGCTCACCTCCCCCCCCGTCCCCCGCCCCCCGTCCCGGCTACACCCCGGCAAAATGGTGCAACCACAGCGGCACCGTGACTAGACAGAACGCGTGCGTGACAAGGATGGCGCCCGCCGCCAGCCGCACATCCCCCCCGTACAGCTCGCTCAGCACAACGCTGGCATTGGCCGACGGCATGACCGCCACGAGGATGAGGACAGCGCGGGTGGTTGCCGGCAGGGGTGCCAGGCTCAGCAGCAGGATGGCCAGCCCCGGGATCACAATCAGCCGCAACAGCGCGATGGCGGCCTGCAGGCGGTTGACCAGTCCGGCCGGACGCAGCTCGGACATGCGGCTGCCCACCGTGATCATGGCCAAGGGAATGGTCGCCCGGCCCATGAACTCGAGTGCGGAGAACCCCGTTTCCGCCAGCTGCCGTAGGGCGCCGGGCGGGCTGAACTGCGGCCACCAGGCCTGGGCCGCGGCCCGCACGGCCAGCGTGGCCACCGACGCGACGATCGCCAGCAGGGGCACGTTCAGGAGCCGCCGCAGCGACGCGCCCGAGAGCCGGTCGCCGGTCATGGCGCAGACCCCCAGGGTCCACACGGCCGCCTCCGACCCGAGGGTGGAGAACATCAGCGCCGCCACGCCGGTCTCGCCCCAGAAGAACAGGGCCAGCGGCATCGGCAGGTAGGAGTAGTTGTTGATCGTGCACTGGAACAGGAACCCGCGGGCGGCGGCCGGTTCCTTGAGCGCCAAGAACGGCCGGATCAGCAACCCGGTCAGGAAGCCGACCAGCATGATGGCGAAGGCCCCGGCGGGAAGCGCCCAGTTGGCGCCGAGGCTGGAGAGCGTGAAGCTGCCGGCGATGGCGGTGAAGATGAGGGCGGGGTAGAGGATCTGCGTCTGCAGGCGGGCGAGGCGGCGCGTGGCCTCGCCGTCCAGCAGTCCGGTACGGCGGGCCAGCCACCCCATTCCGATCATCAGGAAGACTGCGCAGAGCCGGAGGAAGATCGTATACATTTGGGTGCGGGTGGAACCGCGGGGGGCCAGGAGGTGGTGTCAGTGTCAGGCGGGTTTCAGCTGTCAGGCGTCAAGGCGGCCGCCCGGCCAGGCCGGTTGGCGGCGCCGGGGGAGGCCACGCTGTGGTTCCTGAGTTCGGGCCGGCACGGCCGGCACCGCGTCACGGCGTCGCGGCCGGCTGGCTCTTCACCCGCTGGCTGATGGCAAGCAGGCTCTTCATCACGCCGTAGTGGTCGAACTTCTTGCGGCGCAGCCCGAAGCTGTCGTGCAGTTCGCGGTAGAGGCCGTAAAGCTCCTCGTAGACCGCCTGGCGGTCGGGCGACGGCCGGTACACCTTGTCCTTGAACGTACAGATGACGGCCTGCGCCTCCTCGGCGCTGGCGTAGCCGCCCGCGGCCGGGCCGGCGGCGACCGCCGCCATGAGGGCGGAGCCGAGGGCGCAGGTCTGCGCCGACCCCGAGATCCGCATCGGGCGGCCGAGCACGTCCGCGTAGATCTGCATGAACAGCGGGTTCTTCTCGGCAATGCCGCCGCAGTTGACGACCTCGGAGACCTTGACGCCGTACTCCTCGATGCGATCGAGGATGCGGCGCGCCCCGAAGGCCGTCGCCTCGATCAGGGCCCGGTAGATCTCGGCCCGGGTGGTGTGCAGGGTGCAGCCGACCAGCAGCCCGCTCAGCCGGGCGTCCACCAGGATCGTGCGGTTGCCGTTGTTCCAGTCCAGCGCCAGCAGGCCGCTCTCGCCGGGCCGCAGCGCCGACGCCTGGTCGGTGAGTTCGCCGTGCAGCCGGCTGTCGCCTTCGCAGACGCAGCGGACGAACCAGTTGAAGATGTCGCCGACCGCCGACTGCCCCGCCTCGATGGCATAGTAGCCCGGCAGCACGGAGCCGTTGACGATGCCGCAGACGCCGGGGATGTCCGGCAGCTTCGTTGTGTTCGGGGCCACCAGTACGTCGCAGGTCGAAGTGCCAAGGATTTTCACCATGCGTCCGGCGGAGACCCCGGCGCCGACCGCGCCAAGGTGGGCGTCGAAGGCACCGACGGCGATGGCGATCCCGGCCGGCAGGCCGAGCTTGACGGCGTACTCGGGGCAGAGGCGGCCGGCCACCTGATCGGCGGTGTAGGCCTTCTGGCAGAGGCGCGGCCGCAGGGCGGCGATCGCCGGACTCAGCCGGGCCAGGAACTCCGCGTCCGGCAGCCCCCCCCATTCCTCGCAGTACATCGCCTTGTGGCCCGTGGCGCAGACGCCGCAGCACACGTCCTCGGGACGGCGGATCCCCGCCAGCACGGCCGGGATGAAATCGGCGAACTCGATCCACGAGTAGGCCGCTGCAAACACCTTGCGATCCACCTTCAGGCAGTGCCAGAGTTTCGAGAAGAACCACTCCGATGAATACGTGCCGCCGCACTTGGCCAGGTAGTGCGGGCGGTGGCGGGCGGCGAGCCGGGTGATCTTCTCGGCCTCCGCCATCCCCGAATGATCCTTCCACATCCAGGCCTGGGCGTTGAGGTTGTCGCGGAACTCCGGCTTGACCCCAAGCGGCACCAGGCTGGCGTCCACCGGGATCGGGGTCGAGCCGGTGGTGTCAACACCGATGCCGATGACGCGCGCGGCCGTGAATCCGGGCTGCCCGGCCGCCTGGGCCAGGGCGGGCCGGACGGCACCCTCGATGCCGGCGATAAAATCGGCGGGCGACTGGCGGGCAACGTGCGGGTTGGCGGGGTCGGTGAGCACCCCGGCCTCCCCGCTCGGGTAGTTCCATACCGCCGAGCCGACCTCGCGCCCGCTGCGGGTGTCCACCACGACACACCGCACCGAGTTGCTGCCGTAGTCAATGCCGATGGTGTAGACGCTGTCGCTCATCGCCGCCGTCTCCTCGCCTTGAGAAACCACGGGCCGTCCCGCCCCGCGCCCCCCTCCCGAACCGCCTGCGCGAAAACCCTTACTATAGCTGATTGCGCCGCGAACAGGAACAAAAGCGCCGAATTCGTGTCGGTGAAGGTGTTGGATAAGTGGCAGCCGGGGTTATACACCAATGATCGCGTTGCGTTCAGGAAAAGGAAATGGATGCTTACCGATGGAAGCTGAAGCCAGCCGATCTTGAGACAGTCCAGGCGATTCAGGAAGCCACTCATCTCAGTCGGCCGGCCGCGTTGGTGCTGGCAAGTCGAGGCATCACCGCCGATAAGGCGCCCGAGTTCCTCAAGCCCAGCCTGAGGAACTTGGTCGATCCGTATCTCATTCCCGGAAATCTGGTCGCCGCCGAGCGCCTCTGGCAGGCCATCCGGCGCAATGAGACCGTCCTCATCCACGGCGACTACGACACCGACGGCGTCACCGCCTCGGTCCTGCTGGCCAAGGTTCTCACCCACAACGGCGCCAAGGTCGAAACCTTCCTGCCGCACCGCATGGACGACGGCTACGGGCTGACCCCGGAGTCCATCGAAAAGGCCTGCCGGGACCACCACTCGCTGCTGGTCACGGTTGACTGCGGCATCACCAGCCACCTGGCGGTCGAGGCGGCCAAGGCCCAGGGCGTCGAGGTCATCGTCACCGACCACCACGAACCCGGCGAAATCCGCCCCAGCGCCCTCGCCCTCATCGACCCCAAGCTCAACGGCACCGACGCCCGCGTCCGCGAGCTGGCCGGGGTCGGCGTCGCCTTCAAGGTCTGCCACGGCTTCATCAAGTACGGCCGCGAGCGGGGGCTGGGCGGGTTCAGCACCGACCTGCGCGAGGTGCTCGATCTGGTCGCCCTCGGCACCGTCGCCGACATCGTGCCGCTGCTCGACGAGAACCGCTGCCTGGTCAAGTACGGCCTTCAGGTGCTCTCCCGCCAGCACCGGCCCGGCATCCGTGCCCTCTGCGAACTGGTCGGCCTCGACGCCGGCGTGCGCTCGACCGACATCGCCTACCGCATCGCCCCCCGCCTCAACGCCCCCGGCCGCATGGGCGACCCCATGCTGAGCATGCGCCTGCTGCAGGCCGAGAGCATGGCCGAGGCCTTCCCCCTCGCCAAGGCCCTCGACGACGAAAACCGCAAACGCCAGGAACTCGAAGCCGAAACCTTCACCCGCGCCCGCGACCAGATCGCCACCCGCTGCAACATCGAGGACGACCGCACGATCGTGGTCTGGGGCGAACAGTGGCACCAGGGCGTGCTCGGCATCGTCGCCGCCCGACTCAGCCGCACCTACCACCGGCCGTGCATCGTCATGACCCGCGACGCCTCGGGCATGCTCTCCGGCTCCGGCCGCAGCGTGCAGGGCGTCAACCTGGTCGGGGTGCTCGAACAGTGCCAGCAGTACCTCACCCGGTTTGGCGGACACCCGATGGCGGCCGGGCTGTCGCTGAAGGACAACGACGTCATCCACTTCTGCCATCTCTTCGAGGCCACCGTGCGCAAGGGCCTGACCCTCGACGAGATGCTGCCCCAGATCGAGATATGCGGCGAGATCGGCTTCGACGAAATCACCGACATCTTCCTCGGCGACCTCGATGTCCTGCGCCCCTTCGGCCAGGGCCATCCGGAACCGGTCTTCTTCACCCGCCGCGTCACTCCCTACCGCATCCAGCCCGCCGGCCGCGACCACACCCGCGGCGTGCTGCGCGACGGCTCGGGCGCCATGATCGATTTCGTCGCCTTCAACCGCCGGCCGGAGGAGTTCTGCCCGCCCCCCTGGGATGCCGCCTATCTGGCCCGCCTCAACACGTTCGGCGGACGCTCGCGGCCCCAGGCCCACATCGTGGACGTGCGCCCGGCCGAGTAGGGGCGCGGAATGCGGAATGCGGGACGCGAAACGCCGAACGCCGAACGCGGAACGCCGAATGCTGAACGTGGAGGGCCGAACGCGAAAGAGGCAGGCGGCCCAGTGCGTCACGGCGGCGGAGCGGGGGGCTTCGTCCGCCAGCGACGGTGCATCCAGATCCACTGCTCCGGATGACGGCGGATGATCGCTTCGAGAATGCGCGTGTAGCGCTGCGTGTTGTGCCGCAGATCGTCTTCCGCAGATCCCCCCGACGGCTCCCAGGCGATTTCCGGTAACAGCTCGACGTGGTGCCGCCGCCCGTCGTCATCCCGGTAGAACGCCACCGGAATCACCGGGGTCTCACGCCGCCGCGCCAGCACCGCCAGCCCCGACATCGTGCAGGCCGGATGGCCGAAGAACTCGACGAACACCCCGTCCTCGACGGTCATGTTCTGGTCGAGCACAAACCCGACGGGTTGGTTGGCGCGCAGCGAACTCAGGATCTCGCGGATGCCGCCGCGCCGCGGAATGGTCTTCACCCCGTGCCGCCCACGGATGCGATCGATCGCGTACTGGCCCGCCTTTCCCTTGATCTCCTTGACGACGGCCTTGGTCCCCCCCGCCCGCAACGCGCACCCGGCCAGCCCCATCTCCCAGTTGCCGGTGTGCCCGGCCAGCACCAGCAGCCCGCGTCCGCGGGCGAGAGCCTGCTCCGCGTGCTCCCAGCCGTGGAACACCAGCAACGAGAGCAGCCTATCAGGGGGCAGCCGCGGCATGCGGAGCATCTCGACGGCCAGCAGCCCGAAGTGCCGGTAGATGGCGTGCACCAGTTGCCGCCGCTCGCCGGGGGAGTGGTCGGGGAACGCCAGCGCGACGTGCTGCTCAACGTCCCGGCGCCGGAAGCGCAGCAGCCGGCCCAGCCCCCAACCGAGTGCCACGCCCAGCCGCCGGGCAACGCCGGCCGGCCACAGGCCGCAGAGCCAGAAGATCAGAGCGATCGCGGCTCGCATGGGGTTCGCCCCGCGGTCAATCCCACAGGCTGCCGCCCTCCACCGGTTTGGCGGGGGCAGGCTTCTCCGGTTTGGGGGCCGGCTTGGCCGGCGCCGGCTCCGCCGGTTTGGGGTCGGCGGGCTTGGGCGACGCCTCGGGCGCGGGCTTGGGCGCCGGTTTGGCGGGCTCGGGATCCGGTTTGGCGGCGGGGACCTCGGCCGGTGCCGCCTCCGGCTTGGCCTCGGGTTCGCCCTCGGGCTTGGCCGCCGGTTCCGTCGCCGCTTCGCCTTCCGGGGCGGGCACGGCCTGCCCGGTCTCTTCCGCCGGCGGCGGCGCGTTTTCGGGCTGTGCCGGCTCAGGCAGTGCAAGCGTCAGTTCCACCGGCCCCTCGCGCAGCGTACGCTTCAGGTTGGGGCGCAGGGCGGCGTCGGTCGAATGCGTCGGACACGGGAGCTGGAACAGCATCCGGACTTCCGTGCCGCTGCTGTCGTCGAGCACCTCGTGCCGCCGCGGGTCGAACGCACCTTCCCGCGGCGCAATCGCCAGGCACTCGCTGACGGCAGTTCCGACCTCCAGCGAGTAGTCGTAACGGCCCAGCGAATGGCCGGGGCCGAGCTCGACCATGGCGATCAGGAAGACACTGCCCTCGTCCGGCGCGCGCAAAACCTGCGCGGACGCCACCGCCTCCTCGGCCAACAACTTGCCGGCCAGCAGGGCCTCATCGAGCTCCACCCACTCGACCGGCTTCTCGGTCAGGATCAGCCGGACGATGCCGCCGGCCCGGAACGGTATGCCCACGCGGATGACCACCTCCTCGCCAGGCAGGCAGGCCGCCCGCGAAAGGGAGAGCCCGCAGACAGCGGCCAGAGCCAGGCCGCACACCACCGCCGTCAAACCGTTCTTGCGCATGGCACCCGTCTCCACGTTGCAACCGCCCCGACGTGCCACGGGCGGACGGCGCCGCGCCGCCCGCCGCAGTCAGTCAAGGGCCTTCGTCTGAGCCTCGAAAAGCTGGGCGAGCCCCTGGCGCGCCAAGGACAGCATCCGATCCATCTGGGCCTGCGAGAACGGCGCCTTCTCGGCCGTGCCCTGAACCTCGATGAAGCGGCCGCCCGCCGTCATCACCACATTCATGTCAACCTCGGCCTCGGCATCCTCGGCGTAGCACAGGTCCAGCAGGGCTTCGCCGTTGACGATGCCGACGCTGACCGCGGCCACCCGCTCGCGCAGCGGCCACTCGCTCAGGTTGCCGGCCAGGAACAGCTTCCGCAGGGCGAGTTCGAGCGCCACGCAGGCGCCGGTCACCGAGGCGCAGCGCGTCCCGCCGTCGGCATCAATGACATCGCAGTCAACTTGGATGGTGCGGGCGCCGATCTTGCCGAGATCCATCACGGCGCGCAGGCTGCGGCCGATGAGGCGCTGGATTTCCTGGGAGCGGCCGGAGGGTCCGGTGCGCGTGCTCTCGCGCTGGGTGCGCTGGGCAGTGGCGGTGGGCAGCATCTGATACTCGCCGGTCAGCCATCCGCCGGGGATGTTCTGCTCGCGCATCCACCGCGGCACGCCGTCGGCGATGGTGACGGCGCAGATGACCCGGGTGGCGCCGCACTCGAACAGGACCGAGCCGGCGGGGTGGATCTGGAAGTCCCGCCGGATGCGCAACGGGCGCAACTGATCGGCGGCGCGCTGGTCAAATCTGGAGACAGTGGGCAACGGCCGGCACCTCGGTTATGTTTGCACGTTCCCCCGCCAAGGGAATCCACGGACGGGGTTCTCGTGTGACCGGGGCGTAACGTAGCCCGTATTCCGCCGGATGGAACTGTGAAGGGCCATCGCAACCCAGCTTTTTCCGCCTGCGCACTCGGCGCGCTGCTGCTGGCCGCCGGCTGCCGCCCGGCGCCGCAGGCGGACAGCTATCCGGCGCAACGCCTGCGCGACGCGGACTGGGCCTTCGAAGCCCTCGCCGAAGGCGACACCGAGCGCCTGCTGAAGAGCCTGGACCGCCTGCGCGGCCGCTATGCCGATGATGCGTTCGCCGAGCGCCTGGCCGAACTCGAGCGCAGCCGCACCACCCTCACCTGCGTCAACCAAGCCCTGCTCAAGGGCGACCCCGCCGACGCCCGCAAGTGCCTGGACCGCGACGCCCGCGGCACCCTCGAAGACTCCCCCGTCAGCCGGGCCGTCCCCGCGGTCGAAGCCCTCGAAGCCTTCGCCGGATACCTGCGCGGCCGCCCGTACCCCGACGGTGCCCGCTGGGCCGCCGCAATGGGCAGGCTGGACGCGTACGCCACCGCGCTGGCCGACTCCCCCACCTTCGTTGCCTGGCAGGCCCGCGAGAGACAGGCCCTGGCCGCCTGCCTGCGCAACGAGTGGACCGAACGCGTGAAGGCCCAGATGGCCGTTTGCGAGCAGTCCATCATCCAGGAACGCGTCGAGACCGACGTCAACGTCCGCGACCTCGCCAGGCTGGCCCCCGACTTGCGTGTCAAGGCCCTCCTGGGCGGGCCGGCCGGCGAAGCCGCCCTAGCCCTCGACAACGCCCGCCAGGAACTCGCCCGGCCTCCGGCGCGCAACGCGGCCGCCGACGCCGCCTTCATGGGCCGCGTGGTCGAGGGCGCGGTCCTGCCCTCGCGCCAGTTCCTCGCCGGCCCGTGGCTGACCCCGTTCCCGTCCGTCAGCGACGCCCTGGCCAGGCTGGCGCAGCTGCGCGCCAGGCCCGCCGCCGGCACCGAGAAACGCTGACCCGAGACACTCACATCGAAAACTCGAGGCGTTTGACCCGGATCATTCACAAAGAGGAAACAGAGCCAACGAAGAGTCGGCTTTGCCGTGGTTTGGAGCTCAGCATGACCGTGGACAGCGCAGAAGACAGCGGCCGCGCCATTGACTTGCCAGCCATTGCGAATCAACATGATATGCCTCCGTTGCCTCTTTCCTCGTGGGCCGTTTGCAGAACCCCGGCATGAGCGGCCAGGACGGAACACGGGCCTCCATCGGCCTCCATGAAGACCGTTGTTTGCCAGGCTGGAGGGACGGCCTCTGTGCCGTCCGGGTCGCGCCCCATGGACCGGATTTCCGGACACGACCTGGCGGACACGGAGGTCCGCCCTCCATCGGACGAGACAGTTGTCGTCCGCGTGAGTTCGGCAAGCGCCTCCTCATGAATGGATCAGGCGCAGGGGATTGCTTGCCGCAAGGTTCCAGGTCAGACAGGTCTCTGCGGCTGATGAACAGCCCCAGGTGACCGGGCGAGAGCATGGGAGACGGCGATGATGCATCGGCGATGCGGATGGGCGGTGCTGGCCGGGCTGGCCCTGCTGGGCGCCGGCTGCGCAAGCACCCGGCAGGACGACGATCTGAAACCGACCCACTCGGTGTCCGACCTCGCCCGCCGGCAGGCGGCCGCGCGGGAACGGGACGGCAAGTCGGAAGCCGACGCCAAGAAGCCTGAAAGGAAGTCGGACGCGCCGGCGGTCAGCGTCGAGCACATCCGGGAGATGGCGGAGGAAGGCAGCGGCAGCGCCCAGATCATGCTGGGCCGCATGTACTTCGAGGGGGTGGAGGGGTTCGACAAGGACTACAAGCAGGCCGCCGCATGGTTCCGCAAGGCGGCGGAACAGGGCAATCCGCAGGGGGCGTTCAACTACGCGATCTGCCTCGACGAGGGGCTGGGGGTTCCGGCCAACGGGGCGGAAGCCCTGACCTGGTACGTCAAGGCCGCCGAGCGGGGCGTGGTCGAGGCCCAAGTGAACGCCGCGCTCAGCTACGAGGTGTCCGGCGACCTTGATGAGGCGAAGCGCTTTTTCGAGATGGCGGCCGTCGCCGGCCACACCGGGGCCATGCGCAAGCTGGCGACCCTCGCGGGAAAGGAGCCCGCCGGCGGCGAGTCCGACGACGGTGCCAAGCGGGCCGCGGAGTACCTCAGACAGGCGGCACAGCGTGGCGACGCCCGCGCCCAGGTGGCGCTGGCCGACTGCTACCGCGAAGGGCGGGGCGTGCCCCAGAACTACAAGGAGATGCTGAACTGGCTCTGGCTGGCCGCCGGCAACTCGGATCCCGAGGCCATGGCCAAGATCGGTTTCTGCTCCGCCTCGGGCCTCGGCCTGAAACGCGACCCCGTCGCCGCCGCCAAGTGGTTCGGGGAGTCGGCGCGGGCCGGCTATGCCCCCGCCCAGGCGGCCCTCGCCAACTGCTACGCCACCGGCGCCGGCGTCGCCAAGGACGAGGCCGCCGCGGTGAGCTGGTTCAAACGCGCGGCCGACCAAGGCGACACCGACGGCCACTTCGGACTCGGCATGTCGTACGCCCTCGGCCGCGGCACGGAGAAGGACGAGGCGCTGGCCCGCGAGCATGTGCGACAGGCGGCCGAGGCCGGGCACACCGAGGCCATGTACAACCTCGGCGTGTTCTGCGAGGAGGGGGTCGGCGGACCGGCTGACGCGGCCGAGGCGGTCACCTGGTACCAGCGCGCGGCCGCCAAACACAGCGCGCGCGCCCTCTTTGCCCTGGGGCGGTGCCTGATCGAGGGCAAGGGTGTCGCCGCCGATCCGGCCACGGGGCGTTTCCATCTCGAACAGGCCGCCGAGCTGGGCTCCGCCGACGCCCGCGATCTCCTCCGGCGGCTGCCGTGACGGCCCGCCCTGCCCTCCCCGGCGCCCCGGCCCGTGGACACCTCAAGGCCGCGGCAGTGATGGCGGCGGGCGGGCGCGCGGTCTCGACGTGGCTGCCGCTGGCCCTGCTGTTCCTCGCCTACCCGCTCGCCGTGTTCGTTCCCGCCCGCGTCGGCGTCCCCCTTCGGTTCCACTTTGCGTTGCCCTGCCGGTTCTGGCTCTCGTTGTGGGCGGCGGGGGTGGTGTTGGCGTTGCTGGTGCGCGGGCACGCCGTGCCGTCGCGTGGTTCCACGGGGCTGCGGACCTCGCAAATTCGGCTGAACACGATCCTTCCGCTGGCCGCGTTGGCGGCGCTGGTGCTGTGTGTCCTGTCGGGAGTCCACGGCGGTTCGCCCAGCCTCCTGCCCGTGCTCGGCCTGGCCGGGCTGTTTGCCGTCCCGGTCGCCGTCGCCTGCGGCTCGCTGGACGGCTTGCGGCGGCGGCTGCCGGCGGCGCTCGCCCTGCTGTGGGCGGTGAACGCCGCGCACGCGCTGTGGCAGTGGAGGGTGGGGGCGGAGGTCGTCGGGATCGCGGGTAACCGCAACTGGTTCGCCGGGCTCGTCGTCGGCCTGGCGCCTTGGCCGTGGGTGGTGGTTCAGGGCGGCGGGGCATCGGGTGCCGCGGGCTGGCGGCGGGGGATGGGGTGGGCGGTTGGCGGGG
>MVZH01000126.1 GCA_002068325.1 Lentisphaerae bacterium ADurb.BinA184 | reverse complement strand
GCGGTCCCCGCCGGCGCCTTCGACCCCCTCGGGGCGCTCTACGTGCTTCGCCGGCGCGCCTTCGAGGTCGGCGATGGCCTGACACTGCCGGTCACCGACGGCAAACGCTGCGCCCTCGCCCGGGCCCGTGTGCTGCGACGGGAGACGGTCTGCACCCCGGCCGGCGAGTTCGACACCCTGGTGGTCGAGCCCGACCTGCGCGAGGTCAAGGGAGTGTTCGAGAAGAGCCCCGGCGCCCGGCTGCACGTGTGGGTCACCAACGATGCGCGGCACCTTCCGGTCAAGCTGGCCAGCAAAGTCATGATCGGCCACTTCACCGCCGAGCTCACCGCGCACGACACCGCGCCGTAGCCCGTAGCGCAGGCGGCGTGGGCGCGCCAGGACGAAGAGGGCAAAGCGGGGAGACGGAAGAGCCGAGGGGCAACGCTGAACGCAGAACGCCGGACGCCGGACGCCCAACGCTGAATGCTCAACGCTGAACGGAGACAGCAAAACGCCGGACGCCGAACTCCGGACGCCGAACTCCGAACGCCGGACTCCGGACGCCGAACTCCGAACGCCCAACTCTCAACGTTCAACGCCCAACGCTGAACGCTCAACCGGCGGGAGGCGGGCGGAGAGGGCGACCGCGGAGGTCAGCCGCGTGCGGGCGGCCGGTCGAGCCGGAACCAGCGCCCGGAACCGGGGCAGCGCAGGCGGTACCCGCAGTAGGAGACCGGCACAGCAAGCGGTTCCTCCCGGCCGGGCATCGAGACGAAGACCAGATCCCCGGAGACCGTTCCCTCAACCGGGTCGAGCTCACGCGCTGGCATCAGCTCGGGGCGCAGCACCGGCATCAGTCCGTGGCGGTGGAACATGTAGAGCATGGGCACCGTGATCCAGAACGGATGGATGTCGCGCGGCCGCACGCCAAGCATGCCGGTCTCCTCATGCAGGATCGGGCTTCGGCCGAGGGCGCTGTTGGGCAGGAAGAGCACATCGTTGGAGAAGGCCTCGGCGGTCGCCACGACCTCGGGGCACAGCTCGGCCAGCAACGCCCGCACCGAGAAGGACGTGCTCATGATTGCATCAACATCGAGGGCGCAGGTGCGGTAGGCCGGGTCCCACCGCCACGGCTCGGCGGGCAGTTCGTACCCCAGCAGGTGCATCCAGAGGTCGGCCTTGGGCACCAAGATGATCAGCGTCTTCGCTGACTTGCTGCGGCGTTTCTTGCCGGAGTACTTCTCGATGCGGTTGATCATTTCGGTGAGCAGGACTTCCTGGCGCTGGACGCGGGCGCCCTTGGCCAGCTGCGGGTCGGGGTTGCCGTGCAGGCGTTCGCGGAAGCGGACGTCCTTGGTGGGGTCGAAGAGGAAGAAGATGGTGTCCGAGTACATCAGGTGCTGGGTGGTGGGATTGTCCACCGAGTCCATGCCCGGCTCGAAATGCTCGCCCGCGTTGTCGTAGAGCACAAACGTGCGGGAGACGCGTTCGCGCACGTGGGCGTAGTCGGGGTGGTGCTCGGCCGGCGTCAGGGAGAACATGAACGGCTTGAGCAGGTGCACGACCATGCCGTCGAGCGTGACCTGGCTGTACAGCTCGCCCTGCAGCTCGGTCTTGCGCAACGCCACCAGCTCGTCGGGGTTGGAGTTGAGGAACAGCTCCTCCTCGAAGTCGTTGATGATCTGGTTGGTGATGGCGTCGGTGTCGGTGAACGTGATGGCGAAGTGGCGGGTGAGGATGTTGCGCATCTGCCAGACCATGGCGGTCAGGAAGTAGGACTTGCCGGTGGCCGGGGCGCCGACGATGGAGGCGAACAGCGGCGGCATTTCGCTGGCGGCGCGCGGAATGCGCAGATGGCAGCGCGGGCAGGCCATGTCGGGACAGCTCAGCCCGGCGCTGTCGATGGCATGACCCTCGGGCGTGAACTTCGACGGCAGGAAGCGCTGCTGGGCTTCGGGGCCGAGGACGGAGTCGCCGGTCAGGTCCTGGTGCCGGGCGATGAAAAGGAAGTCCTCGACGTCGAACTTGTGCCAGCAGTGCGGGCAGACAAGGTCGCCGCGCGACACCCGCTTGCCAGTCGGTGCGGGCGGAGCGGCTGCCGCCTCGCCGGCCGGCGGGGCCGCCTCCGCGGACGGAGCCGGAGGCTCGTCGCGCCCGTCGTCAAAGAGTCCGGGCACAAGGTCGGCCCGCAGCCAGTTGTCCTCCTTGTCAGTCCACACCACGTCGCGCCGCCGCAACACCCCCTTGCGGGCCAAGGCCTTGAGCTGGGCCCACGAGAAGGGGCCGACCTCGTGCCCGGCCCGCCGGTAGTAGCACCCCGACTCGGCGGCCACGCTGATCTCACCCCCGGCCGCCCCTGACGCCTGCAGCTCGGCCAGCCCGTCGCTCGACCCGCTGAGCACCAGCGAGACGGTCCCCATCCGGATCTCAGCCGGCAGTTCGAGCACAGCCCGACCGATCTTCTCGCCATTCACGACAATGCCGTTGGTGCTGCCCAGGTCGGTGACGACCAGGCGCCGCGCCGAGTCCAGCGACAGCAGGGCGTGCCGGCTCGACACCGACGGGTCGTCAATCACCACGTCGCTGGCCGCGGCCCGGCCGATGACGCATGGCAACCCCGGCAACTCGCGCTCGATGCGCCCGAACGTCTTGGCGTAGATGGTGGCCTGGATGGAAGCGGGCATGACGGTCGAAGGCTCCACGTCTGTATCCTGGGCGCTGCCGCCCTGCAACGGGTTGGCAAACACGGATTCCACAGGGGCTGAAGGGCGCTGGGCAGCCGGTTCACATCATGCCCCATTTTGCCTGTCCCATGCCCGTGCCCGTGCCCGCACCCGTACCCGTGCCCGGGACTGGGCGGCGCGGCCGGCTCACCACACGCCGTCGTCGAGTTCCTTGTCAATCTTGTACGGATGGTAGCCCATCACGTTGTGTGCGCTGTACGGGATGCGTTCCTTGAGGTTCGTCAAGCGGGCCTTGGCGACGGCGGCATAGGCGGAACCGGGGTACTGCGCCGCCACCTCCTCGTAGAGCGGCTGCGCGCTGCGCGTCTTGCGTTGCGCGTAGTAGGCGTCGGCGGCAAAGAAGGCGGCGGCAGGCGCGAGCGGGGTGTGACGACGGCCGAAATAGAACAGCCGGATGCGCTCGGGGTTGCCGCCGTCAACCAGGCGTCTCAGCTCCGCCTTCATGTCACCGTAGCGGACCTTGAAGTCCTCGGTCAACCGCGTACGTTCGGCCTCCAGTTCCTTGACCTTGGCACGCAGTTCATCGGCCCCCTCGGCGACCAGCGACTTGTCGAGTTTGGCTCCATTGACCTCGGAGGCCAGGGCGGCCTCGCGCTGTTCGAGGGTGTCCAGTTCGCCGACGTGGCGGCCGGTGACGCGCTCCGCCACCTGGATGCGCTGCAGGACCTGTCCTCGCTCCGTGTGCAGTTGCTGCAACCGCTTCCCAGCGGCGTCGAGCCGCGCCTGCATCTCGTCCTGACGCCCCTTGACCTCCTGCTCGAAACGCCCCTGCGCCTCACGATACCAGGACGCCGCCGCCTGACGGCGAACCCCCGCACGGGACACCGCCACAACCGTCGCCACAATCTCCACGCCGACCACGACCCACGCGATCACCGCCAGCACCGGCACCCCGCCCCGCCGTGGCCGCGCCCGGTGCGGCGCCGACGCCGGACGGCCAGCCCTGCCCGCGCCGCCGACGGCCGGCGCCACCCCCGACAGTGGAGCCTTCCCCCCCTCGGACACGGGGCCGCCAGGCGAAGGGGCCCCGCCACCCGTGCCAGGACGCTTGACGACCAGCTTCATGGCGGCGGCTCCTCCGCGACCATCTTGAGGGCGTCGTTCAGTTTCCCGACGTCGCGTTCGAGCTTCGCGATCTGCTCCTGCAGATCTTGGATGTCGTCAAGTTGCTTTTCCTGGCCGGTACCCGCCGCGTCCTTTTCCGTCTCCAGCGCCTGGATGTCCTGATCCTTCCGCACGATCGTCTCCCGCACTCCCTCCTGGTCGGACTTGACCTGCTCGAGCTTGAGTTCGAGAGCGGCGACCTCGGCGGAGACGGCGTCGCACTTGGCCTCCGTGGCGTCGGCCTTGGCGACCGCTTCGGCCAAGGCCGCCTCGGCCACCGCCCGCTGTTCGCGCAGCGCCCGCTCCCCGTCGGCCCGCTCGCGTTTGGCCGCGTTGTGGGCGGTGCCGGCGAAAATGAACGCGCCGCACCCGACCAGAACAGCCACCACCCAGGAGGCCCACGTCATGGCGTCGCCCCTTCCTGGTTCTTCTTCTGGTATTCGAGCAGTCCGATTCTCTTGGCCGGATCCTGATGCCGGTCAGGATCCCACAGGCGGTGCTGCTCGATGATGTGGTAAACACGGATGGCCTCGTCAAGGCGCCCCGCACGCTCAGCCTCCTCAGCCAGGGCCAGCAGGGCTCCCCCGAGCGGCGCCAGGCCGGTCACGCGCTCGCCCTCAGGGATGTCGCCGATTTCGCGGACGAAGGCATCGACGCCGTCGCCGACGAAGGTCAGCGCGCGACACAACCGGATGGCGCCCTGCGTCGGCATGCCGGGCGGCGCCTTGCCCTTTTCAACCGTGCCATGCAGGGCGAGGGCGGCAGCGAAGTCCTCCCGAGCCTTGGGAGCATCGTCGTTGAGCAGCCGCAGGCGCCCCCGCATGTAGAGCGCCGTCACTCGATGGCCGACGGCACCCTCGGGCAACCCGTCGAGGTAGGCGGTGACATCGCGGAGGAAGGCTGCATGCTCCTTGCGCATTTCGGGCCGGGTCGCCGGGAGGGCGGTGGCGATGATGAACTGTTTGCGCACGGCCAGGTAGGCGGCCGTGGCCTCGTCAGGCTTGGCCGGAGGGGCGTCGGCGGCCGCCAGGCGGAACGCGGCCAGGCCAAGGATCACGGCCGCGGCGCGGACCACAGCCGGCGCCGCAACCGTCACACCCGGCCTCCCGTTCCGTCGGTTGGAGAGGCGGCTTTTCATCGGCGACATGTCTCGCTTCAGCGGGCCGCGAACCGTCCCGCCGCCGGATACCATAGCTGTTCATGCCGGCTTGTCACGGCGGGCGCGCGGTGTCAGCCTTCGGGCTGGCGGTTGAGGCGGACGGGTTCGAGTCCGGGCACATAGCGGCAAGCCTCGACGAGGGCGTCGGCGCAGTGGGCGTAGCCCATGGCCGTGTGGTGGATGAAGGGGCCTTCGATGAGGCGGCGTTCCCAGCGCGGCCAGTCATCAACCTTCATCCACACGTAGTTGTTGAGCGTGAGGGGTCCGGGCATGGATTCGCCCTCGCCGACAGCCAGTCGGTAGGCGCCGCGGTCGCCGTCGAAGCGGGCGACTGTGATGGGGCCGTCGCGCAGGGGGAAGTGGGGCATGCCGGCCAGCGGAGTCGGGAGGATCCAGTGCCGCCCCAGGCGGATGCGCGTCCCCGGGCGGCGGAGGCGGGTCGGGGCGCCGGCGTGCCAGAGCAGGACACCGTTGTCGTCTTCGGGGTGGCGGACGGTGACGTCGGCGAGGAAGACAGGGTCGGCGCCGAGCATGGCGCGGTGCAGGAGCACAAGGCTGACGGCGCCGTGGATGTCGGACTCCATGGAGACCGGGCAGGTGTCGCCGACCAGGCTACTGGCGTAGAAGCCGTAGGTTCCGAGGGCATCCACCAGGGACTGGAAGTCCTGGAGCGCAAGGGCGTCGAGCCCGAGGTCGGCGACGTGGGCGAGCATCTGGTCGCGCATGGCGAGCACGTTGATCAGGGGTTGGTCGTCGGCGTAGCCTTCGATGTCGAGGCGTCGCCGGGCAGCCCGGGCCTGGCCTCGGTAGGCGGCCTCGCCGCGACGGACACGGGCGCGTACGGACTCGATGAAGGTGACCAGATCGATGGGGACGACCTCGACGTGGAAGCGCTCCAGGAGTTCGCTCTCGTTGACGATGGTCGTCCAGAAGAAGTCTATGCGTTGTCCGATGTGGCCGATGCGGATGCCGCTGCGCAGGGCGCGGGCGGCGTTGACGGCGCGGCGGAAGCGGTCGAGGCCCTCGCGCAACGGGGGTTCGTCAAGCCGGCAGTTCTCAATGTAGGAGAAGGGGACGGCGAGTTTGTGCAGGACTTTGCTGGAGGCGAGCATGCCGCACAGGGTGTCGCGGAGGCGGGTGCCGTCGGGCAGCGGCGCCTCGTCGCGCGGCCCCCAGAGGAGGACGGGGACGCCGAGCTGGCGGCCGATCATGCCGACCGCACCTTCAGTTCCGAAGTTGCAGTGCGGCAGGAAAAGGGCGTCCACCCCACGGGCACGGAAATGCCGGACGGCGGCTTCAACGTGGGCCTGGTCGCGGACGAGTCCGTCGGGGAGCACGTCGTCGAGGTCGGTGAACGGCACGCGCCACGCGCGCAGCCGCTTCTGCAACGCCCGTTTCTGGCGGAGGGCGTCCTCATGGCTGAAGACGAACTTGCCGATGGGGCAGAGGCCAAGTAGCGGTCGGGGTGGATGGGTCGGCATGGAACCCCTCGGGGTCAGTCCTAATAATTGCCTTTAACGCGGTGGGGACGGTGGCAGAGAGGGTGGAAGGTTGAGGGTGGAGGACTTTCGCTTCTCCGCCCCTTCGGCCTCTTGGTCTTTCGGGGGCACCCGGGGTCAGTCCTAATAATTGCCTTTAGCGCGGTGGGGACGGTGGCGGAGGGTTTGGTGAGGTTGAAGGTGGAGGGTGGAGGGTGGAAGGCTTCGGCCTCTTGGTCTTTCGTTCGTTCGACGTTCAGCCTTGCGGACAGCAACAAGGCGGACCGTGCCGCCTCGCGGCCCGCTGCGGCGTGGTACGGTGGCACGACAGGCCCGGGCGCGTCGGGAGTCGCGCGCTGGCCAGGCGCGTCGAGAACACCGTGGCGCACTTATGCAATCCTGGCCGCGGCGAGGGCGGCGTTCATCGTCTTCAGCTCATCCGGGGTCAGCCGGAGGTCACCGGCTCGTGCATTTTCCGCGGCTTGCTGCGGGGTGCGGGCGCCGACGAGGGCGTGGGTGCAGCCGGGCTGATGAACCGTCCAGGCGATAGCAAGCTGTCCGAGCGTAGCCCCGTGATCGTGGGCGATCGGTTCAAAGGTCTTGAGGAGCGCGGCGACGCGGGCGCGGTTTTCGACGCTGAAGCGGGCCGAGTGGCGACGCTGGTCGCCCTCGTTGAACTGGCGTTCCGGCCCGATGGCGCCGGTCAGCAACCCCTGTTCGAGGGGCGAGTAGGCGAGGAAGGCGAGGCGGTGCTGGCCGCAGTAGGGTAGATTGCTCTGTTCGAGCTTGCGGTCCAGCATGCTGTAGCGTTCCTGATCGGCATCGAGCAGGCCAACGGCGCGGTACTGATCCATCTGGGCGACGCTGGCGTTGCTGACGCCGATGGCGCGGATCTTGCCCTCGGCCTTGAGGCGGAGCAGTTCGGCCATGGTCTCGGCGATCGGCGTCTGGCTCTCCTGCCAGTGGGTCTGGTAGAGGTCAATGACATCGGTGCCCAGGCGTTTCAGGCTGGCCTCGACCTCGGTGCGGACAGAGGCGGGGCCAAGGTAACGATACACGTCGCACCCGGTCGCCTTGGGGCTGGGAGCCTTGCTGTCCGAGTGGAAGAAGAAGTCGCCGCCCTTGCGGTCCCAGACCAGCCCGCACTTGGTGGCCAGGACGACCGAGTCGCGCCGTCCCCGGATGGCCTTGCCGACGATTTCCTCGGACAGTCCGAAGCCGTACATGGGGGCGGTGTCGATGAAGGTCATGCCTTCGTCGAGGCTTCGCCGGATGCAGGCGACGGCGTCGGCTTCATCGGTGCCGCCCCACATCCATCCGCCGATTGCCCACGTGCCCAGCGCCACCACTGAAGCCTGGATACCGGAAGCCCCCAACGCACGGTACTGCATGTCGGACCTTTCCTGCGCAGAAAACACAGTCCACCCGCGCCGCCCGTTGCGGCTCGGATGGCTGGCTCGGGGAATGTAGCGGGGCGGCCGCGCCTTTCAACCCCGCCGACGGGGGCGGAAGGCGGCCAGCAGGGCGAGGAGGGCCAGTGTGGCGGGTTCTGGGATGATTCCGCCGGGGATGAGGAAGATGCTTCTGCCGTCGCCGGCGACCTGGGCCTGATAGCCGGCGAGGGCGCCGGTCACAGTCCAGCCTAGCCTGTCGTCGGGCCCGGCTCCAGACAGCTCGTCAAAAGTGAACAGGGTCAGCTCCGGAGGCAACGAACTGCCGCCGAGGCGGATGGTCCGTATCACGGTGGCGGGGCTGTCGGCCATGCGGAGCTGCCCGGCGACGGCAAGCAGGTCGGCGCCGCCGTCATCAAACTCCCACTCGTAGACCGCGCCGTCCCCGAACCCGAGTCCCGCCTCCGCAGTGAGCAGGCCGATGCTGTCGCCCGGTGCCGCCGTGCCGCCGGCAGGGATTTCAAGCGGTGCCCCAAAGGCTCCGTTGCCGCCAACCGTGCCCGAGGAGAAGACCACGTCATTGCCCAGGGTGACGCCGGCGGCGACGATCAGCCGGCCGCCGCCGACCGTCACGGTGCCGATGCCCAGCGCCGCCGCGTTGCCGGCGACCAGGGTTCCCGCCCCGACCCACGTGCCGCCGGCGTAGTCGCTGGCCGGACTCGTCAGCGTCAGCACAGCCGGGCCTTGCTTATGCAGAGCGCCGGCCTTGCCGGCCATCCGGCCGTCAAAGACGGAGTCCGCAACGCCGTTCACGGTCAGGACACCGCCCGTGCCGAGGTGCACCGACCCCTCTCCCGCGATGCCGCCGACGGTCTCCGAGAACTCGTCAAGATAGAGCCAGCCGTCGCTCTGGAGCGTGACCGTGGCCGAGTCGTCCACCTGCTCGTCGCCTGCCAGCCAGACGTTCTCTGTCGTGCCCGGGTCTCCGTTGCCGATGTCCAGGTTGCCGGGGACGGCATTGCCGGCGGTGTTGGCCAGGACGAGGGTTCCGAGCTGGACGTCGGTGGCGCCGGCGTAGGTGTTCGAGGCATCGCCTTCGAGGCGCAGGGTTCCGGCGCCGACCTTGCCCATGCCGCCGCCGCCGCCAAGGACACCGGTGAGGGTAAGGGTGCCGCCATCGACGCCGACGGTCGAGTGGGTCGCCAGCGTGATATCGCCGGCCCACCGGTTGTCCGTGCCGGACAGGCTGCACAGCGCCCCGCCGCCCCCGCCCCCGCCGTTCAGGATCAGCGCCTCGTCGCCGACCTCGATCGGGATGGCCCCGGCCTGCATCTCCAGCCGCGCCCCGCTACTGACCACGGTGCCGCCAGCCGTCGAGCCGAGCGCGTTGGAGTGACCGAGGCGGACGGCACCCGCGCTGACCTCGGTCTCGCCGGCATACGAGTTGTCGCCCGTGAGGATCAGGGTTCCGCCGCCCGCCTTGATCAGATCGCTTGTGCCCCCGGTTACGCTCGCCGAGACGGTGAGGGTCTCCGTGACCGTGAACGTCCGCTCGAAGCCATAGAGGTCGAGGGCGCCGCCGCTGATCGCACTGGTGGAACTGGAGGTGACGTCGCCGCCGAGGGTGAGGGTGCCTCCGCCGGTGGCGACGGTGGCGTTGCTCAGGGTGAGTGCGCCGATCGTCTCGTTGTATCCGTTCAGGTTCAGTTGGCTGCCGCTGTTGACCGTCACGGTTGCGGCGTCCGCAATCTGGTTCGAGGCATCAAGACGGACGGTGACGGCGCCGCTGCCGGTGCCGATTTGCAGGGGGCTGTTGTGCACCGCGTCGCCGCTCGACTTGGCCAGCACGAGCGTGCCGGAATCCACATAGGTTCCGCCGCCGTAGGTGTTGCCCGAGGAACCACCGAGGGTGAGGGTCCCGCCCCCGACCTTGTACAGGTTGCCGCCATCGAAGGCCCCGGTCACGGTCAACCCCGCCCCGCTGGCCACTCCGATGTAGGCCGAGCCGTCGAGGGTGACGTTGCCCGCCCAGGAACTCGTGCCGCCCGACGAGTAGAGGGCGCCGGTGTTCGAGATGCCGCCGCCGGACAGCGTCAGCGCCTCGGCGGTCGAGTAGGCGACGCCGCCGGACAGCTCGAGTTGGGCGCCGGAGCTGACCGTAGTCCCCGCCGCCGCCGTCCCAAGGGCATTGTTGGCGGAGACGCTCAGCCGTCCCGAGCCGACCGTGGTGATGCCGCTGTAGCCGTTGGCGGCGTTGAGGGCGAGCGTCCCGCTGCCGGTCTTGCTGAGGCCGCCGGGGCCGTTGATTGCGCCACCGGAGAAGGCATAATCGGCCGAGCTGTTCACGGTCATGGCGCCGACGGTGACGCCGCCGCCGGTCACGGTGATCGTGCGGTTGCTGGGGCCGTCGGCGAAGGTTGGCGAGTCGCCGGTGCCAAAGCGGCCGAGGTAGCCGCCGACCGACCAGTTGTCGGTGGTGGTGTCCCAGGCGCCGCTGCTGGCGCCGCTCCAGTTGATGTGGGCGTTCTGGTAGGTGATGGCCAGCGTCGGGCGGTGCGCCGCATCACTGCTGTTGCGCGAGGTGAACCGTCCGTAGACTGCAGTGCCGCCGCCTTGGAACGAGGAGGAATACAGCAGGAACCCATTGTTGGCGGCGCCGCCGTTCCACTGGCTGACGGACGGCTGGACGTTGAAGCTGACCCAGTTGAGCGGGGCGACGGCGTCGGGCGGGGTGCCGTCGTCGTCCTTGATCTTGTTGGTGCCGTTGCCATCGTCCGTGCGGTCGTCCCAGCCGCCCGCTTGGTTGGTCCACGTGTTGACTTGATACTGGTCGTAATACTCCCAGTTGACCCCCTGGTTCTCATCCGTGCCGTCATACACGTTCTCAAACCAGCTCTTGCCGGCATTCACCCGCCACGGCCTGATGCCCGTGGCGTTGTCGTTCTGCATGCTGCCGGCATACTCATAGTAGAGGTTGAGCGTGGCCGCGCTGACTCCGCCGCTAGTCAGGGACGGCAGGTTGAAGCGGAGCAGGGCGTGATCCTCGTTGAACCCGCCGTCGTTCATGTCGTAGCGGATGTCCAGTTGCACACTGCCGCCGTAGTTGCGGCCATGCCCGGATTCGTCCACCCACGCGTCCGTGGTGCCCGTGTAGCCGTTCAGTCCCTGTCGCAAGGTGACGTCCGCGGCCAGAAGGTCTCCGCCGAGCAGAAATATGCCAAGGAGCGCACGCCCCGCCCACCTCAGCGAACCCCGCCCCGCACGCCACTGCGTCGCCATCGTTCGCTTCATGACAGCCCCCTTTCCGGTGCGCGTGTCAAGGTGACACCCAGTGCCCTCTGCACCCGCGCCTTCTACGCGAAGCCCAGCCCAGTGCCGCACGGCCAGCGCCCCGCCGCCGAACACCACAACATCCATCCCGACACCCCAAGCCTACATACACAGTACCACGCGCCCCCCGGAAAAGCAAGTGGCACCACAACCCTCAGCCTTCCAGGGGGTTGCGGGACTCGTTGACCCAGGATATCCCCCTGCAGAACCCCTGCATGAGCGGCCGGGACGAAGCCCGGCTCTCAAGCGCCCCCGACAGGGACGGCAGTCTCCCACCGTGGAGGGACGACCTCCCCCACCCACGCCCGCTTTGGGGCGCTCGGCACGGGGTGACCGGGTGTTCTCCGGTTGCACCGCGGGCTGCATACCTCGGCCCCTCCGGGATCTCCACGCCCCACGGGACGCCTTGCCTTCGTGCTTCGTTCCCGGCATTACCGGCGGAGACCGCCGGCTCCAGATTCCCACGACTCACGACCCACGACCCACGGGCGTTCCGTGCCTTCGCGCCACGTGCCTCGTTGTCCGCGCCCGACCCTCCGCCCTCCGCCCTCCGACCTCCGACCCTCCGCCCTCCACCCTTACACCCTCCGTGCTCCAAGCTCCGTGCTCCAAGCTCCGTGCTCCAAGCTCCGTGCTCCACGCTCCGTGCTCCTTGCCCCACGCCCCACGGCCTACTCCGCCGGCGGTTCGGGCGTGGCCCAGGGGACGGTGGCCGAGGAGAACAGCCACGGATTCGCCTCGATGGCGGCCTCGAGGTTCTCCAGTGTCACCAGGACGAATTGCCGGTCGAATGCGGCATCCGGCGAGCCGTCACCCGACGGCGTCGGCGGCAGGCGCACCAGGCGTGGCGCCACAACGGCAAGCACGCGGCCTTCGCGCACGCCCTCGGCCAGCATGGGCACCGCTTCGGACACCGCGTACACCACGGCCAAGCGGGGCACGGGGTCATGCTGCAACGCGGCCAGCCGCGGCCAGTCGGCAGGCAGTCCGGCGAGGGAAATGATCAGCTCGTACGGTTCCTCGATCCCGGCCAGGGCGCGGTCGAAGTCCTCCACCCGTACACCGCTGGCGGAAAGCTCGGCGAGGGCGGCGGCCGGCGAGGAACCGGCCGGCGGAAAGACAGGCGTGACGGGTTGCGGCACCACCCGCACTGGGCCTGGCGGCAGCGAGACGGTTGCCGTCACCTCGACCGCCCCGTCCAGGCCGGCCTCGAGGCCTTCGCGGGCGGACGCGGCGGTGAGGCTGGCGGGCCCGGCCGCCGAGGGCAGGACGAGGACGGCC
>MVZH01000125.1 GCA_002068325.1 Lentisphaerae bacterium ADurb.BinA184 | reverse complement strand
CCGGCCATCCGCCGGTCAGTCGTTCACCGGCCCTTGGCGTTCCACCGCCGCATCCTCGCGCGACATCTTGCCCAGCGCCAGGCGGTATTCGGTCGGGAAGACTTTGACGAAGCAGGGCAGGGCGGCGTGCCAGTCCGCCAGCAGCGCCTGGGCCCTGGCGCTGCCCGTCAGCTCGGCGTGCCGGCCGATCATCTGCCGCAGCAGCTCGGTGTCGTCCGGCTCGCGCACCGGTTCGAGGTCCACCATGTCGAGGTTGCAGCGCCCGTCGAACGAGTTGTCCGGATCGTAGACGAAGGCCAGTCCCCCGCTCATCCCGGCGGCGAAGTTGAACCCGGTCTCGCCGAGCACCACGACGACCCCGCCCGTCATGTATTCGCACCCGTGGTCGCCGACGCCCTCGACGACGGCGCGGGCGCCGCTGTTGCGCACCGCGAACCGTTCGCCCGCACGGCCGTTGAGGTAGACCTCGCCGGAGGTCGCCCCATAGAGGAGGACGTTCCCGGCGATGGTGTTGGCGGCCGGGTCGAAGGCGCTGCCCGGCGGCGGCCGCACGGCGAGGCACCCGCCGGACAGCCCCTTGCCGAGGTAGTCGTTGGCCTCGCCGTCGAGCAGAAGGGTGAGGCCGCGGGCCGCGAAGGCGCCGAAACTCTGCCCCGCCGCCCCTTGGAACCGGCAGGTGATTGTGTCCGGCGGCAGGCCGCGCAGTCCGTACCGCCTGGCGATCTGCCCTGACAGCATGGTGCCGACCGCCCGGTCGCGGGTGTGGATCGCCGCCTCGATGGTGACCCGGCGGCCCGATTCGAGGGCCGGGGCCGCCTCGCGGATCAGCCGGCGGTCGAGCACGCCGTCAATCTCATGGTCTTGCGCCTCGCAGCACCGCCGCGGCGAGGGCAACGAGGCCAACGGTTCGAAGAGGTCGCCGAAATCCAGGCCGCGCGCCTTCCAGAAGTCAATGGCGCGGTTCCTGTCGAGGCGGTCGCTGCGGCCGACCAGGTCGTCGAAGCGCCGGAACCCGAGTTGGGCCATGATCTCGCGGACCTCTTCGGCGACGAAGCGGAAGAAGGCGATGACGTGTTCGGGGCGGCCGGCGAAGCGCCGTCGCAACTCGGGGTTCTGGGTGGCGATGCCGGCCGGGCAGATGTTGTCGTGGCAGCGGCGCATCATCACGCAGCCGCACACCACCAGCGGGGCGGTGGCGAAGCCGAACTCCTCGGCGCCCAGCAGCCCGGCGACCACCACGTCCCGTCCGGTCTTCAGCTGCCCGTCGCACTGCAGGCGGACGCGCCCGCGCAGATTGCTCCGGACCAGCGTCTGCTGGGTCTCGGCCAGGCCCAGCTCCCACGGCACCCCGGCATGTTTGATCGAGGACAGGGGCGCCGCCCCCGTGCCGCCGTCGCCGCCGCTGATCAGCACCATGTCCGCCTTGGCTTTGGCCACCCCCGCGGCCACCGTCCCCACCCCGACCTCGGAGACCAGCTTGACCGAGACGCGGGCGTCGGGGTTGGCGTTCTTCAGGTCAAAGATGAGTTGCTTGATGTCCTCAATCGAGTAGATGTCGTGGTGCGGCGGCGGCGAGATCAGCGTCACCCCGGGGGTGGCGTGGCGCACCTGCGCGATCTCGCGGTTCACCTTGTGCCCCGGCAACTGGCCGCCCTCGCCGGGCTTGGCCCCCTGCGCGATCTTGATCTGCAGCTCGCGCGCGTTCACGAGGTACTCGATCGTCACCCCGAAGCGGCCGCTGGCGACCTGCTTGACCGCGCTCGAACGGTTGTCGCCGTTGGGCAGCGGACGGTAGCGCTCGGGGTCCTCGCCGCCCTCGCCGCTGTTGCTCATGGCGCCGAGGCGGTTCATGGCGATGGCCAGGGTCTCGTGCGCCTCGCGGCTGATCGACCCGAAGGACATCGCACCGGTGGCGAACCGGCGGACGATGGCTTCGACCGGTTCGACCTCGTCGAGCGGCACCGGCGTTGACGGCTTGAACTCGAACAGCCCGCGCAGCGTGCACAGCCCCCTCGACTGGTCGTTGATCAGCCGCGCGTACTCCCGGTACAGCGAGGCGTCGTTGCGGCGCACCGCCAGCTGCAACGTGCTGATGGCCTGGGGAGTCCACAGGTGGCGCTCGCCGTCGGTGCGGTAACGGTACTGGCCGCCCGACGGCAGCACGGGCACGCCGCGCCGCGCGTCACGCCGCGCCGCGCGCCAGCGGGCGGTCGCCTCGGCCGAGATCTCGGCCAGGCCGATCCCTTCGAGGCGCGACGGCGTGCCGGCGAAGTAGCGGTCCACCACGGCGCGCGCCAGCCCCACCGCCTCGAAGACCTGCGCCCCGCGGTAGCTGCGCAGGGTGGAGATGCCCATCTTGGCCATGACCTTGAGCAGCCCCTTGTCGAGGGCATGGATGTAGTTCTCGATCGCCTGGGTGACGCCGAGTTCACGTTCGAGCGTCCTCTCGGCGGCCATCTGCGCCACGCTCTCGAAGGCGAGGTACGGGTTGACCGCCGTCGCGCCGTACCCCAGCAGCAACGCCATGTGGTGGACCTCGCGCGCCTCGCCCGTCTCGACGACCAGGCTGGCGTGGGGCAGCAGCCCTTCCGCCTGTAGCCGCCGGGTGACGGCCGCAACCCCCAGCAGGGCGGGCAGCGGCGCCATCGGCTCGGGCAGGCCGCGGTCGCTGAGAACCAGGATCGCCCGTTGCCGGCAGGCGGCCTCGGCGGCCCGCGCGCAGACGCGCTCGACCGCCTCCTCGAAGCCGGCGGCGCCGCCCTCGGGGTCAAAGCCGAGCGGGAGCACCGTTGTGGTGAACGCGGGCAGGCTGAGGGTCTTGAGCCGCTCGACGTCGTGGTTGGCCAGGATGGGCTGCGGCAGCTTGATCAACTGCGCGTGCCGCGGCTCGTCGCTGAAGATGTGCGGCGTGCGCCCGATGTAAGTCATCAGCGACATCACCAGCTCCTCGCGGATCGAATCGATCGGCGGGTTGGTCACCTGGGCGAACAGCTGCCGGAAATAGGCGTACAACAGGTGCGGGGTGTCGCTGAGCACGGCCAGCGGCGCATCGTTGCCCATCGAGCCGACCGGCTCGTGCCCGTTCGAGGCCATCGGCCCGAGGATCACCTGCAGATCCTCCCGCGTATACCCGAACAGCCGTTGCCGGAAGCCCAGGCTCGACACGTCCGGGGTGACGGGCGTGAGGTCGCCAAACAGCCCGCGCAGGACGATCTTGTTTTCGGCGACCCATCGCCGGTAGGGATGGCGCCGGGCGCAGGTGGCCTTGATCTCGGCGTCCTTCAGCAGCCGGCCCGATTCGAGATCCACCAGCAACATCTGCCCGGGCCGCAGGGCGCCCTTCTCAGCCACCTCGGCCGGGTCGAGAGGCAGGGCCCCTGCCTCCGAGGCCACGACGACCAGCCCGCCGCGGGTCAGCGTGTAGCGTGCCGGCCGCAGTCCGTTGCGGTCGTTGAGGGCGCCGACCACACGGCCGTCGCTGAAGGTCACCGCCGCCGGCCCATCCCACGGTTCCATGATGCCGGAGCAGTACTCGAAGAAGCCGCGCAGGTCCGGCCCGATCGGGTACTTGACGCCCCACGCCTGGGGGATGAGCATGAGCAGGGCCAGGGGCAGGTCGCGCCCCCCGCGCAACAGCAGCTCCAGCGCGCTGTCGAGGCAGGCCGAGTCACTGCCCTGGCCGTCAAACACCGGCAACACCTTGCGCAGGTCGTCGCCCAGGCCGGCGGAGGCCAGGAGCGCCTCGCGGGCCTGCATCTGGTTGCGGTTGCCCCGCAGCGTGTTGATCTCGCCGTTGTGCGCGAGCAACCGGAACGGCTGCGCCAGCTGCCACGACGGGAACGTGTTGGTGCTGTAGCGCTGGTGGATGACCGCCGCCGCACTGACGAAGGCGGGGTTCGCCAGGTCGGCGTAGAATTCCGCCAGCTGGTTGCCCAGCATCATCCCCTTGTAGACTAGGGTGCGCCCCGACAGGCTCGGCGCGTAGGCCAGCTCGCGCAGGCCGGGGGCGTCGGCGGCAAAACGCTCGAACTGCCGGCGGATCAGGTAGAGCTGCCGTTCGAGCCGCCCGGAGTCGGCGCCGTGCCCGTCAAAGAAGGCCTGGACGATGTGGGGCTGCCGGGCCCGCGCCCCCGCGCCCAACGCGTCGGGATTGACCGGCACCTCGCGCCAGCCCAGCAGCGGGTGCCCTTCCGCCGCGGCCAACCCCGCCAGGCGCTCACGGCACGCCTCGCGCCGGGCGGGTTCGACCGGCAGGAAGAACATGCCGACGCCGTAGCCGCCGGCCGGCGGCAGGGCAATCCCCAGCCCGGCGCATTCGCGGCGCAGAAAGGCGTCGGGGATCTGCACCAGGATGCCGGCCCCGTCGCCGGTGCGGCCATCGTCGCCCGACGCCCCCCGGTGGACCAGGTTCTGCAGGATGGTGATGCCTTGGGCCACGATGTCGTGGCTGGGGCCGCCGCGCAGGCTGGCGACAAAGCCCGTGCCGCAGGCATCGTGCTCGAACTGCGCATCGTAGAGCCCTTGTTGTCGGCCATCCTCGGCCATTGTCCGGATCCTTCTATCACAAAGGGCGGCACGGGCGCCCCGAGGCGCACCTCGTGCCGCCCGGCTGGCCGGCCGCTGCGGCACCGTGCCCGCGAGAGGCCTGCCCGCCCCGGTCTCACATCATGAACAGCATTTCCGCGTACGAAGGCAGGGGCCATATCTCGGCGGGGAGCAGCCCTTCGAGCCGGTCGGCGGTTTCGCGCAGGCGCGCCATGGCCGCCAGGGTCTCCTCGGCGTCGTCCCCGTCCAGGGCTTCCTCGAGGGCCTTGGTCCGGCCCAGCAGCGCGTCGGTCAGGCCGCAGACTTCCCGGAACAGATCGCGCACGCCGCCGACCGGGCCGCAGCCCAGCGCCTCGGCGTCGCTGACGGCGCGGGCCAGTTCGCGCTGGCCGCGCACCGCCGACGGCACGATCTGCGTGCGGGCCATGGCGACCGCGCATTCCGCCTCGATGCGCACGGCACGCCCGTAGCCGTGCAGGTACACCTCGTAGCGCGAGCGCAGCTCGCGTTCGGAGAGAACCCCATGCCGGGTGAACAGTGCAACCGCCTTGGGGCTGACCAGCGCCGCCAGGGCGTCCGGCGTGCTCTGCCGGTTGGGCAGGCCGCGGCGGCGCGCCTCCTCCCGCCACTCGGCCGTGTAGTTGTCCCCGTTGAACAGCACCCGCTTGTGTTCGAGGACAATCTTGCGCAGGATCCTCTGCAGGGCCGGGTTGAACGGCTCGCCGCCCGCCACCGCCGCCTCCAGCTCGCCGCAGACGTCCGCCAGGGCGTCGGCGACGATGGTGTTGAGCACGACGTTGGGTCCGGCGCAGCTCTGGCTCGACCCCACGGCCCGGAACTCGAACTTGTTCCCGGTGAAGGCGAACGGCGACGTGCGGTTGCGGTCGGTGGCGTCGCGCGGCAGCGCCGGCAGCGCGGTCACGCCGACCTCGATGGTGCCGCCGTGCTTCGAGGACTTGGCGGCCCCCTTCTCGATCTGCTCGATGATGTCGGTCAGCTGCTCGCCGAGGAAGACCGAGACGATGGCCGGCGGCGCCTCGTTGGCCCCCAGGCGGTGGTCGTTGCCGGCGCTGGCCACCGTGGCCCGCAGCAGGTCGGCGTGGGTGTCAACCGCCTTGAGCAGCGTGCAGATGACCGTCAGGAACTTGGCGTTCTCGTGGGGGTTCTCCCCGGGGGTCAGCCAGTTCTTGCCGTCGGGGCCGCAGATCGCCCAGTTGTTGTGCTTGCCCGAGCCGTTGACCCCGGCGAACGGCTTCTCGTGCAGCAGGCAGGCGAAGCCGTGGCGGTCAGCGACCTCACGCAACATGTTCATCACGAGCATGTTATGGTCAACCGCCAGGTTCAGATCCTCATACACCGGCGCGATCTCGAACTGCGCGGGGCAGACTTCGTTGTGCCGGGTCTTCGCCGGCACCCCGAGGCGCCACAGCTCGCGGTCAAGCTCCTCCATGAAGGCGATCACCCTCGGCTTGATCGCGCCGAAGTAGTGATCCTCCATCTGCTGGTGCTTGGCCGGGCGGCGTCCGAAGAGGGTACGGCCGGTCTGCAGGAGGTCCAGGCGCCGCTCGTAGAACCGGCGGTCGATGAGGAAGTACTCCTGCTCGGGGCCCAGGGTGGCATAGGCGCGCTGGCCGTTGCTCTCGATCCCGAAGAGCCTGCCCAGCCGGCACACCTGCTTGGAGAGCGCCTGCATCGAGCGCAGAAGCGGGGTCTTCTTGTCCAGCGCGTCGCCATGGTAGCCGCAGAACACCGTCGGGATGCACAGCACGCCGCCGGCCGGGGTGTGGCGCAGGAACGCCGGGCTGGTCGGATCCCAGGCCGTGTAGCCGCGCGCCTCGAACGTCGCCCGCAGCCCGCCCGACGGAAAACTGGAGGCGTCGGGTTCGCCCCGGCTCAGGTCCTTGCCGGAGAACTGCAGGAGCACCCCGCCCTTGCCGTCGGGGGTGATGAAGGCGTCATGCTTCTCGGCGGTGCCGCCGGTCAGCGGCTGGAACCAGTGTGTGAAGTGGGTTGCGCCGCGCTCCAGCGCCCACGTCTTCATCGCCTCCGCCACCTTGTCGGCGATGCCGACGTCCAGGGTCTCGCCGTGGCTGATGGTGCGGGCCAGCTTCGCCACCACGTTCGCCGACAGGTAGCGCTTCATGGTCTCCAGGCTGAACACGCTGTCGCCGAACAGGCCGCCGACCGTTCCCTTGTCTTCGCTCTTCGGACTCTTCTTCATGGTGGCCGTCAACTCCTGGTTGTGCCGCGGTGTGCCAAGACCCGCCGCTGTCATCGTCTGCAACTCGACAAGCCGATCCCGTATAAGCCGATCCCGTGCCAACTGCGCCGTCCGTCGTCATTTCCCTCGGGGAAAACCGCCGGTCGCCCTGCGGGGCGGGCCGGCGGGGGGCCGTCCAGGCACGCCTTTGTGCCGGCGGCGGCCGCCACGGCACAAGTTTGTACCAGGCGCCACGCCATGGGCGACGGGCCGCGGCCGCGCACCCTCGCCCGCAGGCCTCACCTCCCGGCCGCCTGGTTGTGGACGTCGCGCACGGCGCGGCCCGAGGGGTCCACCATCTCGGCAAAGGCCTTGTCCCAGCGCAGGGCGGTCGGGGTGCTGCAGGCCACGCTCCTCTCGACGGGGACGCAGGCCGCGGCGTCCCGGTGCGGCAGCCGCTCCTCGACCCCCCAGGCGGCGGTGGACTTGTTGGCGCGCAGGCAGTCGTACTGGTGCAGCTTGAGCAGCTTGCGCACCGTCTCCTCGTGCAGCTCGCGGCCGTTGGGCGCCTTGTGGAAGTACAGGTACCCGCCGAAGACCTCGTCGGCGCCCTCGCCGGAGAGGATCATCTTGATCCCCATCGCCTTGATCTTGCGCGCCATCAGGAACATCGGCGTGGCGGCGCGGATGGTGGTGACGTCGAAGGTCTCCAGGTGGTAGATCACGTCGGAGAGCGCGTCCACCCCCTCCTGCGCCGTGATGACGACCTCATGGTGGACGGTGCCGATGTGCTCGGCCACCCGCCGGGCGAAGCCGAGGTCGGGGCCGCCCTTCAGGCCGACCGAGAACGAGTGCAGCTGCGGCCACCAGGCCGGCTTGAGGTCGCGCTCCTCGACGCGGCGGGCGCTGAACTTGGCGGCCGCGGCGGCGATGATCGAGGAGTCCACGCCGCCCGAGATCAGCAGCCCGAACGGGACGTCGCACATGAGCTGCCGCTTGACCGCGTGTTCCAGCCCGTCGCGCAGCCGTTCGAGCTCCAGCGGCCGGTCGGGCACCGCGTCCATCCACGCCGGGTGGTAGTAGCGGGTCATCGGCTTGCCGTGGCCGACGTCGTAGTGGCCGGGCGGGAACTCCTCGATGCGTTCGCAGGCGCCGATCAACCCCTTCATCTCGCTGGCCACGTAGAGGCGGCCGCGCGCGTCCCAGCCCCGGTAGAGCGGGACGATCCCGAGGTGGTCGCGCGCGATCATGTAGTCGTCGGTGCGCGGGTCGTACAGCACGAAGGCGAAGATGCCGTTGAGCAGGTGGATGAACTCCGGCCCGAACTCGTCGTACAGGTAGAGGATGACCTCGCAGTCCGAGCGGGTGCGCCAGTCGTGCGGCTTCCGGAGGCGGCCGCGCAGGTCGAGGTGGTTGTAGATCTCGCCGTTGACCGCGAGGGCGCGCCCGGTCAGGCTGTCGACCAGCGGCTGGGCGCCGTGCTCGACGTCCACGATCGAGAGCCGCTCGTGGGCCAGCACGGCCCGCCCCTGGCAGTAGATGCCGCTCCAGTCCGGCCCCCGGTGCCGGAGCTTCTGCACCTGGCGCAGGGCCAGCCGCCGGCAACCCTCGGCGTCGTCGGCGATGTCGAGCACACCCAGAATGCCACACATCCGGAACCTCCTGCCGCCTTGCCGCGGCCCGAAGCGACGTTTTTGTACCGCGGCGGAACATCCTTGAACCGCGCCCGCGCTCGCAGGCCCACCCGGGCCCCGAGGCGGCGGCCGCGGCACGATGCCGCCCCTAAGCACCCCCCATGCCAAGCGAGTCCGCCGGACCGGGGGAGGGGAATCCGGCACGGGAATTGCTTGAAGGCCGCCGGCGGCCCCGCGGGTTGTGCGGCGGACCGGCGGGGGTACATTTGCGGTTTAGCCATCCCACCCCTGTTGTCCGCCGGCGGCGAGGGGGCGGGCAACGGGCGACGCGGCTGGCCGAGGCAGACCATGACGATGCGGCGCGACCCTTCCACCCACACGACCAAGCACATCTTCATCACCGGCGGCGTGGTCTCCTCCCTCGGCAAGGGGATCACGGCGGCCTCGATTGCCCTCCTCCTCAAGCGCCGGGGCTACCGGGTCGCGCTGCAGAAGCTCGACCCCTACCTGAACGTGGACCCCGGCACCATGTCGCCGTACCAGCACGGCGAAGTCTACGTCACCGAGGACGGGGCGGAGACGGACCTTGACCTGGGGCACTACGAGCGGTTCGCCGGCGTCGAGTGCTCGCGGGCCAGCAACTTCACCTCCGGCCGCATCTACAGCGCCGTCCTGGCGCGCGAGCGGCGCGGCGACTACCTGGGCAAGACCGTGCAGGTGATCCCGCACATCACCGACGAGATCAAGGCGGCGGTCCGCCTGTTCGACCGGCCCGACGTGGACATCGCCATCACCGAGATCGGCGGCACCGTCGGCGACATCGAGTCGCTGCCGTTCCTCGAAGCCATCCGCCAGTACCGCAACGAGCTGGCGCCCGGCGAGGCCCTCTTCATCCACCTCACCCTGGTGCCCTACATCCGCGCCGCCGGCGAGCTGAAGACCAAGCCCTCGCAGCAGTCGGTCGGCATCCTGCGTGAGATCGGCATCATCCCCGACGCCCTCGTCTGCCGTTGCGAACGGCGGCTGGAGACGGAGCACTTCGAGAAGCTGGCCCTGTTCTGCAACGTGCGGCGCGAGCTGGTCTTCGAGGAACCCGACGTCGCCCACACCATCTACGAAGTGCCGCTCGAACTGGCCGACCAGGACCTTGATAAGTACATCCTCGAGCTGCTCGACCTCCACGTCGCGGATCTCAAGATGGACGACTGGCGCGACCTGGTCCGGCGCATCATCCAGCCCGGCCGCGGCGCGGTGCGCATCGCGGTGGTCGGCAAGTACATCACCCTGCGCGACGCCTACAAGAGCATCTACGAGGCGCTCATGCACGGCGCCGCCGCCAACGACGTGCGGCTCGACCTGCTGCCGCTGGACTCCGAGGCCTTCGAAACGGCGGACGGCGAGGCCGGCGCGGCGCTGGCCGGCTGCGCCGGGGTGCTGGTGCCCGGCGGGTTCGGCACCCGCGGCGTCGAGGGCAAGATCACCGCCATCCGTCACGCCCGCGAGCAGGGCATCCCCTTCCTCGGCATCTGCCTGGGCATGCAGTGCGCCGCCGTCGAGTTCGCCCGCCACGTCTGCGGCTTCCCGCTCGCCGCCAGCACCGAGGTCGCCCCCCAGACCCCCGACCCGGTCGTGGCCCTCATGGATGAGCAGCGGAACGTGACCGGCCTGGGCGGCACCATGCGCCTGGGCACCTGGCCGTGCCGGCTGGCCGCCGGCAGCCACGCCGCCGAGGCCTATGGCACGACCGACATCCAGGAACGCCACCGCCACCGCTACGAGATCAACCCGGCGTACGTGGACGTCTTCCGGCGGCACGGCCTGCAGGCCGCCGGCACCTCGCCCGACGGCCGGCTGGTCGAAATGCTCGAGCTGCCCGCCCATCCGTGGTTCGTCGCCTGCCAGTTCCATCCCGAGTTCAAGTCGCGGCCCCTGGCCGCCCACCCCCTGTTCCGGGACTTCATCCAGGCCGCCGTGAACCGCCGCGACGCGCGCGCCGCCGGCCAGCCGTGAGGGCGACGACACCATGACGCTTGAACATCCCCGCGAGCACTGCGGCCTGTGCGGCGTCTCGGGAGGTGAGTCGGTTCTCGCCCTGACCCACCTCGGGCTTCACGCCCTCCAGCACCGCGGCCAGGAGGCGGCCGGCGTCATGCTGGCCGGCGGCGGCACCTGTTTCCTGCACCGCGCCCGCGGACTGGTGGACGATGCCTTCGACGGCCTGCCGCCCGTCATGCGGGGGCTGGCGGCCGAGCGCGCCATCGCCCATGTGCGCTACTCGACGGCGGGCGACTCCTCGGCGGCCAACGCCCAGCCGCTCATGGTCGAGATCGCCGGCCAGAAGCTGGGCATCGCCCACAACGGCACCCTCTGCAACGCGGCCTCCCTCCGCCTCGAACTGCTCGCCGACGGCGCCATCCTCCAGACTACCAGCGACACCGAACTGGTGCTCCACCTCATCGCCCGTGCCCTCCGCAAACGCCCCGCCACCCAGCTCTGGGACGCCGTCGCCGAATCGCTGACCCGGCTCAAGGGCGCCTACGCCTTCCTCCTTCTCACGAAGGACTGCATGGCCGCGGTGCGCGACCCCATGGGCTTCCGGCCCCTGTCCATCGGCGACCTGCCCGACGACGGCTGCCTGGTGGCCAGTGAGACGATCGCCCACACCGTCACCGGCGCCCGCCCGGTGCGCGAGGTCGAACCCGGCGAGATGGTGATCTGGGGGCCGGGGGGGCGCGTCGAGAGCCGCCGCTTCGCGCCCTGCGTCCGCCGTGCGCACTGCATCTTCGAGCACGTCTACTTCGCGCGGCCGGGCAGCTATGTGTTCGGCGACAGCGTGTACGAGGTGCGCAAGGCGATGGGGCGGCAGCTGGCGCGCGAGGCGCCGGTCGCCGCCGACGTGGTCATCCCGGTGCCCGACAGCGGCACCTTCGCGGCGCTGGGGTTTGCCGAGGAGTCGAAGCTGCCGTTCGACATGGGGTTCACCCGCAACCACTACGTCGGGCGCACGTTCATCGATCCCGGCCAGCGCCTGTCGCGGCGCAAGCTGGTGGCGCGCAAGCTGCAGCCGATCGCCGAGGCCGTCGCCGGCCGCCGCGTCTGCCTGGTCGAAGACAGCATCGTGCGCGGCAACACCTGCCAGGCCCGCGTCCGCACGCTCCGCGACGCCGGCGCCCGCGAGGTGCACATGCGGGTGAGCTGCCCGCCGCACCGCTGCGGATGCTACTTCGGCATCGATTTCCCCGAGAGCGGACAGCTGCTTGCCAACCAGGCGCCCCTCGAACAGATGCGGGAGCGTCTCCGCCTCGACAGCCTCGCCTACCTGTCCAAGGACGGCATGCTGTCCTGCGTGCGCCGGTACCGCCCGGAGGACTACTGCTGCGCCTGCTTTGACGGGCGCTATCCCGTCGAACCCGACACCCTCGACGAGCGTCCCCTGCCGTGCTGAGCCGTCCGACGGGGGGGCGCGGCGCCGGCGTCAGGGAACGGCCGCCACGGTCTACGCCAGCTCGACCGGCAGCGACGGGGCGGCAACGGCGTAGGCGTGACCGGCCTCGAGAGGATAGCTGGCGGCCTTGGTGAGGCGGGCGCCGGTGGTCAGGTCTGTGACCGTGCCGGGCAACGCCGCCTTGCGGGCGACGAAGTTGAAGAGCGTGGCGCGTTTCCGCGCGGCGTCGTGCCACAGCACGGCCCGGCCGTCCTCCTGCAGATGGCGGCGCGCGAGGTGCGGCAGGCAGGCGTGGTAGTCGGCGAGGGCGCGGCGATGGGCGTCGCCCCACACCGCATCAATGCGCTGGCCGTCGGGGTAGTGCAACGGCATGTGGCATCCGGCCATGTGGGCGAGGGTGTAGAAGATGCCGGCGGCGTCCTTGGGCGTGATGTCCTTGAGCGGATGGCCGGTGGGCACGGTGGTGTAGTCGGTGCCGACGCCCACCTTGTAGCAGGCGAAGATGCTGGGGATGTCGTAGCTGGACGGGTGGCCGTGGATCACCTGTCCCCACGGGCCGAACGACTCGGTGGCCAGGCTGAGGCCGGCCTCCTGCAACGCCCGCCAGGCGGCGAGCAGCCCTCGCCACATCGTGCGCGGACGGCAGTTCGAGTAGTTGACCGGCATGAAGCCCAGGTTGTAGAAACTGTCGAAGAAGAAGCAGTCCATGCCGGTCTGCTCCTTGATCTTGATGTGGCTGTCCACAAAGTACTGGCGGGCGCCGTCGGCGGCCATGTCGAGCACGCTCATCACGCAGGCGTAGGCACCGC
>MVZH01000124.1 GCA_002068325.1 Lentisphaerae bacterium ADurb.BinA184 | reverse complement strand
CCCGTCCGCAGCATGACCGCCGCGGGCATGGCCATGCTGGCGCTCTACGACCCCGGCCGCGGCCGCCTCGAAATGGCACGCGCCTGGCTCCTGCGCCACCCGCCCAACTGGTACGGACCCCACTTCTACCCAACCCATTTCTTCGCGGTGCGGGCGCTCCACCGCACACGGGCAATGGACGAGGGCAAGGCCTTCAACGAGTACTTCGGGCGGGTCGCGCGCATGCTCCGCGAACGCCAGTCCGCCGACGGCAGCTTCCCCTTCCCTCCCGGCGAGGGCGGCCCCACCGTCGCCATGGGGACGGGCTACAGTACCGCCATGGCCGTCCTCATCCTCAACATCGACCGCGGCTTCCTCCCCGTGGATCAGTGACCAACCCTCACCCCAACCGTGAGGACGGCATCCGACGAAAGGCCGGACGATGAAACTGCGCACGGCAATCCTGGGCTACGGGCGCAACGGCAGCACCATGCACGCCGGGGCCATCGCCAACAACGCCGACGCCTTCGACCTGACCGCCGTCTGCGACACCGACCCGGCCCGCCGCCAGCAGGCGCGGGAACGCTTCGGCTGCACGGTCTATGCCGACTACCACGAGATGCTCAGCCGGGAGTCGCTCGATCTGGTCAGCATCGTCACCCGGAGCGATCAGCACAGCCGCATGGCCTGCGACTGCCTGGCCGCGGGCGTAAATGTGCTGGTGACCAAGCCGTGGGCAGTCAACGCCGCCGAGGCGGAAAGGATGATCGCCGCGGCCGCGGCATCCGGCAGGCAGCTGCTGCCCTGGCTGCCGGTGCGCTGGTCCACCGACCTGCGCCGCCTGCGCGAGCTGGTGACGGCTGGAACCATCGGCAACGTCTTCCTCATCCGTCGCCTCGTCGCCTGTTTCAGCCGGCGCAACGACTGGCAGACCGAGCGGCAGTACGGCGGCGGCTATCTGCTCAACTGGGGGCCGCACATCGTGGATTCCGCCGTACTCCTCAAGGCCGTCCCCGTGAAGAGCGTTTACGCCGCCATGCGCCAGACCCTCAACCCCGGCGACACCGAGGACCTCTTCCTGGCCGTGTTCACGCTGGCCGACGGAACCCTGGTGACGGCCGAGCACACCGTCGCGATCGAAGGCCTTCCCAACTGGTTCGTCCAAGGCGACCAAGGCACCATCGCCGCCTACGGCGACCGCCTCGTCATCCACCAGCACACGCCCGCCATGCCCGATGACCCGACCCACTACCCCGGCATGAAGGCCGCCACGGGCACCAAGACCGAAGAGACAATCGGCCCACACCGCTACGGTGACGAAAACGCCATCTATGCCGAGATCGCCCAGGCGCTGCGCGGCGAGAAGCCCTACCCCGTACAGCCCGCCGACGCCCTCGGACTCACCCGCCTGCTCGACGCCATCCGCCTGTCCAGCGAAACCAACCGCGTCATCAGTCTCCCGTGACACCGCCCTGCCCTGCCCCTCCCCAACACAGTCGCTTTCTGAGGTCTCGATGAACTACGCCTTCATGACATTTTCGACGCCGGAACTCACACTGCGCGAGGTGCTTGCAGCAGCCAAGACCTACGGCTACGACGGCATCGAACCGCGCCTGGATGTCGGACACCGCCACGGCATCGAAGTGGCGGCCAGCCCCCGCGAACGCGCAGACATCCGCCGACAGGTCGCCGACAGCGGGATCGCCCTCGCCTGCCTGGCCACGTCGCTCACCTTTGCGGACCCCGCAAAAACCGAGACCATGCTGCGGGACGCGCGTGACCGCATCGGCCTGGCCGGCGACCTCGGCGTCCCGGTGATCCGCGTCTTCGGCGGGGGGATTCCGGCCGGCCTCGGCCGCGAGGCGGCGATCGGGCTGGTCACCGACTCCTTGCGCCGCCTGGCCGACCATGCCGCCGAACGCGGCGTCGCGATCGCCATGGAGACGCATGACGACTGGTGCGATCCGCGGCACGTCGCCGCCGTGATGCGCGGCGTCGCCCATCCCGCCGTGGCCGTGAACTGGGACATCATGCACCCGGTGCGCACCGGGCGGGCAACGATTGACGAATCCTTCGCCGCCCTGCGGCCCTGGATCCGCCACCTGCACATCCACGACGGCCGCGGCGAGGGCGGCGAACTGACCCCCATCGGCACCGGCATCATCAACCACCGCCGCGCCATCGAGCTGCTGCGGGGCATCGCCTACGCCGGCTTCATCAGCGGCGAGTGGATCAACTGGGAAGACTACCGCGTCCATCTGCCGCGCGAACTGGCGACGCTCAAGGAATACGACCGGTAAGCGCAAGCCGCCCGGGACGGCGCCAGCCCGTCCACGCCGTCACTCCCGGTAGATGCGGCCCTCACTCCACGCCGTCCAGGTGGTCTCGTACCAGCTCTCGTCCGCCGGCAGCGGCCGCACGGGCACCGGTGTGACCGTGAATTCGCCGGGCCGCCCGGCGACCGCCTGGACTTCGAGGATCTCCCGGCGCTTGTCGAGATTCTCCGGGCGGTGCCGCAGCTCGCTGCCGCGCCGGCTGTCCACGGTGAGGGCGCCCGCCTCGTCGAGGATCATGTAGCCGCCGCGGCTGCCGCCGCCGTGCTCGATGTAGTGGAGCAGGGCTTCGAGGAAGGCGAGGCTGGACAACGCGAGGGCCTTGTCCTCGGTGGCACGCACCAGGGTACGCGTGTCGGGGCAACGGACGCCGTGGCGCCGAATCCGCGCGTAGAGCTCCCTGGCCTCGCGCAAGCCCTGCCGGACCGCGGCCAGGCTGCGCACGAACCCCCCGCAGCGGCTCATGCGTTCCTGGATCGCCGGCCGGATGGCGTCCAGTTCGAGCGCCTCGGCGCCGGCATGGAGGAAGGCGGTGTACTCGGCATGTTGGGCGGTCACCTGGGCGGCCACCTGGTCCAGGAAGGCGTGCGGATCCAGGGGCGGCGCCTGGTAGACATGGGCGATGTACTGAGCCGCGCGCACCGCCCCGACCTGGCCGCTGTTCAGCGCGCTGCCGCCAGGGCGCACCCCGTGCGTGCCGTTCAGCTCGCCGACCGCGAACAGGTGCGGCACGCTGGTCTCCCACCACAGGTTGCCGCGCAGGCCGCCGTTGCAGTGTTGCGCGCAGACGGCCACTTCAAGCGGCTCGCGAAGGTCAATGCCGTGCTCGGCATACAGCTCGATGCTGGGGCGGTTCATGTGTTCAAGCCGCTCGTAGGGCGTGCCCTGCAGCGCGCCGGAGCGCTCGAGGTAGCGCCGTGCCTCGTCACGCATCTCGTTGATGCTGAATGGCTTCATCCCCGGCGCCGGGGCCGGGTTGTGCAGGAAGTCCATGAACACGCGCCGCCCGGCCGAAATCTCGTTGTGCACCGCGATGTCCACCAGCGAGGAGCCGCTCTTCTGGAGCCGGGCCGCGTGGAACGGCCACTGGTAGCCTTTGAGGAAGATGCAGGTCGCCATCGTCGCCATGTCGTCGAAGTAGTCGTGCAGGAAGTGGCGGCGGTCGCCGGCCCCGTCGGCGGCGGTGCTGAAGTAGTCCGGCACGACCTGCTGGTAGGTGCCCGAGAGGTTCCAGCGGAAGCGGGTGGAGGCCAGGCCGTACTGCAACTCGGTCAGGTTGTTGCCGACCGCGCCGACCTCGAAGGCCAGCCCGTGCGAGCCCAGCTGTCCGTGCGGCCACACGCTGATGCGGTACATCTCGCCGGGGCCGCCGGTGCCCATGACCACGTTCTCGGCGTTGAACAGGACCATACCGTAGTGGGCGGTGTGGTGCGCGGCCCGGTCCAGGCAGACCGCGCCGGTGACGCGGCGTCCGGCCGTGGTGTCGCGCACCAGCAGCCGGACGGCCTCGTGCCGGTCGAAGATGGGGATCTGGTGGTGCCGCACCTGGTCGAGCAGGGCGCGGAACATGAACATCGAGGTCTTCGGCCCGGCCGAGGTGGCGCGCTGGCGCGGGTCGTGGTCGGTCTTGTAGCCGACGTAGCCGCCGTACCGGTTGAACGGGAACGGCACCCCGAGCTTGCACAGGTCGAAGAAGGCCGGCGCCGACCCCAGCCCCTCGACGTAGGCAAGGTCGCCGTGCATCATCCCGCCCTGGAAGAGCGTGCGCGCGAACTCCATCGGGCTGTCGGGATCGTCGCCGAAGATACCGACCTTGTAGTAGGTCTGCTTGTCCGACCCCGAGTTGTTGCTGGTGCCGTTGCCCAGCCTGTCCACAACGATGGCGAGGTCGCGCACGCCGAGCGCGTGCAGGGTGTCCGCGCACTTCAGCGCCGCCGCCCCCGCCCCGATGATGAGGGTGTTGACGGAGACGACGGGCACCGCGAGCTCGCCTCCGTCGCTCAGCCGGACTGGCAGGATGTCAGAGCGCATACGATCTCCTGGATGCGGTTTCAGCCTCCGGCCGGCGAACAGGGCCGGCGGGGGTCAATTGCGGATCGTCTCGGTACAGAAGTCGGGGCGCGATGGAGGGACGCCCTCCGTGGCGTCCGCGTCAGATCCGGGAAATCCAGTCATTCGCTACGACCTGGCGGACACGGAGGTCCGCCCTCCAGAGTCAGGGCGCGATGGAGGGACGCCCTCCGTGGCGTCCGCGTCAGATCCGGGAAATCCAGTCATTCGCTACGACCTGGCGGACACGGAGGTCCGCCCTCCAGAGTCAGGGCGCGATGGAGGGACGCCCTCCGTGGCGTCCGCGTCAGATCCGGGAAATCCAGTCATTCGCTACGACCTGGCGGACACGGAGGTCCGCCCTCCAAAGTCGGCAGACCATATCCACTGCCCAACCGAGAGCACCACGGGCAACTGCCATAGACGGTTGGCACGTACACAACTCACGTTCGTTCGCCGGAGCCGGCGGGCGTCGTGCGGGATCATCGCCAAACCCCGGGGATGGCGGCCCCGCAGTCGGGGCACTTGCCGTCGCGCAGGCGGTTCTCGGCGATCGCAAAGCCGTCCCGTCGGATCAGCACCGCCTTGCAGGATGGGCACTGTGTGTCTTCGCCGCAGGGCAGGAGCAGGTTGCCGATGTAGACGTGGCGCAGCCCTTCCTCGCGGGCGATGCGGCGGGCCATTTCGAGGGTCGCCGCCGGGGTCGGCGGGGTCTTGGTCAGGCGGTAGGCGGGATGGAAGCGCGAGAAGTGCAGCGGCACGTCAGGCCCCAGCGTCTCGCGGAGCCACGCGCACATCCGGCGAATCATCTCAGGGTCGTCGTTGGCCCCCGGAATGACCAGATTGGTGACCTCCACCATGACCCCCTCGCGATGGCAGATCTCCAGCGTGCGCAACACCGGCGCCAGCCGCATGTTGCAGTACTTGACGTAGAACTCGTCGCTGAACCCCTTCAGGTCGATGTTGGCGGCGTCCAGGACCTTGCACAGTTCGCGCAGCGGCGCCTCCTCGATCTGGCCGCAGGTGATCCAGTAGTTGCGCAGCCCGGCGGCGCGCGCCAGCTTCGCCGTGTCCAGCATGTACTCGAAGAAGACCGTCGGCTCGGTGTAGGTGTAGGCGATCCCGGCGCAGCCGTTCTGGCGCGACAGCTCGATCCAGCGCTCCGGCGGCACCTCCTGGCTGGGGACGTCGGTGGGCGAAGCCTGGGAGATCTCGTAGTTCTGGCAGAAGACACATCCCGAGTTGCATCCCGCGGTGGCGAAGGACATCGTCCGCGATCCCGGCAGGTAATGGAAGAGCGGCTTCTTCTCGATGGGGTCCACGTGCGCGGTCACCGGGCGGCCGTAGACGATCGTGCGCAGCTTCCCGTCGAGGTTGACGCGCGCCTGGCACAGCCCCATCCGCCCCGGCCCCAGACGGCAGTGCCGCGGACACAGCCGGCAGCCGACCTCGCCGTCCTCAAGCACCTCGTAGAAACTGGCCTCCTTCAGGGAAAGGCCCAGGCGCGTGAGCTTCTCCTCAGTGAAGACCTCGGTGGGGATCTTCTTGGCGTAGAGGGGCCGCACGCCCGGCCCGGCCGACGGAGGCAGGAGGGAGCTGGCGGGCGTCGCGGCAGGGCTGGCCGCCGCCTCCTCGGCCGCCGTCGGGGCGGTTCCCGCTCCGGCCCCCAGGCCGGCGACGCCGCCCGTGCGCAGCGAGCAGTCGAGGGGGCAGGCCGCGCACACCGTCCCCGGCGCCCCCCCCTGCGGGCCCGCCGGCACGTCCCCACCCCGGACGCCGATGACCAGCGGCAGCAACACGTACGCCGCCACCCCGGCGGCCAGCAACCGGCCGACCCGCGGCAGGTACGGCCGCCAACGCTGCCGCACCAACAGCGGCACCCCCCACACGGGAATCAAGTATACGGACGATCCGATGAAGAAGCACACCATCACCAGGACGGCCCCCGCCATGCCGCCGCTCTGCAACGCCAGCGAGACGCATCCGATGAACGGCGGGCACGGCGCCAGCCCGCTCAAAAACCCCACCGCAAACGCCCCGGACAAGACGTGCGACACCCCGCAGGCGCAGGCCTTTCCGTGGCCCGTCCCGCTCGGCAGCACCGCGTAGATCAGCATCAGCAGCCCGAGCGCCAGACGGAGGTGATTCTGCGGAATCCGCACCGCCTCGACCCCGGCCAGCCAGCCGGCCGCCACACCGACCGCCACATACCCCGCAAGCCGCCCCCCCATCAGCCCGCCCACCAGCCCAAGCTGTCGCCGCCGCGACCCGTCGCCCCAGCGCGTCAACACCGCCCCGTGCAGAAGCCCGCAGTGCAGGAAACACGCCGGCCCCAGCGTCAGCCCGACCAGGAAGGCTTCACCCACCGAACGCCACATGCCACTCGCGCTCCGCGACACACGCACTGAGGCCCATGCATGACCCAGCGGACGACGTGGAGGTCGTCCCGCCAGCGCGGCGGACAACTCTCCTTGTCGGCGTCGCTGGAGGGCCGGGATCCGTCCCGGCCACTCATGCAGAGGCTTTCTCCGAGGGGCTCATGCCGGCTCGTCGGCGCCCCACCCCCCTACCCTAACCTCTGCGGTGCGCTTTGCCACTAGCTGCGGAAGGCCATGCCAGCCCGCCGCCCGATCACTCGACCACGATCTGGCCCCAGTTGGCCGGCGCGAGCACCAGTTCCCAGACTTCGTCGGCGACGATGCCGGTGGCCTGGTTGTTCCAGTAGCTGCGCAGGACAGTGTCCTTGCCGTCGGGATCGCCATAGGTGACGCCGAAGTCGCCGCTGAATGTCAGCCCCGGCGACGGCGCCACCCCAAGCGCCGCGAGCGGGACGGCGGCCTCGACGACATAGCGCCTGCCCGGGGCGTCAACCGTGACCTCGATCCTGGCCTCGGCCACCACCCGCACGCTCTCCATCTCGTACCCGTCCTTGACCGTGCCCGAGTAGAACTTGCGCGGGGCCTTGTCGGCGGCCAGCGGGCGGTAAAGCACCGCGGTCGGCTTGCCCTGGAAGTTGCCGATCGAGAGGCGGAGGTCGCCGGCCACCGGCTTGTCCCGCCGACGGTCGGCCTTCGGATCGGTGCCCATCTGGAAATCGGCCGTGTCGCCGCTGGCGTACATCACGGCCGGCTCGGTGGCGCCATTGACCCACGGCGTGGCGTCGGCCACGCTCCAACCCAGGTACAGGAAGGTCTCGTCCCAGGCGACGGCGGCCTCGGCCCCCGCGTCGTTGCGCGACCACGCCGGCAAATCCTCGCGGCCGAAATCCTTGCGGAGGTCGCCCGTGAAAACAACCGTCTTCTTCGACGCCGTCACGCTGCGCGTGCCAACCGCCTGCTGAAGAAGCTTCTCGCGCAGGCCGGCCGCCGTCCGCACATCGGCCGGACTGACCTTCACCGCCCCGGCGGCCAGTCTCTTCACGCCGTCAAGGCCGACGACTTTCAAGTTGGTGAACGCCGTCTTTCCGGCCTGGATGTGCAGCTGCCCGTCGCGGGTGGCGGTGATCGAGCCGCCGAAGTCCTCGGCGCCCATGCCCGGAGGCGTGTTGTCCATGATCGCCCCCGGCGCGGCCGGGTCCGGGAACTGGATCTTGAGGGGGTCGGCCTGGAACAGCGCCGACAGGTAGAAACCCTCACCGGTCAGCAGATGCCACTCGCCCTTGTCGGTGGGGATGACGAAGAGATCGCCCACGGGATCCGGCAGGCGGACGGAGCCGACGACATCGTAGGCGCCGCGGATCATGCCGGTCTGCGGCGGCGGCGCATTGTGGCCGCCGTGGACGCCGACGTAGTTGTTGGGGTACGTCCAGCGCAGCTTCCCCGTCTCGATGTCCCAGCACTGGAAGTCGCTGTGGTTGGCCCCGTAGTGGCCGTTGTAGAGCGCCAGCCGGCCGTCCTCGGAACCGCACCCCCGCTGGGCGCCCATGCCGCCACGCTGGCCGACGTCGGCCGGGGCCGGCATCCGCTTGGCCTGGGCGAGGTCGTAAACAGGGGCGCCGCAGGCCGTCCAGCCTGTCGGGGCGATGCGCAGGGTCCCGCCGTAGAAGACCAGGCTCTGGGTCATCGGCATGTACCAGCCATCTATCCAGCCGCCCAGATCCATCGGGAAGGCGCGTACCTCCTCGGGCTGTTCCTGCTGGTCGCCGTTGGCGTCGGCCCACACCGCCAGGCCCCGGTTGCCCCCCTGGTCGACCTGGTCGTGCGGCTGTCCATCCTTGTCGAGGGGCATCAGCTTCGTGCGCAACGCCCACTCCCCGGCCGCCACCCGCTCGTAGATCCGAACCGCGTAGTTCGGCGCCCAGCCGCCGCCGACCGCCAGGTACAGCCGCCCGCCGGGGCCCAAACCGAAACGCGCATTGGCCATGCCCCCGCGGTGGAACACGGCGACGCATGACGCCCTGCCGGTGGCGGGGTCGAGTTTCCATTCGCTGCCATGGCCGACCATGCAGTACGGGTCGAGCGGGCTGATCGCGCCGCCGCCGGCACCGTAGTTGGTGGGGCCGAAAAACTCCCTGATAAACTCCCCGCCCGCGGCGTTCCAGACGGAGATGCGGCGCGGGGTGTCGTCATTCTCCATCACCCACAGCTTGCCCTGCGGGTCGGTACGCAGCCCGCTGATGGCACGCATGCCGCTGGCATCCCACTTGCCAAGCGGCGGCCGCCCGCCGAGCTTGCCGATGACACGCAACGGCTTGCCATCAGGGCCGAAGACCTTGACCTGATTGTCGGGCTCGCCGACCCCGATGTAGAGCTGGCCGGCAGCATCGCACGCCACCGCGGCGGCATTCCGCAGATCCGTCACGACGGGTTCAGTCGTACCCGCGCCCGGATCGAAACGCACAAGGCGCGTGCCGCCCGAGAGCACGTAACACTTGCCGTCCACCCCCACTTCAAGATCCCCCGGCCGCTCGACGGCCACCGCCTTCTCCAGCTTGCCGGTGGAGGCGTCGAGGATCAACACCCGGCCGCCGACGCCGTAGCTGAGGAAAAGCTTGCCCCCGGCCGCATCCATGCCAGTGAGGGACGGCGCCTCGGCTTCCTCTTTCGGGACGGATTCAAGGTTGGCCGGCAGAAACGGCTTGAGCAGGGCGGTGACGTCCAGTATGGCTTCGGTCGAGTCCTTCCAAGGGGTGTAGTCGCCCTTGCCGGCATCGAGCCGGTAGACCTGATTGCCGCCGGACTGCCGGTCGTAGACGAAGACCACGCCGCCGGCGGCCGCCACCTGCCGCGCCATGCCGAAACCGCCGCGCTTGTGACGCCACTGCACGTTGCCATCGAAGTCGGTGCACACCACCGCCTTGCCCGCCTCCGAGCCGGACCAGCCGAGGATCAGACGCTCGCCGTCGCAGGCAACCGCGCACGGGTTGCCCATGTCGCCGCCCCAGTTGCCGCCGGGCGAATCAAAGGGCGCCCGCCCGCTGTTGCAGGCCCAGCCCACGAGGCGCAACCCCAGCCCCTTGTGCCAGATCGCCTCCCACGTGTAGTCGCCGACGGGCACGACGTCCCCCGGCTGCAGATGGCTCAGGTTGGTCAGCCCGTCCCATTTCACCTCGTGCTCGCCGCGGGTGAAGAAGTTCGCGTTGAGCAGCTGCCGGATGACCTGACCGTCGGCATTGCGGATGTTCAACGACACATAGCCGTCGTCCGGCATGGTGAACTTGAGCCCGGCGAAGCCCTCCATAGTCTTCTGCCGGTAGAGCCCGCTCCAGACGATCGCCGGCACACCGTCCTGCAACGTGACGTCGAACTCGCGGTTGTCGGCCAGGCGCAGCGGCTGCGGCTCGACGCCGCCCTTCTCGCTGAGCGTGCCATACCCCCAGCACGTCGGCCCCGAGAAGGTGAATACGCGGTCGGGCGTGACCCCGCGGCGGAAGATGTCCTTCAGCGAGATGCGGAACTTGGTCTCGGTGCCGAAATTGGGTTCGACGGTGAGAATGATCTTGCGGCCGGCGGCAGGCGCCCACCCCGGCGGCGCCAGCAGCTTCCACGGCAACGCAATCTCCTGCGTGTAGCCTTTGCCGTCGGCGTGCGGCGCGAAAGCCTGGGCCCCGCCCTGAGTCTTGGCGTCCTTCAGCCCGTCCTGGTCGAAGTAGATGCCCCAGGCCAGATCAATGACGTCCTTGCCGTCGCGATCCCGCCAGGCGGTGACGTGGGTGGTGCGCTGCGCGGGGGATTCCGGCCGGCCGCCGATCTGCGGCTGGTCGAGGTAAACCAGCGTGCGGAACTGCAGGCAGTCGCCGGCAAAGCCGTGGTCGCCGGAAACACTGCCCGGATTGTTCATCGGCGTGTCGTCAATCCAGCGGGTCAGGACGTAGAGGTTGTCCACGTCGTACATCGCGTGGAACCAGCAGGCCAGACGGCCGCGCAAGTTCTCGACGTCGCCGCACACGAAGACCCCGCCCGACACGTCCCAGTCCGCGGAGTCCGCGTCAACGACCACCTTGCCGGGCGCCGGCAGGATGCGGATGCCGAGGTTCTCCGTCTCGGTCGCGACGGCGGCAAGGGCTGTCAGGAGAGAAAAGGCGGCGGTGAGAGTTCGCGTGGTCATGTGCACTGTCCTTGGTGTTTTGGGCTCAGGGGGCGCGGTAGACAGCATGATAGCCGTAATACTGGGCCATGGTGAAGCCGCCCGTGTCAGTGTCGCCGCCGAAGCTCCAGAAGCGGGCGTGCCCGTCGGCGTAGAGCATGTTCACGCCGCGGTGCGAGGTGTTCGGCATGCCGTTGCCGTCAAACGAGTAGTCCCACACGCCTTCAAAGCGGTTGTGGTCGGTGAGCAGCACCTTGTCCGGGGCGTCGGTGTTGCGGGCGGGATAGAACGTCGCGCTGTAGCCGGGGACGTAGGGGCCGGTGCCATTGTACTGGGTGTAGCCCCAGAACCCGGCGCCGTCGCTGTGCAACCCCTCCCACCAGCCCCAGAAGTACCAGTTGGCCGCGGTCTTGGTGAAACGCATCATGGTGTTCGGACAGAAGAAGATGCGGTAGCTGTCCACGTAACGCGTTCCCTGCCGGTAGAGCAGATACCCCATGCCGGCCTCGCTGATCCGGTCGGACTGGTCGGCCCGCGCCCAGTATGACCCGCGCGCCCAAGGGTTGTAGCAGGGCACGCCGGCAAACCCATAGAGCGGGAACCAACCGTCGAAGTCGTCGGAGTAGTTGTGCGCGGTCAGGCCGATCTGCTTCTGGTTCGAGGTGCACGACACGGTCCGCGCCGACTCCCGCGCCTGCCCCAGCGCCGGCAGCAGAAGCGCCGCCAAGATCGCGATGATCGCAACCACCACAAGCAGCTCGATGAGCGTGAATCGGTTCCGTTTCACCGGCCGGCGCCCTGCCCTTCGTCGAAGCCTGTCAGTAGCCGTCGGTTCCCGTCGGTTCCCGTCGGTTCCCGTCGGTTCCTGTCGATGCTCATCGGTAACCCTAAGTCTCGCCATGCCCTCTGCGCCATTCCTCACCACGGCGTGAAACAGCCGGTGTACCAGACCGGTCTCGTGCCGGTCGGGCCGTAGAGCGGTGCGCCGTTGTTGAAGTCGGTGAGCATCTCCTGGGCCGAGATGAGTTCACTGTGTCCGTCCAGCCAGGCGTAGGGCAGGGTTCCGCCGTGCAGGCGCCAGGCGGTGTGCGGGAAGTTCCAGGCGCTGGCCCGGTTGACGCCGTAGTTCTGCATGTAGGTGAAGTTCGTCAGGGTATGCCCGTAGATGAGCGTGTCGCTGGGGTTGGGCCGGCTGCTCATGAACGTCCCCAGGTAGAAGGCCAGGTTGGCGCCGCCCGCCGCCGCCAGGTTCGGCCCGGTCGGACAGTAGGCGGTGCTGTTCGGGTTCCAGCCATACCACGCCGCCGCGTAGTTGCCCAGACGCATCCAGCTCACCGGCGACGAGGCGGTGGCCGGGATCAGCTCCGGGTAGTAGGGATCCTCCTGGCAGAAGAGCGCGCTGCGGTAGATGCGCCCCCGGCCGGCGACCAGGCTGCAGTAGGTGTGGAACTTGGTGCCAGTCGTGGCCCCCGTCAGCGGCAGTTCTTCGAGTTCGGGGAAGCCGAGGTAGGGCGCGATCGCCACGGGGTGGAGATAGCCCATGTAGGCGTAGGCGTCGGAGTACGTCCCCAGCAGCGGCTGGTGCGAGTCGAAGTCGTCCAGGTACATGCCCAGCCCCATCATCAGGCTGCGCTCGTTGTTCAGGCAGCCGAGACGCCGGGCCGTTTCCCTGGCCTGCCGCAGCGCCGGCAACAGCAGTGCGGCCAGGATCGCGATGATGGCAATGACGACGAGAAGCTCGATCAGCGTGAATCGCTTCCGTTTCATCGGCCGGCACCTGCCTTT
>MVZH01000123.1 GCA_002068325.1 Lentisphaerae bacterium ADurb.BinA184 | reverse complement strand
CCGGGGCAGGCCCCGGCGGAACAAAGCGGTCGCCCGCCGTCGCCAGATGGCTATGGCGTGGCACGCAGGCGACCGCACTCCAGAGCGGCTCCGCCGCGGTTTCGAAGGCCAAACGCAAGAAGGATGTCATCGTTCACGGCAGTCGACGTGTGCCAGACTCCAAGGGGGGGGTAACCCCCGGCAACGCAAACCCTTCGTTGCCTCCGTTTCCTCTTTGTGAATCATCCTGGCGAGGTTCGTCTGCGCAACGTACCATGAGAATCCGTGTTCGACAAGTCATTCTGCCGGCCGGTTCAGCCGAGAGTGCGCTGCCGGCGACGGTGGCCCGCAAGCTAGGGGTCGGGCACGGGCGTGTCCGGGCCGTGACCGCGCTGCGCCGTTCCCTGGACGCACGGCGGCGGCGGGCCGCGCACTACTCCTTCACGGTCGAAGCCGAGGTGGACGGCCCCCCCCTGCCGGCGTGGACGGACAACCGCGACATCGAAATCCTCGCCGAGGACGGCGGGTCACAAACCGAGCACGCGACGCGGCCGGCGCCCGCCGTCACACCCCGCCGCCGCCCCGCCACGCCGCCCCTTGTCGTCGGCGCCGGCCCCGCCGGACTCATGGCCGCACTCACCCTCGCCGAGGCCGGCCTGCGCCCCGTCCTCATCGAGCGCGGCGCCCCCGTCGAGGAGCGAGCCGGCCAAGTACACCGCTTCTGGACGGACGGGCTCCTCGACCCCGAAAGCAACGTCCTCTACGGCGAGGGCGGCGCCGGACTGTTCTCCGACGGCAAGCTGACCGCCCGCGCCAAGGACCGCGAACGCATCCGGCGCTTCTTCCGCACCCTGGTCGCCTGCGGCGCCCCTGAGACCATCCTCCTGGACGCCGAACCCCACCTGGGCAGCGACCGCCTGCTGAACCTTACCCCCCTCCTCAGACGGCGGATCGTCGAGCACGGCGGCGAGGTGCGTTTCCACGCCCGGTTCGACGGTCTTCACATCGAGGACGGACGCCTGGCCTCCGTCGTCGTCAACGGCGAGACATGGCCCACTACACACTGCATCCTGGCCACCGGGCACAGCGCCCGCGACGTCTACGACGCCCTCGCCCGCGGCGGCCTTGCCCTGGCGGCCAAACCCTTTGCCATCGGCGTGCGCCTCGAACTGCCGCAGGCGGCCATCAATCGCTCGCAGCTCGGGGACGCCTGCCGCGCCGTGGTCGGGGCCGCCTCGTTCCGGCTGACCCGACGCGCCGAGGCCGGTGCGCGCGCCTGCTACAGCTTCTGCATGTGTCCGGGCGGCACAGTGATCGCCTGCGCATCCATGCCCGGCCTGCTGACCACCAACGGCATGAGCCTGGCGGCGCGCGCGCGTCCGTTCGGCAACGCCGCCTTCCTCGTCCCGGTCACGCCGGCCGACTTTCCGGCGGGCGGGCCGGGGGCGGTCGTCGCCGCCCTGGCCGGGTGTGAGTTCCAGCGTCGCATCGAGGCAGCCGCCTTTGCCGCCGGCGGCGGGGGCTATGGACTGCCGGCCATGCGCCTGGCGGGATTTCTCGAAGGGGATCCGGCCGCCGGCCTGCCCGAGGAACGTTCGTGCCGCACCGCCCGCGCCGCCGACCTGCGCTCCCTGCTGCCCGAGTTCGTCACCGCCACCCTCATCCAGGCCCTCCCCCCCATGCTGCATCACCTGCGCGGGGTCCGCATCGAGCAGGCTCTTCTCTACGCCGCCGAGACCCGCAGTTCGAGCCCCGTGCGCATGGTGCGCGACGCCACCGGACAGTCCGTCTGCGCCCGCGGCGTCTTCCCGGCCGGCGAAGGCGCGGGCTACGCCGGCGGGATCGTCAGCTCCGCCCTCGACGGCGAACGTGCCGCGGAGTGCCTCGTCAAGGAGATCCAGGCCTAGGCTCAATGCTCTTCAGTTACGGATTGTCCCAGTATGATCTGAACCGGTCGCATGGAGCCGGCGGACTCCGCCGGTAGGAGTTGAGCTTGTCCAGATGACCATGGAACGACTGAGGCGATTGCTGACCCCCTCGCGGACGACACGGAGGTCGTCCCTCCATTACCGCAGACAGCGGGCCTTCTTCGGGGATCATGGAGGGACGGGCTCCGTCCCGGCCAGGTGGTGCAGGGGCTATGCAAACGCTTCGACTGGCAGGTGAAGAGTACTGAGTTTCACCGGCGATGTCCGCCGCGGCGTCTCGATTCCAGTCCACACGGACCCCATGCAAACGTACCTCGCCGACCTGCATGTCCACTCGCACCTTTCGCGCGCCACCAGCGGCGCATGCACCCTCGAGGGGATGCACCGCTGGGCCCAGCTCAAGGGCGTGGCGGTCGTCGCGACCGGCGACTTCACCCACCCGGCCTGGTTCGCCGAACTCGAAACCCAGCTCGAACCCGCCGGCCCCGGGCTCTACCGCCTGCGCCCCGGGATTGCGGACTCCGCAAACCGCGAGGTGCCGCCCGCCTGCCGGGCCGAGGTCCGTTTCATCATCTCCGGCGAAATCAGCAGCATCTACAAGCGGGACGGCCGGGTGCGCAAAGTCCACAGCCTGATCCTGATGCCGGACCTGGCCGCCGCCGCCCAAGTCAATGCCCGCCTCGACCGCCTCGGCAACATCAGGTCCGACGGACGCCCCATCCTCGGCCTCGACCCGCGCGACCTGCTCGACCTCCTCCTCGGGGTCTGTCCCCAGGCCTGCCTGATCCCCGCGCACATCTGGACCCCGTGGTTCTCGATGCTGGGTTCAAAGTCGGGCTTCGACTCCATCGTGGAATGCTTCGGCGAGCTGTCGCCGCACATCTTCGCGGTCGAGACCGGCCTGTCGTCCGACCCTCCCATGAACTGGCGCATCAGCGGCCTGGACGGCGTCGCCCTGGTCTCCAACTCCGACCTGCACTCGCCGTCCAACCTGGCCCGCAACGCCAACCTGTTCTTTGGCGAACCCGACTACCCCCGCATGCTCGACGGCCTGCGCCGAAAGGACCCGGCCGTCTGCGGCGGCACCATTGACCTGTTCCCCGAGGAGGGCAAGTACCACCTCGACGGGCACCGCAAGTGCGGCGTCGTCCTGACGCCCGAGGAGAGCATGGCCTGCGGCGACCGCTGCCCGGTCTGCGGCGGCGAGCTGGTCCTCGGCGTCCTCCATCGCATCGTCGAGCTGGCCGACCGCCCGGCGGGCGCCCGCCCGCCCCAGGCCCTGCCCAACCGCTACATCATCCCGCTCGACGAGCTGCTGGGCGAAATCCATGGCACCGCCCCCGCCAGCAAGAGGGTCACGGCCGCCTATCACCGCCTGCTCGGCGAGTTCGGCCCGGAGATGCAAATCCTTCTCGACCTGCCGCCGGAACGGCTGGCGGAGAAGGGACACGTGCGGCTGGCCGAGGCGGTCCGCCGGCTGCGCGCCGGCCAAGTCGTCCGCCAAGGCGGCTACGACGGCGAATACGGCGTCATCCGCGTCTTCCCCGCCGACGGCCCGGCATGACCCGGCCCGCGACGTTCTCTGCCTGACGGGGGCGACGGAACACACCTTGCCCGGAAAGAGCGCCGCCCGCCGGCCGTCCCCCCTGTCCTCTGCGCGGCGCGCCATGCGGGCCAAGACGCGTAGTCGGTCAGCCCGTGAGTTGTCCAATGGAGGGACGGCCTCCGCCTGCCTGCCGCGCTCTGCTTGGCGCAGGCAGGTGCCGTCCAGGTCGTACCCGACAGACCTTGCCCTTCGACATGACCCGGCGGAGGTCCGCCCTCCACCCAAGCCCATCATGCCCCACTCGGCAACCGAGTCCGTCCGCCGCCGGGTTTACATCCGGCCATCCGGCGTTATTCTATCTGGTTTGGCGGCGAGCGGCCCGTCACGTGTGCGCCGCGCGTGGCTGCCCCCGGCGCGCACGCTCCGCCCGGCCGACAGGCGAAGGAAGCCCTCCCCATGGTGGAATGGATTCTGAAGAAGATCTTCGGGTCGCGCAACGCGCGGCTGCTGAAGAAGCTGTGGCCCCTGGTCGGGCAGATCAATGAGTTCGAGCGCCAGTACCAGGGCCTGACCGACGAGCAGCTGCGGGCCAAGACGGACGAGTTCCGGGAGCGCCTCAAGAAGGGCGAGACGCTCGACGACCTCATGTGCGAGGCCTTCGCCACGGTCAAGAATGCCTGCCGCCGCCTGGTCGGCAGCGAGATCACCGTCACCGCCCACACCCTCACTTGGGACATGATCCCGTTCGACGTCCAGCTGCTCGGCGGCGTCGTGCTGCACCGCGGGTGCGTGACGGAGATGGCCACCGGCGAGGGCAAGACCCTGGTCGCCACCCTGCCGCTGTACCTGAACGCCCTCACCGGCCGCAACTGCCAGCTGGTCACCACCAACGACTACCTGGCCCGCCGCGACTCCGAGTGGATGGGCGCCGTCTTCAAGTTCCTCGGCCTGACCGTCGGCTGCATCCAGCACGACCAGAACCCCGAGGTGCGCCGCGCCCAGTACGCCTGCGACATCACCTACGGCACCAACAGCGAGTTCGGCTTCGACTACCTGCGCGACAGCGGCATGGCCATGTCCGCCGACCGCCTCGTGCAGCGCGACTACTACTACTGCATCGTGGACGAGGTTGACAGCATCCTGATCGATGAGGCGCGCACGCCGCTGATCATCTCCGGGCCGGCCGCCGTCTCGACCCACCGCTACGACAAGCTCAGGCCGGCGGTCGCCGAGCTGTTCCGGCGGCAGTCCCTGCTGTGCGCGCGCCTGGCCAAGGAAGCCAAGGACATCCTCGACGCCACCCCCACGCCGGAGCAGTCCGACCAGGCCATGCTCAAGCTCTGCCAGGTGCGCATGGGCATGCCCAAGCACAAGCAGCTCCTGCACATGCTGGAGGATCCGGCCGTCCGCAAAGCCGTCGAACGCAAGGACTTGGAGGTCCACAGCGAGTCCAACCGCGGCTACCTGCAGGAGGTCCGCAAGGAGCTGTACTTCGCCATTGACGAGCGCGGCGGCGAAGCCGATCTCACCGAGAAGGGGCGCCAGCAGCTGCGCCCCGACGACCCCGACGCCTTCGTAATCCCCGACCTCGCCACCGAATTCAGCCAGATCGATGCCGATGCCACCCTGACCGAGGCCGAGAAGACGAGGAAACGGCAGACCGCGCAGGAGCGCTTCGACGTCCAGAGCGAGACCATCCACAACATCTCGCAGCTGTTGAGGGCCTTCTGCCTGTTCGAGAAGGACGTGCAGTACGTCATCCAGGACAACAAGGTGATCATCGTGGACGAGTTCACCGGCCGCCTCATGCCCGGCCGGCGCTTCAGCGAGGGGCTGCACCAGGCGCTGGAAGCCAAGGAGAACGTGCAGATCGAGCGCGAGACGCAGACCTTGGCCACCGTCACCATCCAGAACTACTTCCGGCTCTACGAGAAGCTCGCCGGCATGACCGGGACGGCCGAGACCGAGGCCACCGAGTTCAAGGAGATCTACAGGCTCGACGTGGTCGTCATCCCCACCAACAAGCCGTGCGTGCGCACCGACCATGACGACCGCATCTTCAAGACGCGGCGCGAGAAGTACAACGCCATCATCGCCGAGATCGAGGACCTGCACGGGCGCGGCCAGCCCACGCTGGTGGGCACCGTCTCGGTCGATGTCTCGGAAGTCATCAGCCGGATGCTCGAACGCAAGCACATCCCGCACAACGTGCTCAACGCCAAGAACCACCAGTCCGAGGCCGAGATCGTGTCCCGGGCCGGGCAGCGCGGCGCGGTGACGATCGCCACCAACATGGCCGGCCGCGGCACCGACATCAAGCTGGGCGCCGGCGTCCCCGACCTCGGCGGCCTGCACGTCATCGGCAGCGAACGCCACGACGCCCGCCGCATCGACCGCCAGCTGCGCGGCCGCTGCGCCCGCCAGGGCGACCCCGGGTCGTCGCGTTTCTACATCTCACTCGAAGACGACCTCATGCGACTGTTCGGCTCCGACCGCATCGCCGGCATCATGACGCGGCTCGGGCTGCAGGAGGGCGAGGAGCTCTCGCACCGTATGCTCAACCGCTCGATCGAAAGCGCCCAACGCCGCGTCGAACAACAGCACTTCGCCGTGCGCAAACATACCCTCGAATACGACGACGTGATGAACAAGCAGCGCGACGTGGTCTACAAACTGCGCCGCCAAATCCTCCTCTGCCCCGACCCGCGGCGGATGCTCTTCGATTTCGTCTACACCGCGGTCTCCGAGCGCGTAGAGGCCGCCGTGGCCTCGGGGCCGGGGCGCGGCCAGCTCAACCCCCGCGAGCTGCTCGACTGGCTGGTGCGCACCTTCCCGCTCGGGTTCCGCGAGGCCGACCTGACGGGCGACGGCGCCGCCGACAAGGAGGCGCTCGTCAAACGGCTGGTGGATCGCGTTGACGACGCCTACAAGATCAAGGAGCGGGCCGAGCTGCCCGAGGCCATCCGCTGGCTCGAACGGCAGATCATGCTGGCCGCCATCGACCGGCTCTACCAGGAACACCTCTACGCCATGGACGACCTGCGCCAGGCAGTCGGCCTCCGCGCCTACGGGCAGCGCGACCCCCTGGTGGAGTACAAGCAGGAGTCCTACAACATGTTCAGCGAGATGATGGACTTGCTGAAGGACGAGATCCTCGCGTCCATGTTCCGCTCGGCCACCACCCTTTCGGCCTTCCAGGCGGTGCGGGCCGGCATCGAGCGCCAGCAGCAGGAACGCCACGAGAGCGTCGACCAGTTCGGCGGCATCGCCGCGCGGCCAACCGCCACCGTCACCGGCGGCGCCTCCGCCGCCCTGCCCCTGCCCGGCCCGCTGCCGGGCGGCGTAACCGTCCGCCGGCAGCAGCCCAAGGTCGGGCGCAACGATCCCTGCCCCTGCGGCAGCGGCAAGAAGCACAAGCAGTGTTGCGGACGCCTGGGTTGAGCGGGCGCGGCCGGCGGGACGGGAGATGGGCCGTGCGCATCGTGGTGGCCTGTGATTCGTTCAAGGGATCGCTGAGCGCGCCCGACGCCTGCGCCATCGTCGCCGCCGCCTTGCGCGAGGGCCTGCCGGAGGCCGCGGTCATGGCCTGTCCCATGGCCGACGGCGGAGAGGGCACGGCCGAGACCCTGGTCCGGGCACGCGGCGGGCGCATGGAGACCGTGCGCGGGGTCTCCGGCCCCCTGCCCGGCCAACGCCTCGATGCCGGCCTCGGCTGGCTCCCGGAAACCGCCACCGCCGTCGTCGAAATGGCCGCCGCCAGCGGACTCGAACTCGTCCCGCCCGCGCGCCGCAACCCGTTGCACACGCACACCTTCGGAACCGGCGAGCTGATCCGCCACGCCATCGGCCTCGGCGCCAGGCAAATCCTGCTGACGCTGGGCGGCAGCGCGACCGTGGATGGCGGAACCGGCGCGGCGCGGGCCCTGGGTTGGCAATTCCTTGACCGCACCGGCAGGCCGGTCACCCCCGGCGGCGGTTCCCTGGCGGACATCGCCTCGATTTTGCCGCCCGACCGCACCGGCTGGCCCGAGTTCCAGGCCCTCTGCGACGTCACCAACCCGCTGTGCGGTGCCACCGGCGCGGCGGCCGTATTCGGGCCCCAGAAAGGCGCGACGCCCCCGATGGTCGAAGCCCTCGATCGCGGCCTGCGCCACCTCGCCGAGCGCATTCGGCGCGACCTTGGGATCGAGGTTCTCGAACTGCCGGGGGGAGGCGCCGCCGGCGGCTTCGGGGCGGGCGCGGTCGCGTTCCTCGGGGCCCGGCTGGTGCCCGGAGCGCTGGCGGTGGCCGAGGCGGTCGGCCTGCCCGAGGCGCTTCGCGACGCCGACTGGGTGGTGACCGGCGAGGGATGCCTGGACCACCAGTCGTTCGGGGGCAAGGCGGTTTGCGGAGTCCGCAATCTGGCCCGCGAGGCCGGGGTGCGGGTGGCCGTGGTGGCCGGCCGGGTCGAGCTGACCGCGGCCGAGTGGCGTGCCCCGCCAGGCGCTTCCGCCGACGAAGCCCGCCGCCGCTCCCGCGAATGGGTGGCCGCGGCCGCCCGGCGCTTGGCGCGGGAGGCACTGGCAAAGCCCGCCTAGCCCGTGTATGGTGTTGACGTGCATCCCCCACGGAGCCGGACGGAAAGGCCGGCCCCGGCAGACACACGGCCCGGTCGTGCACAGCCAACGGATCGCCGGACATGCAGAAAGAAAACTTGGACAGTCTCGGGGACGAGCGCGAGCGACGCAGGCCGCGGTTGGCCAAGAAGCGACCCCGCAGTGAAGGCGACGGGGACGCCGAGAGCCGCCGGGCACCCAGGCTCCCGCTCAAGGGCCGCCATGAGCGGACCAGCTACCTGGACGAGATGGATCCGGACGAGGAAGACGGCTACCCGTTGCCGCGCTGAGAGCGGAACCGCCCACAGCGCCGACCGTGTCCGCCCGCCGCCCGCAAACGTGAGTGGCTGCGACAAAGGCCCGGCCTCCATCGGCCTCGGTAAGGATTGCTGTGTGCCGGGTTGGAGGGACGACCTCCGTGTCGTCCGGGTTCGTCCGCGGCAAACCGGGTCTTTGCGTATGACCTGGCGGACACGGAGGTCCGCCCTCCATCGCACGAGACAGTCTTGCCATCGCATTCAACCACAAAACCTCTGCGAGTTTCTCAACCACGAACGCTGCCCCCTCAACACAGAACTCCGGAAGACAAACGTCGAACGCCGGACGCTGAACTCCGGACGTCGAGCGTCGAACGCCGACTTCCGACTTCCGCATTCCGCATTCCGAGTTCCGCGTCTGCAGGCGTTTCACTGAACCGAGGTCAACCGTCGTATGTCGGCTCTTTATGAAGATACCGGGCAGCGGGCGCGCGTCATGGCCCGTGTGCGCAAGGTGGTGGTGAAAGTTGGCACCCGGCTGCTGACCGGCGTGCGCGGCGCCTCGACGGCCGAGCGGGTCGAACAGCTGGTCGGGGCCTTGGCCGCGATGCGGCAGCAGGGCAACGAGGTCATCCTGGTGACGTCCGGTGCGATCGGCTCCGGGATGCTGGTGCTCGGCACCCCCCGCCGGCCCACCAGCCTGCCGGAATTGCAGGCCCACGCCGCGGTCGGGCAGTCCCACCTGATGTTCCTCTATGAAACCGCCTGCGCCAAGCACGGCTTCCACTGCGGCCAGATGCTGCTGACGGCCGCCGACGTCAAAGACCGCGAACGCCATCTCAACCTGCGCTCCTGCCTGGACTCGCTGCTGGCCAGCGGCGTGCTGCCGGTGATCAACGAGAACGACTCGGTGAGCATTGATGAGATCAAGTTCGGCGACAACGACATGCTGGCCGCCCTGGTCGCGGTCATGGCCCGCGCCGACCTCACCGTCCTGCTGACCAGCATTGACGGCCTGCACGAGATGACCGACGGCAAGCTGGGCCGGCGCTACTCGGTGGTGCGGCGGCTGGACGACACCGTGCGCGCCCAGGCCGGCGACACCAGCGACCACACCTTCTCGGTCGGCGGCATGCGCACCAAGCTGCGCGCCGCCGAGTACGTGACGCGGGCCGGCGAAAGCCTGGTCATCGCCGACGGCCTCAGCTTCAACATCCTCGCCGACATCCTCGCCGGCAAGGACGTCGGAACCCTGTTCATCGGCCGCGCGCCCTCGCGCATGCCCAGCCACCAGCGCTTCCTGGCCTTCTTCTCCAGGCCGGCCGGTGAACTGGTGATTGATGACGGGGCCTGCCGCGCCCTGCGCGAACAGGGCCGCAGCCTGCTGCCCAGCGGCATCACCGCCGTGCGGGGACGCTTTGCGCGGGGCGACACCGTGCGCGTCCTCGCCGCCGACGGAACCGAGGTGGCGCGCGGCGTGTCCTGTTACAGCGCGGAGGACGCGGCCCGCATCGCCGGCCACCGCACCAACGAAATCCGCGCCCTCCTCGGCTGCGACGGGGATGACGCCGTCGTCCACCGCAACCACATGGTGCTGTCATGAGCCAGACCGCCTACCACGACGAACTGCTGGCCATGGGCGTGGCCGCCCGCACGGCGGCACGCCGGCTGGCCGTGCTGCCGGGGGATGCCCGCAACCGCTGCCTGGAAGCCATGGCCGCGCGGCTCGTCGCCGCCGCAGATGCCATCCTGGCGGCCAACGCGGCCGACCTCGCCGCCGCCACCCGCCAAGGGCTCAGCCAGGCCATGCTCGACCGCCTCGCCCTCACCCCGGCCCGCGTCGCCGAGATGGCCAAGGGGCTGCGAACCCTGACCGGACTGCCCGATCCCGTCGGACGCAAGGATGCCACCTGGCTGCGCCCCAACGGGTTGCGGATCGAGAAGGTGCGCGTTCCGATCGGGGTCATCGCCATCATCTACGAGGCGAGGCCGAACGTGACCGCGGACGCGGCCGGGCTCTGCCTCAAAGCCGGGAACGTCGCCTTCCTGCGCGGCGGCTCCGAGGCGATGAACTCCAACCGCGCCATCGTCGAAGCCCTCAAGGCCGGCCTGCGCGACGCCGCGGTGACCGACGAAGCCGTGCAATGGGTGCCGTGGACCGACCGCGCCGTCTTCGACACCCTCCTGACCATGGACCGGTACATTGACCTGGTGATTCCCCGCGGCGGCGAAGGCCTCATCCGCCGGGTCGTCGAGACCTCCACCATCCCGGTCATCAAGCACTACAAGGGCGTCTGCCACGTCTATGTCCATGCCGCGGCCGACCCCGACATGGCGCTGGCGATCATCGAGAACGCCAAGTGCCAGCGCCCCGCCACCTGCAACGCCTGCGAGAAGGTGCTGATCGACGCCGCAATCGCCGAGAGCTTCGCCCCCCGGCTGGCCGAGCGGCTGCGCGCGTGCCACGTCGAGTTGCGCGGAGACGAGGCGTTCCGGCGACTGGTGCCCGATGCCAGGCCGGCGACCGAAGAGGACTGGTACGCGGAGTACCTCGACCTCATCCTCGCGGTGCGGATCGTGCCGGGGATCGAAGCCGCCATCGAGCACATTGCGGCCTACGGCTCCAACCACAGCGACGCCATCGTCACCGACGACCGCGAGGCCGGGCAGCGTTTCGTCGAGGCGGTGGACTCGGCCGCCGTCTACATCAACGCGTCCACCCGTTTCACCGACGGCGCCCAGTTCGGCATGGGCGCGGAAATGGGAATCAGCACCGACCGCATCCACGCGCGCGGCCCGATGGGAATTGAGGAGCTGACGTCCTACAAGTACGTGGTCTACGGCAGCGGTCAGGTGCGGACCTGAGGCCACGCCCCCCGGCGGACGACGCCCATGGAGTCCCGATGCGCGTGCGGGCTGACAACCTGCTGGTCGAGAAGGGGTTGTGCGAGAGCCGCGCGCTGGCGCGCCGCCTGATCCTGGCCGGCGAAGTCCGGGTCGGCCCTGACCGCCTCGTGCAGAAGGCCTCGGACCTGCTCAGCCCCGACGCCGACCTGTGCGTCCGCACGCCCCGCCCCTACGTCAGCCGCGGCGCCGACAAGCTGCTGGCGATCCTGGCGGTGGCGCGGCCGGACCTGCGCGATGCGGTGGCGCTGGATGTGGGCGCCTCGACCGGCGGCTTCACCGAGGTGCTCCTGCGCGAAGGCGTCCGACGGGTCTACGCCGTGGACGCGGGCTTCGGCCAGTTGCACGCCCGGCTGCGGGCGGACCCACGCGTCGCTTGCCGCGAACGGGTCAACGCCCGCTACCTGAGCGCCGAGCATGTCCCCGAGCCGATTGACGCGATGACCGCCGACGTCTCCTTCATCTCCTTGCGCAAGATCCTGCCCGCCTGCGCGCCCTTCCTCAAGCCCGGCGCGTGGGTGTTCGTGCTGGTCAAGCCTCAGTTCGAGGCCCGGCGGGAGGAGGTCGGGCGGGGCGGAGTGGTCCGTGACCCGTCCGTGCAGGCCCGCTGCGTCGAGGAGGTCTGCGCGTTCGCTGAGCATGAACTGGGCTGGTCGCGCGTGGGCACCGTGCCCTCCCCCATCGCCGGCCCCAAGGGAAACCGCGAGACCATGGCCGCCTTTCGAACCGCCTGACCCCAGCCAGGAAGCCCCTCCCCATGCCAGACGACCAGAGAAAACCTACGCCCGAAGAGGAAATGCGCCGCCAGATGCGGGACATGCTCCGCAACGCCGACGTCAAGTTCATGTTCGGCCCCGCGGCCGGGCCCCGCCCCACCACGCCGCGCGACAGCAACCCCGCCGACGCCAACGCCCGCAAGGCCGACGAAGTCCTGCGCCACATCCGCGAGTTCAGCCTCAAGCCGCGCGAGGTCCGCGACTACCTCGACCGCTTCGTCGTCAGCCAGGACGAGGCCAAGAAGGCGCTCTCGATCGCACTGTGCGACCACTACAACCACGTGCGGCAGTGCCTCGCCGACCGCGAAATCCGCGGCCGCGACTACGCCAAGCGCAACATCGTCCTGCTCGGCCCCACCGGCGTCGGGAAAACCTATCTGGTGCGTTGCCTGGCGCGGCTCATCGGCGTGCCCTTCGTCAAGGCCGACGCCACCAAGTTCTCGGAGACCGGCTACGTCGGCTACGACGTCGAGGACATCGTCCGCGACCTCGTCCGCACGGCCGACAACAACACCGAGCTGGCCCAGTATGGCATCATCTACATTGATGAGATCGACAAGATCGCCAGCAAGGCGGCCCAGGGGGTGCGCGACGTCTCCGGCCGCGGCGTGCAGACCAACCTGCTCAAGCTGATGGAGGAGACCGACGTCAACCTCGTCGGCCAGACCGACATCCTCGGCCAGATGCAGGCGGTC
>MVZH01000122.1 GCA_002068325.1 Lentisphaerae bacterium ADurb.BinA184 | reverse complement strand
GAGCTCATCCTTTCCTACGGCGACGAGCCGTACCGGGCGGCCGCCGAGAGCGCGGCGGCGTGGCTGCGCGAGCGCTTCGGGGTCGGGGCCACGGCGACCGCCGCGGACGGCGGCTGGCTCGTCGAGCCGCCCGAGGGCAAGTGCACGGTCCAGTTCCAGCCGACCCCGGCGACGGTGCTGATCGGCAACGAGTGGTCCAACAACATGATTGCGATGCTGAGTTCGACGTGGCCCTTCAACAACGAGAAGGCGCCGGCCATGATGTCGGGGCGGCTGAGCGCCACCCATGCCTGGCCGCCGGCCGGCCGCGGGATCGTCGCGCTCACCCGCGCGGTCGAGTTCCGCCGGGAGAATCACACCTGCTGGGGCATCAGCTGGAACAACCATGACGGGTATGCGCCGCGCCTGGTCGAGGCGGCGCCGGAGCCGTTCCAGCACCGGAAACTGCTGATTCTCGCAGCGACCCCGCAGGGGGCTGAACGCGCCGTGCAGGAACTGATGCGAACCGTCAACCCGTAAGCCCCCCCATTCGATGAGGTTGCCGATGAAGCTGTCATCCGGGGCGCCCGCGAGTTGCCTGGCCGTGGGCGGGATGCTGCTGGCCGTTGCGCTGGCCGCCTGCCGGCCGCCCCCGCCCCCTTCCGCTCCTCCTCCTCCGCCGCCGCCGCCGACACGCTCGGACATGACTCCTCTGCCTCAGGGGCTGGCCCTGCCCCCGCTGCCGGTGCTGGCGCCGACCGCGCTGACCGCCGACCCCGGTGACGGCAAGGTCTTCCTGCGCTGGAATCCGCAGATCGAGGACGAACGCATCGTCGGCTGGAAGGTGCTGATGCTCAAGCCGCAACGGCAGGACGCTTCGCCGGAGCGGCTGACCGAGCCGCATCATGTCGTCCCGGATCTGACCAACGGGACACCGTACGAGTTCGCCGTCGTGGGGGTGTTGGACACCCATGACCTGACCCCGCCGAGCAATCGGGTGACGGCAACCCCCCGCGCCGGCGGCACGGCGAAAGTCGAACCCGTTCCGCGGGGCGCCAAGTTCACCGTCGGCGAGTTCAACGACATCGAGGCCGGCGAATTCGCGGTTCGCATCGTCTTCCCGGACGGACAGGAGCTGCTCTACGACAACTGCCGGCCGGTGGACTGGCGAACCCGCGACGGGCAACACCTCCTCTATCCCAAGCCGTTCGGCAACGGCCTGGACATCGGGCAGTTCGACGCGCGCGGCCTGCCCCGGATCATCCCGCCCCCGTCGGCCGCCGTCGCCGCCCCGGAGCCGGCGCCGGTCCACGCCCCGGTTGTGCCGGCGGATCCGCAGTACAAGGATGCGCAGTTCGGCCTGCCGCATCCCCACATCGGCGACCCCATGACGCTCTCCCTGCAGGCCTACAACCACGATGCCCGAGTCCAGTGGTACCCGCCGACGGTGGACGGGGACCGGGTGACGGTGCACTATGCCCAGCCCATCACCGCGCTCGGCTACCGTGCCTGGACGTTCGTTGTGGTGTGGGAGACGTGGTGGCCGATCGAGCGTGACCGCCATGGCACCGTCTACCACGGGCTCGCCCGGCTGGTGGAGGTCGAGATGCCGTCCGTCCTCACGTGGGGCTACCAGGTCATGTTGAACAACGGCTTTGGCCCGGGCGGTTCGCGCCAGGGCGTGGTCAGTTACAGCAGCGGCTTCCGCTCCCCCGGGGCGGAGGTTGTGGATTTCAGCGGCGACCGGAACCGTCAGGTCTGCTTCCAGCACCCGAAGCTGCCTCGGCAGAGCGGGTATCACCCGAACCAGGACTGCCTGCAGAGCAGCCCGCTGATCTTCTACGACTGGGGCACGGGGAGCCTGACCATCGCCGCGCGGTCGCTGTACTACCACTGCGCCCAGGCGTCGGCCAGTTACATCGAACAGGGGGCCGACGGGGTCTGGCCGAACCTGGCCTGGGATCTGGGCGCCGCCGGCCGCCGCACGGCGGTTGACACGGTCGAGTATCTCTACACGGCGGAGATGCAGCAACCGTTGCCGCAGCGCTACAGCAATGCGCGTTTCGAGGCGCTGGGCGACGTCTCGCTCCGCATGGGGGTGCAGGACCGGATTGTCGCCACCGCCTCGGAACAGCACCTGGGCGAGATCACCCGTTCCGGCGGGCCGGTGCCGTACGCCGAACGCTACATCAAAGCCTTGGCGGACGAGGGGGTCGGGGCCTTCGGCGCCGCGTTCCACGACACCTGGCTGTCCAATCCGTACATCGTGGACGAGCGCTATGTGCTGGATCCCGACTACGCCGAGAACACAGCCCTGCGGGCGATGTGCGACGCGTTGCGCGGGGCCGGCTACGCCGTCGGCTACTGGTACCGGCCCGAGGTGGTGAAGACCAGCCTGGTGAACGTGCTCAGCGAGCGGCTCCCCGCGAACAACGGCTTCTATCACACCCACGGCGTCGCCGAACGCCAGATCCCCGACGCGACCGAGCGGCTGACCCTCCATGGCATCCCGCTGGTGCGCGAAAACTCACACTGGATCCGCCGCCAGCGCGACGGCGCCTGGCCGACCGGCACGCCCTACCAGTGGGTGCCCATGAGCATGGCGAGCGCCTGGTGGGACCGCGTGATGTGGCCAACCCTGGTCACCAGCCGCCGGCTGGGGTTCAGCTACGTGTTGCAGGACGGCGGTTTCGGCGGACTCTCGGGCGTGGACTATTCGCCCATGCTGGACGGGCGCGCCGCGCAGGCCGTGCCCTGCCAGCCGTTCTGGTGGCGCCTATTCCGCAGCGCCCACCAGGCGGGCATAGATTTGATCGGCGAGTGCACCGTCGGCTGGAAGGGCGGTTTCGTCAACTTGGCCGGTGACGGCGACCAGTATCGGCTCTGGATGTTCCAGTGCAGCCTGATGTATGACGCCCGTGCCCTGAGCGCGCCGACGCACGTCCACCAGCTCTACCAGCTGTACAACTCCCAGCGCAGCGATTCGGGAGACGCCGCCGTGCGCCGCTATGCCCGACGCTTCTACGCCGCGAACCCGCCGCCGGACTGGGTCGAGATGCTCGACTTGCGGCCGCTGCCCCCGGTCGACGTCACGGCGAAAGTCGCGTCCTCGCCGGTGGCAGGGGGCGCGACGCGGGCGAGCGAGGCCGACACCGTCAGCGGCACGGTGCGCCCGTGGACGTGGGGCGATGCGGTCTGGCACTATGCCGACGGCCGGCGTGTGGTCTATCCGGCCTATGAGGACATCGACTGGTCCAAGGAGTGACACCGGCCGGAAACGCACGGACCCCTTCTTGACAGGACCATCGAGCGCCGGCAACCGGGCGTTCCCCCACGCGAGGCCCCGCGGGTCTGCGCCGGCGCCGCCGACGCGCCGACGGGTGAAGGGTTCACCGTCGCGGGAGACTGCCGGCCGGCTGACAGGGAGAGCATCATGTTCATTGACGGTCACCTGCACACGGTCCGCCGCAAGGGGTTGCCGATGAACGCGGCGGGCGCCTGTTTCGCCACCCCCGAGGAGCTGCTCCGGATCATGGACCGGACGGGCGTGGACAAGGGCGTGCTGCTGCCGATCGTCGGCCCGGAGGGCGGGTATCAGGTCTCGCCCACCGAGGACATCCTGGACATCTGCGCGTCGCATCCGGGACGGTTCCTGCCGTTCTGCAACATCGATCCGCGCGGCGGCGCCAATTCGCCGGACGCCGACCTGTCCTTCCAGCTGAACTACTACAAGGGTTGCGGCTGCCTCGGGGTTGGGGAGGTCACCGCCAACCTTGAGTTCCGCGACCCGCTGGTGCAGAACCTTTTCCGGCACTGCGAGCGTTGTGCGCTGCCGGTGCTCCTGCACATTGCGCCGCGCCGCTACGGCGGCTATGGCCTGGTGGACGAGCTGGGGTTGCCGGGGCTGGAGGCGGCGCTGGCGGCGTTTCCGGGGCTGGCCTTCATCGGGCACTCGCAGCCGTTCTGGGCGGAGATCAGCGCCGATGTCACCCCGGCCAACCGCAACGCCTACCCGGCGGGGCCGGTCGTCGCCGGCGGCACCGTCCCCCGGCTCATGGCGACCTATCCAAACCTGTACTGTGGCTGGGATGCCGGCAGCGGCTACAACGCCCTGACCCGCGATCCGGCCTTCGGATGGGCCTTCATGGAACGCTTCAGCAGACGCATCCTCTTCGGAACCGACATCTGCACGCCGACCGACAACCACCGCCACGCCGAGTACCTCCGCCGTTCACACGCCGACGGACACCTCTCGGCCGAGGCATTCGAGAGCATCAGCTGGCGCACCGCGAACCGGCTCCTTGGCCTGGGCCTCGACGCCTGACCCTGAACACCGCTCCGCCGCCGGCCCCGGCATCCGGCGGGCGGCACACCCCCCTTGCACCTGCCGCTTCGGTGCCGACATGAGACTGCTGATCCTGGCCGACATGGACGACTTCCACTGGACGCACGGCGGCGGGCAGGCCGAGGCCGTCGTCGCGTGCGGCGATGTGGCCGACCCCGTCATCCTCGAAGCGGCGCAGGCCTACGGGTGTGCGACGATCCTCGCGGTGAAGGGCAACCACGACAGCCCTGCCGGCTTCACCGGCCCCATCGCCGATCTCCACCTGCGCGTCGTGGAATGTGGCGGCTTGCGCTTCGCCGGCCTGAACGGGTCGTGGCGTTACAAGCCGCGCGGACATTTCCTCTATGAGCAGGAGGAGGTCGGGCACCTCCTGCGGGCGTTCCCGGCGGTTGATGTGTTCGTCTCGCACAACTCGCCGCGGGGGATTCACGACCGGGAGGACGACGTCCACATCGGCTTCGACGGGTTGACCGCATACATCGCACGCGCCGCGCCGCGGCTGCTCGTGCACGGGCACCAGCACGTCAACCGTGAGACGCAGGCCGGGCAGACGCGGGTCGTGGCCATCTACGGGCACCGGCTCATCGACATCTGAGCCAGCCGACCGCCCCGCCGCGCGCCGCGGCAGACCGTCCCTCCACCGGCCGCGCCGCAGGCTCCGCCAACTCCCCTCCCCCCTCCCGGACTGGCTGGCCGGCCGGCCGCCCCACCCCGTGGACACCCCTGAAAAATGCCCGGAAATCGGCCGGATTCCGCCCTCGCGGTTCTTGCATAACGCATTCCCCCGTATTATATTACAGCAGGCCTGCGCCAAAACAGGAGGACCCTTCCATGGCGGCCAGATTGACGTCCAGGATGACAGCGGGAAAACGGCTCACGGCGGAGGGATTCGAGCGGGAGTGGCAGAGCTGGAAAGGCAGCTATGCCGAGTTCGTTGACGCCCTCGACACACGGGAAGTGCCCTACCTGAGCTACTCGAAGGTCCGCACCGTCGAGCGTTGCCCGGGGTGCTACTACAAGCAGTACATCCTGCGGGAGGAACTGTCCTCGGCCGCCCTCACCACCGGCACGCTCTTCCACCAAGCGGCGGAGGCCTACTACGACGCCGTGGAAAACGACGAGCCGCTCACCGCGCCGGACGTGGCGCGCCGTCTGCGCCCGAAGCACGACGACCCCAGCCAGCAACCGGGCCTCGACAACGCGATCAAGACCCTGCGCCAGAACGCCTGGCAGGGCTACGAGGTCGTCGCCACCGAGGAGCTTGTCTTCCTCGACCTGGCGCCCGGCCTGCCGCCGGTGCTCGGGGTCGCCGACCTTATCCTGCGCCGGGGCGACTCCTACGTCGTGGTTGACCACAAAACGTCGAAGCGGTTCAACGACCCCGACCCCGACCAGCTGATCCTGTACGGCAAGTACGTGCGTAACCGGCACGGCGCGTCCACGGTGGTCGGCGCCTTTGACGAATACCGGCTGGTGCCGGATCTGAAGACCGTGCACAAGCCGGTCTTCCGCCGGACGCCCGTCTCGCTCGAACCCGCAGGTCTCACGCCCCTGGTGAAGCGTTTTCGGCGCGCATGGAAGATCATCGAGACGATCCATCGCGAGCACCGCGCCACGCCCTCGTCCGACTGCTACCTGTGCAACCCGCCAAGCTATGGATGGAACTGACCGGCGCGGCGTCGTTGACCGGGCGGCCGCGGCGAAGTCCGGCGACCGGCCTGGCCGTCGCCGCCCGTTTGCACCAGATCGGTCGCGCGCTAGATTCAGATTGTGATGGGGGCAGAACTTCCCACCCTCCGGAGAACCGGACAAGACACGGGAGACCACGAATGAACACGCCACAATCCCTTACCCGGCCCCCACGTCCCGCCCCCAACCACAAAGGAGTCAGAACGATGAAGGCGCACTGGACCGTCCGCTTCGCCGTTGCCGCCGCCGTTGCCGCTGTCGCTGGCCCGCTGTCCGCCGCCACCTGGAACGGGGCAGGCACGGGCGACAACTGGAGCACGACCGGCAACTGGTCGGACAGCGCCGATCCCAGCGGCAAGGCCATCGTGTTCGACAACACGGACACGGTGGGAACGCAGGGCACCGTCAACAACATCGTGGACAGCAGTTACACGGTCAGCTCCCTGTGCTACCAGCAGACCGCCAATTACCACACCACGCAGATCAACAGCGGCGTCACCCTGACTGTGACCGGCGGGATGCTGCTCGGGCCGACGGTGGCCGGGATCGCCGACGTGACCATCAAGGGGGCCACTCCCGGCGTCGGCTCACTGGCCGTCACCGGCGGCAACTTCGCTCTCGCAAACCCGGTCGCGTGGAGTACCGTCACGACGAACCTCGACCTGAGCGACCTGGGCGTCTTCACGGCGGACGTCGGCAACTTCGATGTCAATTTCACCAGCCCGTACATGAGCGGCAGCCTGCGTTTGGCGGACAGCAACACGATCACCGCCGACAATCTGCGCATGGGGCAATGGGGTGGCGGCACGAGCGTCGCCAACCTCTACCTGGGCCGGGGCAACACACTGAACATCGACAGGATCTACGTCGGCGGGCAGAATGTCTACAACGGGACGCAGTCCTACATCTCGTTCGACAGCGGCCGGACCAATCCGACGGTGACCATCCGCGACCAGTCGGGCAGTGGGCGCGTCGCCCTGGTCAGCGTCGGCGACCGGCCCAGTGTCGACAACCCAAGCGACAAGGTGTACGGGGGCCTGGATTTCAGCGCGGGGTCGGTGGATGCGCTGATCAACGAACTGGTCGTCGGCAGCGCGGGCGGGCGGACGAATCCCGGCAACGCGGAAGAGGCGTATGGATACCTCACCATCGGGGCGGGCACTGTGGACGCCACAACCTTCACGCTGGGCCGCCAGACACTGGCCGGAACCTGGAACAACGGGCGCGGCTTCCTGACCTTGAACGGCGGCACGCTGATCGCCGGCGACATGATCATCGCCGACCAGCAGGTGGCGCCCTCGACCACCAGCCTGGCCTACGGCACGGCCAACTTGAACGGCGGGACGCTCAGGGCCACGACGATGAACGGCGGCGGCGCCCACGGCGGGTTGGTCACCTTCAACTTCAGCAGCGGCGTGCTGGCCAGCAAGGCGGGGACTGACCTGACCGTCGGCGCCGGGGTGCCGCTGACGCTGCTGACCGCCTCGGCTCACACGATCGACGTCGAGGACGGCCGCACCGCCGCCGTCAACTCCGCCATCAGCGGGGCCGCCGGCACGGCCGGCGTCACCAAGACGGGAGAGGGAACGCTGCTGCTCAACGGCGCGAACACCTACACCGGAGGGACCGTCGTCAGCGCCGGAACCATCGGGGGGACCGGCTCGCTCGCCAGCCCGGTCACGGTCAACGCGGGCGCCGACCTGGCGCCGGGCGCCCTTGTCGGCACCTTGACCGTTGCCGGCGATGTTGATCTTGAGGCGGGCAGCGACCTGATCATCGAAATGGACGGCGGCCTGATAGACCTGCTGGCGGTCAGCGGCCTGGTTGACCTGAGCGACGCCACGCAGCGTCTCATGCTCTATTCGCCCTCGGCTCGGGCGGCGGGGGCGTACACGTTCCTGACGGCGGGTTCGATCAGCGGGATCTTCGAGGAGGTCTACTTCAACGACATCCTGATCCCCAATCCGACCGCGATCGGCAGCATCGGCGGCGTACTCCGCCTGGATTACGGCGACACGGCTCTGCGGCTGGTCCCCGAGCCGGCCTCCGCCGTGCTGGCCGCCCTCGGGCTGGCCGCGTTGGGGCATCGCCGGCGGCGGAGCTGACGGGGCGAATCGCGCACGGCACCGCCGGCAGGACTTCCGTCCGCCCGTCCACGCATGCCGCACAGCAGTACACCCAGGCGTGCCCGGCAGTCCGTAACGCCTGACGCCGAACGAGTCAACGACCCTCACTGTCGCAAACCGCCGGTGCACATGAAACGTGTGCGGGTGCGCGGACGAGAGCCGCACATGTCCCCTTGCCCGACACATTTGTCAGGCACGCCGATCCCGACACCGAATGCAGGGCCAAGCCCGACCTTGACGTTGGAGACCAGCCGATGGACCGCCCCCACATCCTGCTCATCATGACCGACCAGCACCGGGCCGATCACGTCGGCTGGCACCCGCATTCGCGGCTCGCCCTGCCCAACATTGACCGGATCGCCGAGGGGCACGCGTTCCTCAACTGCATCACCGCCAATCCCATCTGCACCCCGGCGCGCACCGGGTTGCTGACCGGGCGCTACACGCACCAGATCGGAACGCTGGCCATGTCCGGCGACCTGCCACGCGGCATCCCGACCTACGCCCAGGCCCTGCGGAGAGCCGGCTACCACACGGCCGGCATCGGCAAGTTCCATTGGCTGCAAACGGCCAAGTGGGGGGCGCCGATGGGACACGGCGTCGACTTGGCCGGGCTGCATGACGAGCTGCAGGGCTACGGCTTCGACGAGGTATGGGAAGCCACCGGCAAGCAACTGGCGCTCGCAAACCGTTGCGATTGGTGCAGGCGGCTCGAGGCCAAGGGGCTGCTGGATGCCTACCGCCGGCATGTCCGCGCCGAGGGCGGCAACTCCATGACCGCCGAGAAGACCGTCTTCCGCGGCGACCCCTGGCCGTTCGCGGAAGAGGACTACGCCGACATCGTCACCGCCGACCGCATGCTGGAAAGCCTTCGCCGACGGCCGGCCGACAAACCGTTCTTCGGGTTCCTCTCCTTCTGCAGCCCGCACGCCCCGTTCGATCCGCCGGAACGGTTCCTGCGCCAGGTGCCCCCCGAACAGGACGACGCCTTCGTGCTGGGCGGCCCCGATGACGAGCCGATGAGCGAGGCGGCGCGCGAACGCATGCGCAAGCTGCGCCGGGCTTACAAGGCAATGCTGCTGTGCGTGGACGAACAGGTCGGGTGGATCTTCGCGGCCCTCGAAGCCGAGGGCATGTGGGACAACACGGTGATCCTCTTCACCAGCGACCACGGCGAGATGCTGGGCGACCACGGCCACTTCCAGAAGATGCGCTTCCAGTCGCAGTCCACGGTCGTCCCCACGGCCATCCGCCATCCCGCCCACCTGAACGGCGGCCGCTGCGACCGGGTGATCGAGCTGACCGACCTCACCGCCACGATCCTTGACGCCGCCGGACTCGAACCCGCCGCCGCGCTGTCCAAGGACTGGCCCGCCTTCAACGACCGCATCCCCGCACGCTCGCTGCTGCCCATCCTGCGCGGCGAAACGGACGCCGTACGCCCATACGCCTTCTGCGAATGCAACGGCGCCTGGTACATGATCCAGGACGAGACCCGCAAGTACGTCTACAGGCCCGGCGCAGACGAGGGGACGGCGGACCGCGAACACCTCTTCGCCTGGCGTGACGACCCCGCCGAAGCCCATGACCTCGCCCCGGACGAAGCCTCCCGCCCCGTGCTCGAACGCATGCGCGCCCGCCTCCTGCACATCCTAGCCACAACCCCGGCGGCCCAGACCCGCTGGGCCCCCCTGATGGGAGCGGACGGCAGCGACGATTTCCCGCTGGCCGGCAAGGTCACCTGAGTCTCCGGCGCCGAACGGCGCGGCGCAGGGACGGTGCGCCCCCCGGGCGGCGAAGCCACTCGTCTCGGGACGTCGGCCGGCCGCGGCCAGCCCGTGGATGGGGTCATGGCCAGGTGAAGCAGGTGTAGTTCCACGGCATGTAGGGGCCGATCCGGGTGCTCCAGCGGGCGTGTCCGTCGAGGTACACGGCGCTGCCGCCGACCCCGCCCGAGACCGGCTTGCCCCCGTGCCGGGCGTTGCCCCCGACCTCATCGAACGTGCGGCCGCCCCACCCCGGCCAGCCGCCGTTGTAGGGGAACACCTCGACGGCCACTGCGGACGCCGACGGATCCCGCACCGCCGTGATCCGGTTGCCCCCGAACAGGTAGGTCGTCCCCCACGGCGGGTAGGTCCAGACCTCGGTGGCCAGCGCCACCTCCACCCAGTTGTAGGTGTTGGCGCCGGGCCAGCCGAACCAGCCGAACGAGCCGGCGTTCGGATGGCACATGTACTTGTAGCCGTACGGATCCCCCCAGTCCCGGCGGGTCATCAGCAGGTAGCCGTAGCCGCCCCCGTGGTCGGCGTTGATCTTCTCCCGCTGGTGGAAGCTCGGGCAGACCCAGCTCTTCCACGAGTCGCCCGTGCAGGCATACAACGCGGCCTTCTGCGCCGGCTCCAGGTACCCTACCCACTGCCCGTCCGGGGAGCGGATGGTGGGCAGGTCATCGGCCGAGTCGTCGGCATAGACGATGATGGCTACGACCTGCTGGCGCAGGTTGCTCAGGCAGCCCACCTGCGACGCCTTTTCGCGCGACTGCCGCAACGCCGGCAGGAGCAGGGCCGCCAGGATGGCGATGATCGCCACCACCACCAGGAGCTCGATCAACGTGAAGGCCGACGGTGCCGGCCTCCGACGGCGAAGCAGCCAGGCGCTCATCTCAGCCTCAGAATCCTCACCCCGTACCCGTCCATCGGCACCGCGACGACACCGGTCGCCGCGGCGACCGGCCACTTCTCCTCGGGCTTCTCGGCATTGAGGGCTTCGGCCGGGCGCACGCCCGCGGCGGCGCCGTCAATCGTCAGGCGGACGGTCGCGGCGTCGGGGTTCCAGGTGCAGGCCACGATCATCAGCTCGTTGCCGCGCTTCAGCGTCAGGGTCTTGCACTCGGGGTCGCTGACCTTGACCGGGCACTCGGGCTGCCAGTAGTTCCACACCTGGCAGTCCTCGTCGCCGTAGCCGAAGTCAACCAGCAGCTTGACGAGGTCTCCGTAGTGCTCGCGGCCCCACCAGCGGCATTCGTGCACGATCATGGTGCCGAACTTGGTGCGGGCGGCCGCCGCTTCCTGTTCCTTGCTCGTGGCGTCCAGGATGCGGTCGAGGACGAAGGGGACGCTGCCGGTCTGCCGCCCGGCCGACTCCGCGCGCAGGAAGTCGTGCGGGAACTTGGACTGCTGGGGTTCGGGGCCGAACTTCCATTCGAGGTCGAGGTTCTGGTCGCCCCACACCATGTAGGGCAGGATCAGGGTGTTGGTCATGTGGATCATGATCACGGGGACGGCGTCCGGCGGCGCCAGGGTGCGATGGATCGTCCAGATGCGACGCAGGTAGTCGCGCCGCGCCCACATGCCGGCGGAGGGCTGGACCTGGCCGTTGGGCAGGCGGTAGGCGTTGGTGGTAAGCAGGTCGTAGGCCCGCGTCGGAAAGCTGTTGTCGAAGTAGCAGCCGATGCCGCGGCGCACCCACTCCGCCGCGTACCAGCAGGCGAAGTCGCGGTGGCTGGGGACGATCCCCGAGACCCCGATCCCCCACATCTTGTGTTCCTCGCGCGTCGGATGGTCCAGCAGCTTCCCGTACCAGTTGCCGCTCCACTCGGACTGGAAGACATGCGTCTCGGCGTGCGCCTGCGCCGTGGTGTGGAACTCCTCGAAGTACATGGTGTAGTACTTCTGCGCCGGCGAGAAGTTGCCCAGGAACGGGCCGAGCGCCAGGTTGATCATGCCCTCGCGGAACTTCGGCTCCATGTCGGCCGGGAAGTTGCGCTGCTTCCACGCCTCGAGGTCCTCCTTCGACGGCCCCGGCCCGCCGGTGCGCTTCCGGTAGGCCCAGTCGGCGATCGCGAAGTCATTGCCCCACGGCTGTTTGGCGCAGAATGTGGCCGGCGCGGTGTAGCACATGTTGAAGGCGGAGAGATCAACAAAGTCCACCTTGCGCCAGTTCTTCGGCATGGGTTTGCCGGGGCTGGCCATCAGCCCGAACACGATCGTGCGCGGCTCCGTGAGTGGCAGCGGCCGCTGGATCAAGTTGACGCGCAGGGTCAGGACGCCGTCCTGGCGGAACAGCTGCTGGCAGGCGACGCTGGGCTGGCCCTTGTCATCGAGGGCGAGTTCCCACCCGCGGTCGTTGTCGGCGAACCAGCACAGCCCGCGCTCGACGTCGCCCAGCCACAGATAGCACTTGAAGTTGCCGAACCAGTTCCCGTCGGCGAACCGCGTGCTGTCCCAGATCAGGCCCTCGCCGGCCGGGATGCTGCCCGCCGGATTGACGCGCAGCGTCGTCGAGGTCACGTGCCACAACGGCATCTCGGCGTCCTTGAGGGGAATGTCGAGGGAAAGCGAAGGCAGTTCCGCGACCTGGCCCGGCTGTTCCGCGGGCGACAGCATCAGCTCGACCTTCATGCAACCGTCAATCTCGGTGGTGCAGCGGGTCTGGATCGTGGCGCCGGGCAGCGAGGCCCGGCCCTCGTAGACGGCCTCCTGAGGCGTCATTTTCACGAACTGGCCGGCCCCCTCAAGCCTCTTCGTGCCGTCGGCAATCAGGGTGACCGGCGCGGCCAGCAGCTCA
>MVZH01000121.1 GCA_002068325.1 Lentisphaerae bacterium ADurb.BinA184 | reverse complement strand
CCCCCCCACCACGGCCCGCTCCGCCCCCCACTTTGCTCGGCCAGTTCGTGAAAACGCCTGCGTTTCGCGAACTCGTGAGCCCGGCGCTCCGCCGTATTCTCACGTCCTCAACCTGGCCGGGGTTTTCCCTCCCTCTATCAGCCTGCCGCCACTGCCCGCTCCGCCGCCCGCCATCCCGCCTCGACCGCCACGTCCGAGTTCATGTGCTCCCACTCTCCCCAGCGGCCGGCGGCCACGATCCCCTTGCCCGCCGCCCAGGACGTCACGGCCTGCACAGCCGTCGGCTTAGCCAACGTGTTGAGAGGATAGGCGTACTCGTTGACGTGCCGCCACCCACTGGCGCCGCCGGCGCGCCGCGCGTTGGTTTCCGTCCAGTGTCCGCGGGCGCCGGGCACGAAGTTATGGCGCAGCAGGAGCCGATGGTGGGGGACGGCCGGGTCCGGCACGTAGATCCAGTGTGCGGTGCTGTCAAGGTTCTCCCGTCGGTAGGCCACTTCGACGGCGGCGTGTTCGAGGCGGCCGATCTGCTCCCGGATGGCGGAGGGCAAGGCCGCGATGCGCGCGAGTTCCGGCCACGGGAGGGTGGTCACGATGCGCCGGGCCCTGTACTCGCCGTCGATGGTCAGTGTCTCAACATCGAGTGACCGTGGCGCCCGGCCCAGCAGCAGCCGCTCGCCCAAGGCCCTGCCCATGATCTCCCAGACTCGGCCGTAGCCTCCCTCGACCGGGTAGAGGAACTTCGCGTGGGCCGGCATCGTGCCGGACGGCTTCCGCTCCAGGCAGCTGCGCAGGGTCTCGCGGAACGAGACCGAAGGCAGCTTGTGCAACCAGTACGTCCCCAGGCGGCTCAGGTCCATCGACCAGATCTTCTCGTTGTACGGGAGCATGTAGTCGGCCGCGATCCGGTCGCCGAGCTTCCAGGTGATCCACTCGCGGAACCCGGAGGGCATGGCGGCGCCCGTCACGCAGCCGGCGCGGGCGATGGATTCGAGGTAGTCGAGCTGCCTTTCGATCGGGAGCTGCCAGAGGTTGGCCTCGAAGGGGTAGTCGATCTGCGTCCCGTGGACCTGGATCGTCGAGATCCGGTCATACTCCCGCCAGGAGGCGCGCGGCAGGAACCGGACGAGCCATTCGAGGACAGCCGGGCGCCTGACATCGAGGAAATGCCCGCCGCCGATGTCCAAAGGGCTGCCGTCAACCAGCCGGCTCCGGCACAGCCCGCCGGCCTCGGACTCCCTCTCGAAGACGACAAACGAGCTCTGCCCGAGTTCGATGAGCCGGTGGGCGGCGCTCAAGCCCGTGGGCCCGGCGCCCAGAATGATGGTGTCAACCGCCTGCATCTTGTGAAAATAGCGAACCGCGAGGGGAAATCAAGAGCGGCTGGAAAGCCGGACGCCGCCCGGTAGATTACGGGCCGGCACTCGGCTCCCCTAGCCAGCGTAGCTCAGTCGGTAGAGCAACTGATTTGTAATCAGTCGGTCGCCGGTTCAAGTCCGGCCGCTGGCTCTCGCTTGTTTTCCGCATGTCCAGACTCTGCAGCGGCAGTCAGCCAGACACGGGCCTTCCCAGGGCCTTTCCCCGGCTTTTCCCGGCCACGCAGGCCAGCGGCGGGCGGCGGCCAGTTTCGGTCGCGGTAGCGGCCCGTCTGATTCCGGGCACGGCGCGAGCCCGGATGACGTGCGCCTGTTCCTGTCCTGCGGGCACGGTCGCTGCGGCGGCCGTGTCGGCGGATGCGTTTGGCGGCCGTTCCCTGTCAGCGTCGGGGCAACGGGAGGTGACATGCAGTGAAGCGAATGAGGTCAGACAAGGAGATGGATTCGACCATGAAAAACAGAAGAGCGTTGCATTGGACGGCGGGTTTGGCGGCGGCCGGGGTGATCGCGTTGTGGGGGGCCGAGCGGACGTCGGCGGCCACGATCACCGGCCAGAACGGATGGTCTGTGCAGAGCTACGCCAACGTTCTTGCCGGCAGCCAGGGCAGCTTTGGCGGGACGGGGGTGACGGACGGCGGGGCCCCCGTCGGGAATGGCGTTGACGGCCACGACCATACCTTCACCCAACTGCGCGACGAGAGCACCCAGAACGTCTACGACGCGTACTTCGAGTATGTGGCGTCCCAGCCGTTCAAGGCGGGCACGGTCATCACGTGGCGCCCCAACGATGCTCGCGTGACGGGGAACGCGATCGTTTCCCTCGGCGGCACGGTGGTTCAGGATCTGCCAGACGCCGACACGACCATCACTGCAACTCCGCTGGCGAACCCGATTGAGACGGACACTCTGCGGATCGCCTACCCCAACGGTCTGGGAACCTACAATGCGTCCCTCTATGCCAGCGACCTCACGGAAGCCCAGATCTTTCCCGACGCTCTGACGCCGATCGCGGGCGTTGCCATTGGCGGCTACAGTCCAGTCTGGTGGGGCGGCACTCCGGCGCGCATGATTGACGGCAAGGTGATGAACGGCTGGTGTCCGTCGGCCGCCGCCGACCGCTACGTTGTGCTCGACATTCCCGGGGATCCCACCATTGGCGCCATCGTCCTGGCGGCGGATCTCGGCACCGATCCGATTGACCTGCAGTTCTGGGACGGCAGTCAGTACGTCACCTTCGCCCATGTCGAGTATGAGGCGAACGAGATTTTTGCCCTGCGCGTTCCCGCAGGCATCCAGACCAGCCAGATTCGCTTCACGCTGGGGAACGGCCCGGACACGCAAGTCTGCTACGAGGCGATGTTCTTCGAGGTTTCGACGGTTCCCGAGCCGTCCGTCGCCTGCCTGCTGCTGTGCGGCAGCGGGGTGCTGTTGCGGGGGGGGCGGCGCGGGGGGCGAGGGGCACGGCCGTGGGAACGAAGCGGCAAGTTGGCTTAGACTTCCGGAGACGTCCGCAATGACCAGCAGAGACCAGACACGCCTGAGGGTTTTGGCCGGCCGGTACGCCGAGTCTGCCTGCAGCGAGCCGATGGCGCAGCGGCGCGAGAAGTGGCGCCTCCACAACCGCCTCGCCGCGCGGACCTTCCCCTTCCACATCGAGGACAACGGCTCCTACTTCCAGGACCTCATGCCGCCGCTGGAGTGCGACGACGAGGCCGGCCGCGCCCTCGAAGGCCGGCTGCTGTACGCCCTGACCGCCTACGAGGCCATTGACGACGACAGCATCATCCCCGACCGCTTTGTGGTCGACTGGGTGACCCCGCTGACCAGCTACTGCGACGACCTCGAAATCACGCGGGCCGACAACGGCCGCGGCAGCCGGCTGGGCTACAAGACCAACAGGCCGGTCGCCGACATCAACGCCGACATGGGCAAGCTGCGGCGGCGGACGATCCGGCTGGACCGGGACGCGACGCAGCGGCACGCGGATGTGGCGGCGGAGGCCTTCGCCGGGCTTCTGCCGGTCGAGATCGGCCGTGCCGGCACGATGTATTCCGACGGTATCACCAACCGGGCCGTACACCTGATGGGCATGCAGGAGCTGTACCTTCAGATGGCCCTCGACCCGGCCGCCGTGCACCGGCTGCTCTCCTTCCTGGCCGAGGACAGCATGGCCTTGGGCCAATGGGAGGAGGAACAGGGCCTGCTGACGCTGAACCACGACGGCAACCAGGGCTACTGCACGGGCAGCACGCTGTACTCCGACGAGACAGCCTGCCCGGCCGGGGATCGTGTCGCCTCGACCGACCGCTACGGCTACCTCGAATCGCAGGAGTCCGCCGGCATCTCCGCCGGGATGTTCGACGAGTTCGTGATGCCGCACCTGTCCCGGGCCGCCGACAAGTTCAAGCTGCTGATGTTCGGTTGCTGCGAACCGGTCCACGACTTCATGCCCGTGCTGCGGCGCCTGCACGGGCTGCGCAAGGTCAGCGTCACCCCGTGGTGCGACCTCCGCAAACTGGTCCAGACCTGCCCGCGGGACGTCATCTGGTGCCGGAAGCCGGTGCCGCTGAAGCTGTGCGGCGAGAGCTTCAGCCTCGACGGTCTGCGCGCCCACCTCGTGGAGACCCTCGAGGTCGGCCGCGACCACTTCATCGAGTTTGTGTTCCGTGACACCAACCTGCTGACGGGAGACATGGCCGGGCGCGTCGCCCAGACCTGCGCCATGATCCGCGAGCTGACCGGCCATCCGGAGGGCAGCCGCGGCACCCGGCCCAAGCTGTGAGATTGCCGCGCCGAGCCTGCAACCTGGCCCACCCGACGGCGACCTTCTCCCCGCCGCCCCAGGAATGCCGCGCGACATCCGGGGCGGGCGCGCTATCTTACCGGCTCGCCGTGTCGGGCAGGCCTCTTTGCGCAGACAGGAGATGATCGTGAACCGTGTCCACTTCGAGACTGAACACCAGGAGCTCTTCCTCCCCGACGCCGACCTCCGTGGCCGGCTGGCCGTGCATGTCCCCAGCGCCCTCGGCAAGCTTGGGTACTACGTCTGCCTGCGGGTGCCCGAGGGGGTGGCTGCCGCCGTGCGCGGGGTGGTGACGTCGCTGAAGGTGGGCGGGCTGCGGCCGGACGATGTGCGGCTGGCCCAGGGCGAGGGGGTGACCGGCCCCGCCTCCTATCCCTCGCGCAGCGCCGGCAAGGTCTGGCTGGTGCTGTGCCGGGCCTACGTCTCGCGCGGCGACGGTGTGCTCAGTTTCACCGGCCTGCCCGAGACCTTGGCGCGGGCCGACGTGCTCCTGTGCACGTGGCCGCGTTTTGTGGACAGCGGCCAGGCCGACGCGTGGCTGGCCGGGCAGGCGGATCCGCAGTGGGCGGCGGGCGGCATCCCCCTCGGCGGCATCGGCGCCGGCAAGGTCGAGCTGTGCCGCGACGGACGCTTCCGGCACTACACCGGCAACAACAACCAGGACATGCCCTTCGAGGAACCCATGGGACTCGACGGGGCCTTCCTCAGCGTGGCCCGCGGCCGCGAGGAACGTTGCCTCACCACGACCCCTCACCCCGGCCTGGCGTGCGTGCCGCGCCTGCTGGCCGACCTGCGCTTCCCGCGGGCGGCGCTGACGGCCCCCGACGCCTTTGCCGGCAGCGATGTCGTGGTCGAGGCCTCGGGGCCGTTCATCCCGCACGATCTGCGTCGTTCGAGCCTGCCGGGCTTTCTGGTGAAATGGACCCTGCGCAACCGGACGCGTCGCGCCGTCCGGCTCACGTGCCGTCTGGCCTGGCCGAACCTGGTGGGTACCGGCGGCGGCCTGGGCACGCCCGAGAGCCGCACCGGGTACGCCGACGGCTCGTACCGGCTGTGGGAGGCACCCGAGGCCTGGCGGGCCGAGGCGACGGAGACGGCGCTGGCCCACGTCCTGCGTTACACGAATGCCCCCAGCGACGTGTGCGCGGCCGCCGACGGCGTCCACTACGTGGCGGTGGCCCGCGGCGTCGGCACAACGGGCGTGGATGCCGACCCCCGGCGCGGCGGCGTGCGCTGCACGGTCAGCGTGCCGGCCGGCGGCTCGGTCTCGATCCCGATGGCGGTGGTGTGGGAGATGCCGCACTGGATCGACTCCCTCGGCACCGACCGCGGGATGTACTGGCAGAACCACTTTGCCGACGGCGCCGCGATCGTGGACGAGCTGATCGGCGGGGCGGACGCCATCCTGGACGCCGCCGCGGGCCTGCGCAACCTGCTCGACGCCACGACGTTGCCGGAGTGGATGGCGCGCCGCCTGCTCAACTGCTGCTACCCGCTGGTCTCCAACAGCGTCCTCTACCGCGACGGGCGTTTCAGCGTGAACGAAGGCCCGACCGAGATGGCCGGCTGCTACGGGACGCTTGATCAGCGCCTCGGCGCCCATCCGGCGACCCAGCTGCTGTTCCCGCAACTCAACCAGAAGGAGCTGGAGATGTTCGCCGCCTGCCAGGACTCCAACGGCGGCGTCAACCACGACTTCGGCGGCGGGCACCTGGAACGCAGCGCCTCCGAGATCCCTTGGCCGGACCTGACCTGCTCATTCATCCTGCAGCTGGCGCGGCACGGCTGGAGCACCGGCGACGCGGACTTCCTGCGCCGGCACTGGCCCGGCGCCCGCCAGGCGTTGCTGCGGCACCGCGAGTGGGCGGTGGCGGGCGGCGGCGTTGCCCAGGTCGGACATGGCCTGGGCACCAGCTACGACGGCTACCATTACGAGGGCACGACCCCGTACATGGGAACCCTGTGGATCGCCGCCCTCAAGGTCGCGCGGCGCTGGGCGCTGGAAATGGGCGACCGCGAGACGGCCGGGCTGGCCGAACCCCTGATCCGGCAGGCCGTGGCCCGCATGGAGGCCGACCTCTGGAACGGGCGCTACTACCGCGCCTTCGGCAGCCCCGGCGGCCCGGTCAACGACAACTGCCACGCCGGCATGCTGGCCGGCGAGTACTACGCGCGGTTCCTGGCCGGCGAGGATGTACTGCCGCCCGAGCGGCTGAAGGCCTGCGCGGCGGCGTGGGTCGAGTTGAACGGCGATGCGCGCTTCGCGGTGCCGCCCGACGAGGTGTCGGCCGACCTGGCGGCCTTCACCGAGTATGGCTGGTTGCCGTACGTCGAGTGTTTTGGGGTGGCGGCGCTGGCCGTGCTGCGCGAGAGCCGCGCGCTGCCCGTATGGGAACGCATGGTGCGGGCGATGGAGGCCGGCGGCGCCCAGCCGTGCAACACCCGCCTCATGTACCAGCCCGTCAGCGGCGCGCCCTCGTGGGGCAACTCCTACATGACGGCGCCGGCGAGCTGGCTGGTGTACGACGCGTGGATTGATTTCGCCTACACTCCGGCCACGGGTGTCCTGCGCCTGAACCCGCCCGCCCCGGGGCGCTACCCAGTTGTGCATCCGCTGTTCTGGGGGACAGTCGAGCGCTCGGAGACCGGGCGCGTCGCCCTCACGGTCGCCCGCGTCTTCTCCGACAGCCCCATCGCGTTCCGGATCCTCGAGACCGCCGGGGCCGCCGTCACGACGGTGGGCGGCGCGCCGGCACGGCGGCTGGGCCAGGCGGGAGTCTACGAGCGTTGCGACATCACTCCCGTCGCCGTGCGTGAGGGTGCCTCCCTGGGCTGGACGCTGGGGTGAGGCGAGGGGGAGGGCGGGGCGGGGGGACGGTCTGTGCGGCCGGCGCGCGATCCCTCCCCGTAGCGAGGCGCGCGCCGCGGTGTAATCTACGGTGGCACCGTCGTGCGGGCGCACGGCCTGGCGGCGAGACGGAGAGCCTGTCATGTCAACGGTTCGCGTGGCGCTCATCATGGCCGGCGGCAGCGGCGACCGGTTCTGGCCGCTGTCCCGGCCGGACAAGCCGAAGCAGCTGCTGTGTCTGACCGACCCCCGGCGTTCGTTGCTGCAGGTGGCTGTCGAACGGCTTCTGCCGATCTTCCCGGCGGAACGCATCTACGTGGTCACCAGCCGCGCCCTGGAACCGCCCCTGCGCGAAGCGCTGCCCGCCATCCCCGGCGCAAACGTCATCGCCGAGCCGGCCAGGCGGAACACCGCGGGTTGCCTGTGCTACGCGGCCGCTGTCCTGAAACACCGCCTGGGCGGGGAGCGCGTCACGATGGCGGTGGTGACCGCCGACCACCGCGTCGGCGACGAGGCGCGGTTCCGGCAGACGCTCTCCGGCGCCCTGGCTGTCGCCGAGGGCAGCGGCGCGCTGGTGACGCTCGGCGTGCGCCCCACCCACGCCGACGCCGGCTTCGGGTACATCGAACCTGAAACGCTCCCTTGTCATGTCGCCGGCGAGACGCCCGGGCCGGCCGTGTTCCCCGTCACCCGCTTCATCGAGAAGCCCGACGCCGCCACGGCGCGGCGCCTGATCGCCGACGGCCGCCACCTCTGGAACAGCGGCATGTTCTTCTGGGAACTGGCCGCCTTCCTGCGCGAGTTGCGGAGTGCGCAACCGGCGATGGCGGATGCTGTGGACGCAATGGTTGCCGGCCTGGGCGGCGGCGACGCGGCGGCCGTCGAGGCGGCGTTCGCCCGGCTGCCGGACCTCTCGATTGACCACGCGCTGATGGAGAGATCCCGGCGTGTCCTCGTCATGCCGGCCGATTTTGACTGGGAGGACGTCGGGTCGTGGGACGCGCTTGAGCGGGTGTGGCCGCGCGACGCCGCGGGCAACGTCAGCCTGGGCGATCCGGTTCTGGTTGACTGCCGCGACTCGATCGTGGTCAACGAGCCGGGCGCGCCGGCATTGCCGGTCAGCGTTGTCGGGATGCGGGGGGTGATCGTGGTGTGCAGCCGGGAGGGGGTTCTGGTTGTGCCCAAGGATCGCGCGCAGGACGTGCGGCAGGCGGTGGCGGAGCTGCGTCGGCGGGGGGCGGCGCGGGTGTAGCCGGTTCCCTGCCGACGGTTGCGTTCCGGGCAGGGCAGTATCGCGCGGGGGGCGACCTCGCCTCAGCATCGGTGTTGATTCAGGGGACGATCAACGCCTCAACCGCCACCGTCACGGCTCTGTGGCTCCGCGCCCAGCGGGTTCTCTCCAGCCGGTTGTTCGCGCACCAGTCTCTCCCAGAACTGCCGCGGGCTCAGAACCTGCATCTTCCCCACGCAACCCAGCGATTGCACGGCCTTGTCTCCTGTCACGAACACCTCGGCGCCGCCGGCGATGGCCCCCGCAAGAATCGCCAAGTCATCCTTGTCCTCAAGCGCGAGATCCGGCAAGGCTCCCGTTGCGGCAACAATCGTGTCCTGCTGCAGCAGGCAGAGCGCGTCCTCGACGATCTCGGGGCTGGCGCCGAACTTCTGCGTCAAGACGCGCGCCAGCTCGTCCAGCAACGCCGGGCAGACCACGAGGTGGTGCAACAGCAAGACCTCACGGAACAGATCGGCACACAGTCCCCGTGTAGCGGTGGCGCTGACGAGCACGTTGGTGTCCAGGAAGACCCTCATGAGATCTGGCGGAAAACGTCCTCGTCGGTGAGGTATCCCCTGGCCTCTGCCAGCGGCATGATTCGCCGGCGCAGACTCTCGAACTGGCCTAGCCGAAGCTGGCGGCGGAGAGCCTCGCGCGCGATCACGCTGCGGTTCTGCCTTGACCTCCGGGCTGCTTCCTTCAACCGGTCGTTCAGGTCGCTGTCGAGTCGAATTGTCAGGGTTACAGTCTTCATGTCAGACAATGTAAGACATCGGTCGGTGTCTGTCAAGCCTGCCAACGAATACAGAGATTGTCCGGTGCCACGCCGGCCCGTCCAGGGGGGCACGGGCCTGCCGCGGTCACAAGGCGCTGCCGCGGCCGATGCGAACCCGCAGGAAATGGGTTCGTTGCAACATTGGGCGCTGGAGGAGCTGCCGGATTCGCCGGCGCTCGGTCGCGGCCGCGTCTTGGGCGCGGGCGGCCGTACCGGCGGCCTTGCCAGGCTTAGGCTGGGCTGAGTTTCTTCTGTTCATCGAGCGTCATCTCCAGCACCGGGAGCACGGCCAGGTCCTTGGGGCGTCCCAACGATCGCTTGCTGGCGATGATGTCCGCCAGCGCGGCCACGAAGACCCCCGACGCCCGGTCGTGCAGCCTTGGTGCCGGCGACGGCCTGAATCTAAGCCCCTCCTTTGGCCTTGACAAGCCGCTACGCGGGACGGGCAGATCACTGCGGCCGGCGGCTTGGGAATCCCCGCTGGCGGGCGACTTCGTAGAGCAGCAGCGTGGTGGCGGTGGCGACGTTGAGCGAGTCGGCCATGCCCAGCATCGGGATTCGCACCTGGGCGTCGGCGGCGCCGAGCCAGCCTTCGCTCAGGCCGTACTGCTCGCTGCCGACGACGATGGCCAGCGGCCCCCGCATGTCGGTTTCCGTGAAGACCGTCTGCGCGTGTGGGGTGGCGGCCAGGATGCGCACGTGGCGGGCGCGCAGCCAGTCGAGCGCCTCGGCGGTCGTGCATTCGGCCACCGGCACCGAGAACAGGGTTCCGGTGCTGGCCCGCACGACGTTGGGGTTGAAGAGATCGGTGCAACGGTCGCAGAGGATGAGGCCGTCCACGCCGGTGGCATCGGCGGAGCGCAGCATGGTGCCGAGGTTGCCGGGTTTCTCGATGGCCTCGGCGACCACCAGGAAGGGCGGGTCGCCTGCGGGCAGGTCGTCCAGGCGGAGATGGCGCTGCGGCGCCACGCCGAGCAGTCCCTCCGGGCGGTCGCGGTAGGCCAACTTCCCGAAGAGGTGCGGCGGCAGCTGGAACACGCGGGCGCCGCGGGCCTGGCAGTCGGCCACCAGCTGGGGTTCGTTGACCCCCTGGTACAGCTCCGGGCAGATGAACAGCTCCGTGATCGGCTGGCCGCCCTCCAACGCCCGCCGTACGCACCGGTAGCCTTCGATGAGGAACTGCTGCGCCTCGTCGCGCGGGCTGCGGTCGCGCAGCCTGGCCGTCTGGCGGAGGCGCGGGTTCTGTGCGCTGGTGATGATCTGAACCGGCGGTCTGTCCATGCCGGAATCTACTCCGGCACCGCCGCCGCGCAACGCGGAAATGCCGGGCAGGGCTGGCAAAGCGCGCCGCGCCGTGTCATACTACGCGTACGGTTCAGTAGTTCTTCCGAGTTGCGACGGGCCGGTTTTCGGCCTGCGGAATGCGGCCATCCGCGGGCGGGGTACGTGTCATCTGTTAGGAGCCGGGCGACATGAAGTCAACCTTCCGTTTGTTGATGGGACTTGCGGTCGGGCTGGTGCCGGCCCTGCCGGCCGGCGCCGGGCGGCTGGCCGACAGCCTGGGGCTGGACAGTGACGTTGTGCAGCAGGAGGGCGGCTACACCTGCGTGCCGTTGCCGCCGCCGCCCCCGCCGGCGCAGCACTCCGGCGCCGAGGGCATGCCGCCGCTGCCCCTGCCGGCCGTGCCGCTGCGGCGGACCGAGAAGAAGAACCCGCCGCGCCCGCCCGTGCTGATCGCCAAGATCGCCACCGCCGACAAGGGCGACTGGGCGACCAATCCGGGCGACACCGAAAACCTCCTGCGCTGGATGGCGGAAACCCTCGACGTCCACTTCAGCTCGATGAACCTGCCCGAAGACCAGATCCCGGCCGACCCGCGCGAAATCCCCGTCCTCTACCGCACCGGGCACGAGGCCTTCGCCTTCAGCCCCGCCGTGCGCGAACGCCTGCGCGCCTACCTGCTTGGCGGCGGCACCCTTATCCTCGACGCCTGCTGCGGCCGCCGCGCCTTTGTCGAGTCCGCCCTCACGGAGATGGAACAGCTTCTGCCCGAGCGCCCGCCCTACCTGCTGACCCTCGACCACCCCGTCTTCCACTCCTTCCACGACATCAAGCCGGCCGACATCCGCTACCGTCCGTGGGCGCGCAAGGCCGGCGCCGAGGACGGCGTGCCGGCCATCGTCGGCATCGATATCGAGTGCCGCACCGCCGTCTTCTTCTTCCGCTGGGACGTGAGCTGCGGCTGGGATGCCCTGGCCGACTCCGACCGCCACCACTGCCTCGGCCATGAGACCGACTGCTCCCGCATCCTCGGTGCCAACCTCATGGCCTACCTCACCGCCGAACGCAGCGCCGCCATCCCCCTCAGCAAGGCCCTCGACTTCGCCGACGCCGCCCGCGACCGCTCCGGCAAGTTCGTCATCGCCCAAGGCAAGTACGGCGGACAGTGGAAGACCCGCTCCGCCGGCCTCGGCATGCTCCTCAATGCCTTCCACGAACAGACCCAGACCCCGGTCCGCTTCGAACGCGACGAGTTGCCCTTGGACTCGGCGCGCCTCTTCGACGTGCCGTTCCTCTACCTGACTGGCCACCAGGACTTCGAGCTCACCGACCGCGAGCGCCGCAACCTGCGCGAGTATGTCACCCGTGGCGGCCTCATCTTCGCGGAGGCCTGCTGCGGGCGCGAGGGGTTCGACGCCGCCCTCCGGCGCGAGCTGGCCGCCATCTTTCCCGGCGCCGAGCTGGCCGCCATCCCACCCACCCATCCCGTCTTCCTCTTCCCCAACGCCCTGGCGGCGGTGCAGCCGCGCCCCGCCCTCGCCCGCCGCCTCGGGGTCGGCGACGCCATTGCGCCCGTGCTTTTCGGACTCAACGTGGACAGCCGGCTGGGCGTCGTCTACTCGCCGGTCGGCCTGGCCTGCGGCTGGGAGCTGGCCGACTGCCCGCACTGCTGCGGCCTGGCCGCCAACGACGCCCTCGCCCTGGGCGTCAACATCCTGACGCACGCCATCACGGAGTGACCGGGCCCCGGGCCGCGCGGCGCCGTGGGGGGCGGTGCAGTTCCATCGAGGCGGCCGAGGGCATCGCCGTTTCGCGAAGGAGGTGCAGGGCATGGGCAGAACCCGCGATTCCTGGGCGAGCCGGCTGGGCATCATCATGGCGGTGGCCGGGTCGGCGGTCGGCCTGGGCAACTTCCTGCGTTTCCCGGCCAAGGCGGCGGCCAACGGCGGCGGCGCCTTCATGATCCCCTACCTCGTCTCGCTCCTCCTGCTCGGCATCCCGCTGATGTGGGTCGAGTGGACGCTGGGCCGCTACGGCGGCGGATTCGGGCACGGAACCGCCCCCGGCATCTTCCACAGCGTCTGGCGCAAGAACCGCTTCATCAAGTACTTCGGCGTCATTGGCATCTTCGGCCCCCTGGTCATTTTCATCTATTACACCTACATCGAGTCGTGGATCCTGGGGTACAGCTTCTTCGCCCTCACCGGCCGCACCGCCGGGCTGACCGAGCCGGCCTCGCTGAAGGCCTTCCTCTCCGGCTACCAGGGACTGGCGCAGAACGAGCACTTCGACAGCCTGTTGCCCGCCTACGGGTTCTTCCTCCTCACCTTCGTGCTCAACGTCGCCGTCGTCTACTTCGGCATCCGCGGCGGCATCGAGCGGCTGTGCAAGATCGCCATGCCGCTACTCTTCCTGGCCGCCCTGGTCCTGCTGGTTCGGGTGCTGACCCTCGGC
>MVZH01000120.1 GCA_002068325.1 Lentisphaerae bacterium ADurb.BinA184 | reverse complement strand
GACGGTCAGCTGCCGCCGCCGATGACGTGGGCCAATACCTGGTTCACCTTCAACTGCGGGTATGAGGTGAACGAACAGAACCAGTGCGAATCCATCGCCGGCGCCGCCAGTCTGGGGCTGGAGTACCTCGTCGCCGACGCCGGCTGGTACGAATGCGCCCACCCCTACTGGTGGGACGGCGTCGGCAGCTGGGTGCCGCGCGCCGACGCCTTTCCGAACGGCTTCGCCCCCGTGGCCGCGCGCGGTGCCCAGGGCGGCGTCGGTTTCGGCCTCTGGTTCGAACCGGAACGGGCCGCGCTCACCTCGCGGCTCGCCCGCCAGCACCCGGAGTGGATGCTGGGCGCCACCCGCGACCACACCGCCATGGCGGCCACGGTCGGGGTCCGCCACGTGAGCCTGCTCGTAGACCTCGGGCTCCGCGAGGTGCAGGACTGGCTCATCGGGCTCGTGGACACCTACGTGGCCCAGGGCATGCGCTGGTTCCGCCACGACTTCAACCTCGATCCCCTTGACCTCTGGCGCGCCGCCGACCCCCCGCGGCGCCGCGGCATCACCGAGATTCGCTACATCGAAGGTCTCTACCGCATCCTGGACGAGATCCACCGCCGCCATCCGGGCCTTTACATCGAGGGCTGTGCCAGCGGAGGGCGCCGAATCGATCTCGAAACCATCAGCCGCAACCACGGCTACTGGGCCACCGACATGATGTGCGGCACCCCCGAACCCATGCAGGCGCACGTCTGGGGGTTCAACCACTACCTGCTCGCCAACTGGCACAACACCGTGCTGCAGACGCCCAATGCCCCCGTGGCGGATACCCCGGCCAATCGCTACGCCTTCTTCTCGTTCCTCGGCGGCGCCCCTTGTCTGGCCTTCGACTTGCGGAGTCCGCAACTGGACACCGTGCTCGGCCGCCGGTGGCTCGAGCTGTTCCGGCAGATCCGGCACCTCTTCATGGGCGACTTCTACCCCTTGACGGCGTGCAGCCTGGCGCCCGACCGCTGGCTCGCCAGTCAGTTCCACCGGCCCGACTTGGACGAGGGGGTCGTGGTCGCCTTCCGCCGGCCGCACAGCCCCGACGGCCACGCCAGATTCCCCCTCGGCGGACTGCGCCCCGAGGGCCGCTACCGCCTGCTCGACTGCCTCGGCGGCGGTGAGACGGCGGTGGCCGGACGAGAACTGGCCGCCGGGCTTTCCGTCGGACTCCCAGACCGGCCGGCCGTGGCGATTCTGCGCTACACCCCCGTGCGGGGCTGACGGCTGGACAGCGGGGCTGGCCGCCGGTACATTCCTGCCGCATTGTGGACGGACATGGAGGCAGGCCGTGCTGAAATTCGATCCTGGCGCGGAATCCGTGTTGACGGCTCACCACCGGCTGCGGGCTGCCTATGCACTGGAGAGGGGGGCGCCGGTTCCCGTCGTCGAACCGGGCGGCTATGCCCGCGTCTACTCGACGCAGGAGATGCTGGCCGACCTCGACAAGATGGTCGAGCATGCCGCCGCCTGGGCCAACGCGCTGGCGGCCACGGGCAGCGACTGGCCGCCGATGCTGGACACGTTTGTCGGCGTCTGTATGGTGGCGGAGGCCTTCGGCTGTCCAGTCGTTCACACGCCGGGGGCGGATCCGTGGGCGCGGCCCGCCGTGGGCAGCATCGGCGAGGTGTGGAAACTGAAGCCGCCGCGGGTGGGCGAGTCCTTCATGGTCCGGCGCCTATTCGAATTCACCGACCGGCTGCAGCGGCGGCTGGGCACCGAGGTGCCGATCTGGACGATGGACATCCAGAGCCCGTTCAGCGTGGCCGCCCACGTAGTCGAGCCGACCGAGCTGCTCACCGCCTGCATCACCGCCCCCGAGGCCGTCCACCACCTGTGCCGGATGATCACCGACTTCTCCATCGAGATGACCCGGCAGCACCTGGCGCGCATGGAGCGGCCCGGCTTCCCCGGCCGCAATTTCCCCAGCATCCCCGACGACATCGGGATCTGCATCGCCGACGACACGCCGCTGATCATGCTCAGCCCGGACATGTACGCCGAGTTCGCCCTGCCGTACAACAGCCAGATCGGCGAGGCGTTCGGCGGCGTGCATGTGCACAGCTGCGGCGAGTACGGGCACAACCTGGACAACGTGTTGCGGATCACCAACGTCCGCTCCATCCAGGTTCACGCCGGCGTCGGCGAGTTCAAGCTGCCGGCCACGGCGGCCGAGAACCATCCGTTCAACCGCGCCCGCGGCAGGGTCAGCATCCTAGTTGATGCCAATCCCATCAGCCGCGGCGACGCCTATGCCCGCCGGCCCCGCGACCACTACACCGACTACGTGCTGCCCCGCCTGGCGGGCGCGCCCCTGACGGGCATCATCCTGCAGAGCTGCGGGCCGGGGCAGGGGCTGGCCGACCTCAAGGCCGCCCTCGAATGGACCCGTGCGGCGACGCGGCAGCCGGCGTAGCCCGGGCCGTTCACCGGCCGGCGGGTACATCGCCGGTTCGAGCCTGGTGCATCTCAACGAAACCGACTTTGCCGCCTACGTGATGAGTCCGAGGACCACCAACGGCCAGTACAACCGCGTCCTCTCGCCGCTCGAATGGGCGGTGTTTGAGGACATCGGCTGGCGCGTCGTCCCCGAGCCGGGCACCCTCTCCCTGCTGGTGGTCGCCGGCCTCGCCCTCCTGCGTCGCGGCCGCTGAGCCCCTCCCTGACCCCAAGACGCCAAGGCCCGGACGGTGTTCGGTTGGTGATTGGAGAGCGAAGCGCGAAGTGGTGGTGGCAACCGCCCCGGTTGCCTAGGGCGACAAGCGGGGACGCTTGTCCTACCTTGGGGACGGCGACAAGCGGGGACGCTTGTCCTACCTTGGGGACGGCGACAAGCGGGGACGCTTGTCCTACCTTTGCGCCTTTGCGGCGAATGACGCGGGTCAGAAGCTGACCCCGGCGCGCAGGCCGAAGGTGAGGGGGGCACCGCTTTCGGCGAGGAATCCGGACTGGTAGTTGGGGAACTCGAACGCCACCGGCACGTACTCCTTGTCGAAGGCGTTCTTCACCCAGGCTTCCAGCATCCACCCCTTGCCGTGCAGGCCGGCCCGGAAGTTGGCCAGCGCGTAGGCGTCCTGCGAGGCGGTGTTGGCCGGGTTGTAGAAGTAGCGGCCGCAGGCCACGACCTCGGCGCGGGCGAAGACGGCGAGGCCGGGGCGGAACTCCCACGTCACCTGGGTGCCGGCGTTGGCGGTGAACTCGGGCGCGTAGCCGAGGCGGTTGCCGCCGACGTTCACCGCGGTGTTGACGCCCGACGCGTCGGTGCGGATGCTGGTGGCGTCGCTGAGGAAACGCGCCTCCGTGCAGCCGACCCCGCCGAACAGGTCCCAGCCGGGCAGCGGCCGCAGGCGGATCTCGAGTTCGGCGCCCTTGCTGTCGGCATCGCCGGCATTGGCCACGTAGTAGCTCTGGCCGACGGGCAGGTTGAGCTGCAGGTCGCGCCAGGAGATGTAGAACGCCGCCAGGCTGACCGTCAGCCGCTCGTCCCACCACGCGGTCTTGCATCCGACCTCGTAGCTCCAGCTGGTCTCCTCATCGTAGGACTCGCTTCCGGTTGGTGAGATGGGGTTGAATCCGCCCGCGCGGTAGCCGCGGCTGGCCGCGGCGTAGACCGTGTGGCTGGGCGTCACGTGCCAGGCCAGGCTGAACTGCGGCGAGACCTGGGCGTAGTCGCTGTCCGTCTCCAGCGCGGTGGCGGGGGCGATGGCCGGCGTGTAGAAGGTGCGCAGGTCCGCCTCCTTGCGCTCGTAGTCGCCGCGCACACCGAGGCCGAGTTCGAGCCGCTCCCAGGCGGTCAGCGTGGCCTGGCCGTAGGCGCCGACCCCCCAGTCGTCCAGCCGTGCCCGCGGGGAGGTCTGGCTGACCGGGAAGTCAACCGTCGGGGCGAGAACGTAGGCGGCATACGCATTTGTGCCCTTCTCGCGATGCGCGCGGGTGAACCCCGACAGGCCGGCCTGCCACCGCAGGCGCCAGTCCTCGGCCAGCTCGACCGGTGCGTCGGGCGACGAGCCGAGGCGGAACTCCTGCGTGAACTGCAGGCTTTCGACACGGGCGTTCCGGGTCACGGCCGGCATCGGCGAGTAGTCGAGGTCGGTCAGCTCCCGGCTCTCCCAGGCAACCAGCCCGCTGATCGAGGTGAAATCCACCGCCTCGCCGCGGCGCTCAACCCACAGGGACGGGGCGAGGAGGTCGCGGTGAGAGTGGCCTTCGACGTCGCGCTGCACGTGGTGCGGGCGGTCGCGAAGGGCTTCGAGGTCGCCGAGCGCATAGTCGCCGTCGCGGTCGCGTTCGCCGGCGAGGATGAAGCGTGCCGACCAGGGGCCGGGCGGGGTCAGGTGCAGTTGCAGCTTGCCGAAGAGGGCCTCGCGGTCGTCCACCGGGTCGCCGGTCACGTCGTTCTCGGTGAAGCCGTCGCGGGCCGCGTAGCCGCCGGCCAGGCTCAGGCGCAGGCGGTCGGGTACCACGGGGCCGCTGAGGCGGAAGCGGGTCTCGTGCGCGTCGTAGTTTCCGCCGCCGGCCTCGATCGCCCCCTCCCAGTGGTCCGACGGCAGGCGGCTGGTGACGTGGATGACGCCGCCCAGCGTATTGCGGCCATACAGCGCGCCCTGCGGACCTCGCACGAACTCCACCTGCTCGACGTCCACCAGCTCGACGTTCGCCGAGTAGCCGTGCAGCTGCGGTACGCCGTCCAGGTAGGTCGTGATGGCCGGATTGCCGGGGCTGGCGCCGATGCCGCGCACGTAGGGATTGCTCAGTTGCCGGGTGGTGAACTCGACCACGTGGACGTTGGGGGCGTAGGCGGCGGCGTCCTTCACGGTGTGCGCGCCCGCCGCGTCAAGGAAATCACGGCCGACTGCGGTGACGCTGAGCGGCAGCTCGCGCGCCGGGGCCGGGGCTTTCATCGCGACCACGGTGACTTCAGGAAGGCTTGCCGCGGCCTGAGCGTCGAGGGGTTCCGCGGCCCGGGCCGCCCGCAAGCCGCCTCCCAGGGCCAGTCCGGCCAGGGCGGCTCGGAGAACGACCCGCTCGAATGCCGCACGCGCATCGGATTGTTGCACCACACATCCTCCTGAGGTTTGTTGGCCTGGGCGGCCGTCTTCACCTTCCACGTAACCCTGCCTGTGGTTGGCGACGGCGCCCCTCTGCACGGAGGCGGACCGCCGCCCCGGACGGCGGAAGCGCCGGTGACAGAAAAACGGCAAAGTACCCGGTTTCCACGGGTAATCAAGCCGGTGCCGCAGGATGGGCGCGTGTCGCCTCCCGGGTGTGCGGAGGCCTCGGCGCGGGCCTTGCAGTCCCCGGCGCCCGGGCGTATGGTACGCGCACCCTGCCCGCCGGGGGAGGGCCGCCGGCCCCGCTCCGGGCCATGCGACCCGGGCCGACAGACGGGGGACGGGCAACCGAGAGCGGGCCGGCCGCGCGGCGGAAAGACTCTGCGACAAGCCGTGAGAGCCCGGCGCCGCTCGGTCCGCTTGAGTCACGTGTGCGGCTGGAAAGGGATGCGGGACACGTCCATGATGAGTCGGCGTGACAACATTCTGCGGTCGGTGCGCTTTGAACGACCCGAACGCATCCCGATGGGGTTTTGGATCAACCCGGCCTGCCGCAACCATTACCCGCCCTCCGTGCTGGACGATCTGCAGGAGAGTCATCCCTACCTGTTTCCCGGCTTCCGTCGGTCATCGGCGCCGCCGCCTGTCCCCACGCCGCCGACACAGAGTTCAGCGGTTGACGCGTGGGGTGTCACCATGGCCAGTCCCGAAGAGGGGATTGCGGCGGTGTCGGTTGGGCATCCCCTTGCGGACTGGGATGCGTTTGCGAGCTATGCGCCGCCGCCCTTGCCCGACCTGACTGACGAAGAGAAGAGGCGGCCGAATCTGGCCGCGGAGAACCGGCGGAATGCGGTGGCCGCCGACACCCTGGTGTACGGGGGGCTGCCGCACGGGCACACCTTCCTGCGGTTGTGCGATCTGCGCGGTTACCAGGCCCTGATCTGCGACATGGCGGACGGCGAGCCGCGACTCTGGCGGCTCATCGAGATGATCGAGGCGCACAACCAGGCCGCGGTCCGCTGCGGCCTCCGCCGCGGCGCGGAGTGGATGGGCTATCCCGAGGATCTCGGCATGCAGGCGGGGCCGATGCTCTCGCCGGAACACTTGCGCACGTACATCAAGCCGAGCTACCAGCGGCTCATGAAACCGGCACGCGACGCCGGGTGTATCATCCATATGCACTCCGACGGCGACATCCGTGCCTTGGTGGACGACCTGGTGGACAGCGGAGTCCAGGTTGTCAACCTCCAGGATCTCGTGAACGGCGTCGAGTGGATCCGCCAGCGCTTCAAGGGCAAGGTCTGCATTGACCTCGACATCGATCGGCAGAGGGTGACGCGCTTCGGGACGCCGGCCGAGGTGGACTCGCTGATCCTCACGGAGGTCAGGACGCTCGGCAGTCGCGAAGGCGGGCTGATGATGATCTATGGCATGTACCCGGGCATTCCCGTGGCCAATGCCAAGGCGCTCATGGATGCGATGGAGAGGTACTCCACCCATTTCGCGTAGAACCCGCATGCCGGACCACGGCCTGCCGGCGGCGGCGCGGCCGCGTCGCCCCTGAGGCGGAGGGCCGCCTCTGCCCCCGGTTGTGATCAGGGCATGCCCCGCTCAGAACAAGGAGGACGACGGCCATGTGCCCTCAGCGAGCATCCACCCTCGAAGGCAAGGCTGCCGTGGTCACGGGCGGTTCGAAAGGCTACGGGCGGGGGATTGCCGGCGCGTTGGCCGCCGCCGGCGCCCGCGTCTGGATCACCGGGCGGTCCGAAACGGCCCTCGGCGAGGCCGCCGCCGCAACCGGCGCGGCCGCCATCCGCGCGGACGCCACGTCGCCGGGCGACTGGGATCGCGTCTTCAAGACTGTGCTGAACGCCGCCGGCCGGCTCGACATACTGGTCAACAACGCCGGAGGCGGTGTCCGGATCGCTCCGATGGACGAGCAGACCGACGAGGCGATCGCGGAGAGCATTGCGCTGAACCTGACCGGCGTGCTCTACGGCTGCCGGCGGGCGGCGCCGGTCATGAAACGCCAGGGTGGCGGCATCATCATCAACGTCTCCAGCGGCTGTGCCCTGCACGCCTGGCCGGGGTGGGCGCCCTACTCGGCGGCCAAGGCGGGGCTGAACCAGTTCTCGCACTGCCTGTACACCGAGCTGCGCGCCAGCGGCGTCCGCGTGACCACCGTCACACCCTACTGGGGGGCGACCGACTTCACCCAGGCGGCCGGCATCGCGCACGTCCATCCGGCGGCCACGCCCGAGATCCGCCGGCAGTGCATCCAGCCGCAGGAGATGGGAAGCCTGGTGGTGAACCTGTGCGCCATGCCGCCCCACCTCGAAGTCCCGGACATCGTCATCCAGCCGACGGTCCAGCCGATCGAGCCGCTCTGAGCGCCCCGGCCTGGCCCCGTCTATGGCCGCGGGGTGACGCAGTCGTTCGCGGGGGCGATGATGACGAAGCGCGGGTGGAAGGGGTACTCCGCGCGCAGTCCCCAGGGGTTCACCGGGTCGCGCGTCCCCTCGGCGCTGAAGACGAAGGCGACGGCGTAGAGCCTGCCGTCGCGGCCGGCGGCCAGGCTGTGGCACTCGTTGACGCGGCGGTTGCCTTCGACCACGATGGGGCCGTGGTCAGTGAAGGTCTCTGTTGCCAGGTTGTAGCTTTGCAGGTTGGTGGTTCCGCCCCAGCCGGTGTAAGGCGTGTAGTAGACCGTCCGGCCGAGCATCACCAGGGTGCACGAGGCGTAGCGGCTGCCGTAACGGTGGTTTGTCAGGCCCATCGGCTGGACGGTCTCGACGCGCGCCTTTCTGCCTTGGGCGGGCGGGTAGAAGCGGCAGAGCATCTCGTCATGACTGCGGATGGCGTAGAAGCACTGGTCCGTCTCGTCCCAGAGGGTCAGATGGAGGGCGGACTGTTGCCAGCGGGCCAGCGCCTTGGCATCCCCGGCCTGGACATCTGAAGGCGGCGGGACGTCCACGTCGAGGTTCTCGATCTTGGCCGTCGCCGGGTCATAGCACCAGAACGTGCAGCCGGGCGGTTTGCAGCCGTAGACCTTGCCGTCGCGGGTGATCATGAGCGTCAGCCCGCGCGGCCAGATCTCGCGAGGTCTCTCGGGGCGGGTGTCGGCCTTCCAGGCGTCAATGCAGTCCTGCCAGGGGACGCCGAGGATCTTCTCCTGGCGTGTGGCCGGATCGAAGCAGACCAGTTCACCGGTGCGGTTGGTGTGGCCGTAGAGCAGCTTTCGCCAAGGGTCGTAGGCGACGCACAGCAGGCCGTCGCGGGTGATGGACAGGCCGAGGTTGGCGACGGTGCCGGTTCTCCTGTCGATGCGCAGCCAGTAGCCGCCCTGATAGGGTCGGTCGGGGATGGCGTGTCCTTCGCAGGTGCCGCCGTAGATCGCGTCGCCGTCCTCGAACAGCTGTCCGTGGATCTTGTCCTGGGGCGGGCTGTCGCTGAGTTTCTCGCCGCACGCCTGGCCGAGGTCGGCGATGTGGCGCACGCGGTCGGCCTTCACGTCGTAGAGGAAGAGCTGTCCGTGGTCGGTGCCGCTGTGGGTGGACACGCCGAACCAGGCATTGCCCTCGGCGTCGGCGACGATGCCTTCCCACTGCCCGTCGAGGAACGGCCAGTGGTACAGGTCGTGACTGCGGGCCCGCACGTGGGGTTGGCGCGCGTCGTCCTCGGAAAACAAAGGGTGGTACGCCTGGGGCTTGAAGGCGCGGCCTGGCTCCACCGCCTGCTGAGCGGAGCCGAGGCAGGCCAGGCCGAGTGCGAGCATCGCAACGGATCGGACAGGACTCATGGGAGACTCCTCTTCCGCCGCCGGCGGATCAGGGCTCAATCCTGACGTTGAACGGCGCTGCCGGCAGCCCGGCCTTGTTGTAGAGGCAGAAGCGCGGGACGTCCACGTAGTCATAGCGCACGAACCGGGGCGCCGGCACCTGCGGCGACGAGAGCCGCACGCCGTCGCCGTCCAGCCGCGCCTCGGCCCACACCCACTTCTGGTCGTCGCCGGCGATGGCGAATCCCTCGCAGCGTTCGCCGCGCACGACGAGACCGCCGCCGACGTGATCGAAGGCGATCCTGACGGTGTCGCCCTCGACCGTCGCGGCCCTGAAGACCGGCCCTGAATACTCGACCTCCCGGCCGAAGATGCGCGCCTGGGCGATCAGGGCCAGGCGCCGGCCCACATCCTGCTTGTTCTTGGGATGGATGTCGTTGGGATCGCCGAGGTCGGTGATCACCGCCGTGTCGGCGTGCTCAACCGTCTTCCCGACCTCCCACTGCACGGCACGGATCTCGGCGCAGCCGGTGTGCCCGGGGTCCTCGGTCGGCCGTCCGCCGAGCACCGGCAGCTGCACGATCAGGAACCAGGCCTCGGGCGAGGCGAACCGCGCACGCCAGTCGGCGATCATGGCCGGCAGCAGGCGGCGGTGGACGGGACTGCCGCCGGGACAAGGCGTCTCCCCCTGGTACCAGAGCGCGCCCCGGATGGCGAACGGGGCGAGCGGCGCCAGCATGCCGTTGTAGAGCACGGTGGGCAGCTGGAAATCGTTGTCCAGCCGATGCGGGAAGGGCGGCAGGCCGGCGCGCGGCGTGGACTCGCGGAGGGAACGGTCGCCGTCAAGGGGGATGGTGCGGAGGGGCTTGCTGCCGGTCAGCTCGATTCGCGAGGCCGCGGACGGCCCCTGGTAGCCGGTGCCGGGCTGGGCCAGCACGCGCACGGCAATGACCGCGCGGCCCGCCTTCACGAGGTCGCCGGGGATTGTGGTCCATCGGTTGATCCAGCCCTGCCCGAACGCCGCCACCTCGGCGCCGTTGAACCACTCGGTGTCGGGCTCGTAGATGCCGGTCAGACACAGCTTCACCTCGCGGCCTGCCCAGTCCGGCGGGATCTCGACCTCTTTGCGGAACCAGACAACCCCGTTGTAGCGCGGCAGGTCGGCCGCCTTCTGTCCTTCCGCCACCGTGAACCTGCGCCAGGCGCCGCCGTCGAAGTCCGGCTGGAACCAGCCCTCGCGGGTGCCGGGGTCGTTCTCATTCCACCACTCCTTCACGACGCCGGCGAAGTACGCCTCGCCGGTCTTGCCTTCCTTGATGAGGGCCCTGAGCGTGTCCAGGGAATCGAGTTGGCCCTTGAGTTCCGGCACCGCCTGGATGACCGGCAGGCTGCACCACGAGACGATGGACGACCCGCCGACCGCGGCGCGGATCAGGCCGACCGGCACATCCACACTCTTGCGCAACTCGCGGGCGAAGTAGTACCCCACGGCGGTGAAGTTGCCGGCGGTCTCCGGCGAACAGACCTCCCACCTCGAGATGACGACGTCCTGCGGCTCGGTGTGCATCACCCCTGTGTGCCCGGGGTTGAATCCGCACCAGGGCACGCTGAACTGCCGGATCTGCGGATGCTCGGCGGCGGCGATCTCCTCCCGCGCGTTCATCGAAGCGGCCACCGTCATCTGCATGTTCGACTGGCCCGAGCAGACCCAGACGTCGCCGATGAGGACATCCTCGACTGTCTCTGTCTGCGGGCCCGAGACGGTCAGGCTGTGCGGCCCGCCGGCGGGCAGCGCGCCCAGCCTGGTCAGCCACTTGCCCTGGGCGTCGGCCACGGCCGCGGCCGTCTGCCCGGCCAGCGTGACGTTCACGGCGGCGCCCGGCTGCGTCCAGCCCCAGACGGTCGTCTCCACGTCGCGCTGCAGGACCATGTGGTCGGAAAACAGCGGGTTGAGGAACGGCCTCGGCGGCGGCGGGTTCTGCGCATGCAAGGCCGCCGCAAGGCCCAGAGACCCGGCGTACAACAGGATCGAGGCGATTCCGCTGGCCCCCAGGCCCCGGCCGGATGATGTGTGCATTGTGGAACCCCCTGTCGGCACCTGGCGGGGTGCCGCCGGCGCCGTTCAATACACGTCCCAGATGTTGTCGTCGTTGCCGTCGTCTCGCCCCATAGCCTGGACTACTCACAAAGAGGAAACGGAGGGAACGAAGAGTCTGCTCTGCAATCGGTCACTGCCCCGCGTGCCGTTGGGCGGCGCGGAAGTCAACGGGCCTGGCGATCGTCCGTAGGATATTGCGAACCAATACGGTATGCCTCCGCTATCTCCGTTGTCTCTTTGTTCATGAATAGACCAGCATAGGGCCCTCTGCACGGGAATAGCCCGGAGCAACCGTGCGGTTGCAGACTGTACCACGGAATTCGCCCGCGCGCAACCGGATGGAGCGCTTGCAGAACCCCGGCGGACCACAACGGCCTCGTACGATGGAGGGCGGACCTCCGTGTCCGCCAGGTCATACCCGAAGACCCGGTCTGCCGCAACGGAACCCGGACGACACGGAGGTCGTCCCTCCACCGCGACCGGCAGCAGCCCCTGGTCCCGCGGGCGCAGGTCGGCCGGCGCGCGCGATTCGCTTTTTCTATGAACTCAGTGCGAGGATCCGCTCGCCGTCGTTTGCCGGGGGGCGGCCCGGGGTGTAGATTTGGCCAATTCCTGCGAGGGTTGGCATGCCCGATCCGCGTTCCCTAAGCAACAGAGTAAGGAGTCGTTCCATGAACAGCTTCGTCAGGTCCTGCGTCCGAATCAACAGACAGGGTTCCCCCAGCGAAAGGAGCACGACGATGAGGATGACTCGGCAGGCGGCGGTGGCGGCGGTGCTGGCGTTCGTGGCGTTGGTGGCAGGGCAGGGCGCCTCGGCCACCTCACTGGTGTGGAGCAAGACGGACGGCAACTGGGACACCGGCAGCCTCAACTGGAACGACGATAAGGCCGCCTTCACCGACGGCGGCGTGGACGACGTAACCTTCAACAACACCGCGGGCGGCGCCATCACGATCTCGGCCAACATGACCCCCACCTCGACAACCGTCAGCGCGTCCTCGGGCACCTACCGGTTCATCGGCGGGGCGATCGATGGCGGCACGCTCGTCAAGTCGGGCGCCGGCACACTCGACCTGCGGGACATGCTGTCCGCGACGGGAACCAACGGGTTCTCCTCGATCACCCTAAGCGGCGGCAAGGTGCAGGTCGACCGCAATGCCAATTCCGCGAAGCAGCTTGGCAGCGGCCCCATCTCGGTCATCGAGGACAGCACCATCAGCTACGCTGAGGCCGTGGCGAACGACGGCACCGCCCTCAGCAACCCCACCACGATCGCCAGCGGCAAGGTGCTGACCCTGACCCGCGAGATCGGCCAGCACTATCCCTCATACACGGGGCTGATCTCGGGCGAGGGCGGGCTGCGGATCGAGGGCACTGTGGCCAACTACTGGCGCATCAACAACGCCGGCAACTCCTTCTCGGGCGGGGTTACGGTCGTCGGCTACTCCATCTTCCAGAATGACGGTTCCTTCGGCAACAACAGCACGATCAACCTCCTGGCCGGCGGCAGCCTGGGGCTGGGCGGGACGATGGGTGTCGGCAAGACGGTCGACCTGCAGGGTAGCGCGAGCATGGGGGGCGGGCAGTGGGACGGCGTGGTGCAGAGCAACGGGTACCAGCTCAACGTCAACTACAAGAATCTCGGCCTGAACAACGCGGCCAACAGCCAGGCCTCGACGTTCAACAACCAAGGCACGCTTCGGGTCGGGGTGCCGGGTTCGCTGGGAAGCGGGGCGCTCTCGTATACCTCCAACACCGACAACCACCTGGTATTCTTCGACCCGGTCGGCGGCACCTTCAGCAACAGCCTGGCCATGTCGAGTGGCAACAACCGCACCGTCACCGTC